>USJW01000076.1 GCA_900555045.1 uncultured Clostridium sp. | reverse complement strand
GACGTCAGTGACTGGAGTTCAGACGGGTGCTCTTCCGATCTCATAGCCATTTAAAACGTCGATACAAGAAAAACGGCAGAGAAAGAGGAGGAATCGCTATGCAGCATCTGAGAAGAATGGAAGACCGTGTGGTTCTGTTGACAGGGGGCGGCGGCGGAATCGCCAGGGGCGTGGCCCGGGCGTTCGCGGACGAGGGAGCGAAGATGATCCTGACGGATATTTTCCCGGAGGGAATGGAGCGGACCAAGAAGGAGCTGGAGGAGGACTTTGGCACTGAGGTGTTCACCTATGTGGCGGACGGCGCCAAGGAGGACCAGGTGAAGGCGGCCGTGGAGAAGGGCGCAGAGCACTTCGGAAAGCTGAACGTGCTGATCAACAGCGCACAGACCTCCGCCTCCGGCCTCACGCTGGTGGAGCACACCCAGGCGGACTTCGACAAGGCCATCTACTCCGGCCTGTACGCCACGTTCTTCTACATGAAGTACGCGTTCCCCTACTTAAAGGAAAGCAAGGGCTCCGTGATCAACTTTGCCTCCGGCGCGGGCATATCCGGAAAGCCGGGCCAGAGCTCCTACGCGGCGGCCAAGGAGGGCATCCGCGGGATGTCCCGCGTGGCGGCCAACGAGTGGGGCCCCTACGACATCAATGTGAACATCGTGCTTCCGTTAGTGATGACCGACAAGCTGGCCGAGTGGGGCAGGGAGAACCCGGAGATGTTTAAGAAGAACCTGGATGAGATCCCGCTGGGGCGCTACGGGGACGCCCAGAAGGACATCGGCAAGGTGTGCGTGTTCCTGGCCAGCTACGACGCCAAGTACATAACCGGCGACACGCTGTTCATCCAGGGCGGCGTGGGGATGAAGCCCTAAGCGTCCGGTTTTTTGCCGCAGAGCTCCTGCATCCAACGGATAAAGTCCTTTAACACCGGCCGGTCCCCCAGGGTTTTATAGTACAATCCGTAGGACAGCTCCTCCGTGTCCTCCACCGGCACGTAGGACAGCCCGGGCAGCTGCATGGGGGCCAGATCGGGCAGCAGCGTAAAGCCCAGGCCCGCCCGGACCATGGCCAGGGCGCAGACCGGATTTTCCGTGAAATATAGGTCCTCCGGCGGGTGAAAGCCCAAAAGCAGGCCCTGGACGCGGGCGATGGCGGCGGGATTTTTGCCGGGCTCGCAGAGGATCATGCCGCCCCGGCGCAGCTCCTTTAAGCGGACAGAGCTTCGCCCCGCCAGGGGATGATCGGGGGCGAGAACACAGGAGACGGGTACCTTCAGCAGTTCGAGGAAGGTGCCCGGCTCCTTTTTTGTGTTCTCCGCGCGAAAGCTCATCATCACCGCGATGGATTCCTCGTCCAGCAGGTTCTGCAGGGCGCGGAAGGGGATCAGCTTTAAGTCCGGGTGCACGCGGGGGTACGCCAGGCGAAGCTTTTCTAACACCGGCGGGAGCAGGGACAGCTCCAGGGCGCTGTGGACGCCGATGCCGAAGTGGCGGATCTCCTCCTTGGACTGGTGGGCCAGCTTGGCCTTGGCGCCGTAGGTTATGCCCAGGATGTTTCTGGCGTCGGCCAGGAAGGTCCACCCCTCCGGAGTCAGCTTCACCGACCGGGTGGTCCGTATAAACAGCTTTGTCGCCAGCTCTGCCTCCAGGGCGGCGATCTGGTGGGTCACGGCGGGCTGGGTGATGTGCAGGGTCTCCGCCGCCCGGGCAAAGTTTAAGTTCTCGGCCACCGCGAGAAAGCATTCAAGTTGGGCTGTGTTCATGGTCCGTATCCTCCTGTTTTCAGTGTTCACAAAGTTTTCACAATCGGTGCAAATCTGTCAAAAACCCATATAATAAAAGAAAAAAATCGAAATTAATAGAAGTTATTTATTAATGATAACATTTTTCAATTTCACTTTCAAGTCCGGGTGGTGTAAAACAGTTCATGTACAAACCGTTCACATCTAAACGGTCCGGCGCGCCATGTGCATCCGGGCCGAGAGAGGGGAGATCCGAATGAATCGACAGGAAGTCCGCCGGACGCTCAGGCTGTTAAAGAAACTGAATCTAGGGCTGGAGTCCGACATCAACGCGGACATGACCGAGCTGGGCGTGACGGCCGCGCAGTGCGACGTCCTGGCCTACCTGATGAGCCGGGCGGGGCAGGAGGTGGGCCCCACGGACCTGCATCGGGATTTGGGAATCTCCAAGGCGGCGGTTACCGCGCTCCTAAAAAAGCTGAGGGGAAAAGGCCTTCTGACTGTGGAGGCGGACCCGGAGGATGATCGGCGAAAGCGCATATGCCTTCTTCCGGAGGCGTGGAAGCTTAACGATCAGCTGGACGGCACCGCGGACCGCTTGTTGGAAGGGCTTTACCACGGCTTCACGGAGGAGGAGGAGCGGTCTCTTCTGGCTCTGCTGCAGCGGATGTATGAAAATTTGAAATTTATTGTGAAAGAGGAGGCAAACTTATGATAATGACCTTACTGGGCCAGGTGAAGCAGTACCGCAGAGACTCGATCCTGACCCCGTTGTTTACAGCCCTGGAGGTGGTGATGGAGGTGCTCATCCCCTTTATCACCGCCGAGATCATCGACAAGGGGATTGAGGCGGGCAATATGACGAAGGTGTACCAGTACGGCGCGCTGATGCTCGCCATTGCGTTTTGCAGCCTGATGAGCGGCGCCCTCGCGGGAAAATTCGCGGCCAGCGCATCCAGCGGCTTCGCGTGCAACCTGCGGGATGGGATGTATGAGAATATCCAGAACTATTCGTTCTCCAACATCGACAAGTACAGCACCGCAGGGCTGGTGACCCGCATGACCACGGACGTGACCAACGTGCAGAACGCCTACCAGATGATCCTTCGGATCGCGGTCCGGGCCCCGTTCATGCTTCTGTGCAGCATGGCCATGTGCTTTGTGATCAACGCCCGCCTGAGCCTGATCTTCGTGGCGGCCATCGCCGTCCTGGGCTGTGTGCTGGTGTTCATCGTCCGGTGCACCATGAAAATCTTCGACGTGGTGTTTAAGCGCTACGACGATTTAAACGCCAGTATCCAGGAGGACGTGTCCGCCATCCGGGTGGTGAAGGCCTTTGTCCGGGAGGACTATGAGAATGAGAAGTTCACCGATGCGGCGAACCGTCTGTACCGGATGTTTGTGAAGGCGGAGTCCATCCTGGCATTCAACAACCCGGTGATGATGTTTGTGGTTTACGGCTGCGTGCTGTCCCTGTCCTGGTTCGGCGCGCACTTCGTGGTGGGCGGGGAGCTGACCACCGGGGAGTTGACCAGCATGTTCAGCTACATCATGAGCATCCTGATGTCCCTCATGATGCTCTCCATGATTTTTGTCATGCTGACCATGAGCGCCGCCAGCGGCCGGAGAATTGCCCAGGTGCTCAACGAGGAGCCGGATCTGGTGGACCCGGAGAGCCCGGTTGAGACGGTGGCGGACGGCTCCATCGACTTTGACCACGTGAGCTTCTCCTACCGGCACGGAAGCGGCGGGGAGACCTTGACGGATATCGACCTGCACATCCGCTCCGGGGAGACGGTGGGCGTCATCGGAGGCACCGGCTGCGGAAAATCCAGCCTGGTGAATCTGGTGAGCCGCCTGTACGACGTGACGGATGGGAGCGTCCGGGTGGGCGGCCTGGACGTGCGGAGCTACGGCCTGGAGGCGCTCAGGGACCAGGTGGCCGTGGTGCTGCAGAAAAATGTGCTGTTCTCCGGCACGATCTTGGAGAACCTGCGCTGGGGCAACGAGAACGCCACCCTGGAGGAGTGCAAGGAGGCGTGCCGGCTGGCCTGCGCCGACGAGTTTATCAACCGGTTCCCGGACGGATATGACACCTACATTGAGCAGGGCGGCTCCAACGTGTCCGGCGGCCAGAAGCAGCGGCTGTGCATCGCCAGGGCGCTGCTAAAGAACCCCAAGGTGCTGATCTTAGATGACTCTACCAGCGCGGTGGACACGGCCACGGACGCGAAAATCCGGGCGGCCTTCGCCGAGCACATCCCCGGGACCACCAAGATCATCATCGCCCAGCGAATCTCCAGCGTGGAGGGCGCGGACCGGATCCTGGTGCTGGACGACGGGCGGGTGAACGGGTTTGACACCCACGAAAACCTGCTTTTAAACAACGCCATTTACCGGGAAATCTACGACACGCAGACAAAGGGCGGCGGCGACTTCGACGAGCCGGCCGCGGAAGGAAAGGAGGGCGAGAGCCATGAGTGAGCAGAGTGTGAGAAGAATCGGTCGCCCCGGAATGCAGGGGGGCGCGGGCAGCCGCCCGGACCACCCGTTTCAGGTGCTGGGGCGGGTCTTAAGCTATATGCTGGCCCACTATAAATTCCATTTTGCGGCCGCCGTGGCCTGCATCCTGGGGGCGGCTCTGGCCACCCAGCGGGGGATTTTGTTCATGCAGGTCCTGATCGACGGCTACATTCTGCCGCTGATGAAGTCTCCGGACCCGGAGTTTGGCCCGTTGGCTGTGGCGCTGGGAAAGCTGGCCGGGATCTACAGCGCGGGGATTCTGTGCTCCTACGGGTACAACCGGATCATGGTCAACGTGAGCCAGGGCACCATGCGCAACCTCCGGGTGGAGCTGTTCACCCACATGGAGTCCCTGCCCATCAAATATTTCGACACCCACTCCCACGGGGACATCATGTCGGTCTACACCAACGACGTGGACACTCTGCGTCAGCTGATGAGCCAGAGCATCCCCCAGGTGATCAACTCCTCCATGACACTGATCATCGCTCTCGTCAGCATGATCAGCTTAAACATCCCGCTGACGGTGATCACCCTGGTCATGGTGGGGGTGATGCTATTTGTGACCTCCCGCCTCGGCGGAAAGTCAGGCAAGTACTTTGCGAGGCAGCAGCGGGACTTAGGCGCGGTCAACGGCTACATTGAGGAGATGATGGAGGGCCAGAAGGTGGTGAAGGTGTTCTGCCACGAGGAGAAGGCCCTGGAGAATTTTAAGCGGATCAACGGGCAGCTGCGGGACAGCGCCAACAACGCCAACAAGTTCGCCAACATGATGATGCCCATCAACGCCAACCTGGGAAATATCAGCTACGTGATCTGCGCGGTGGCCGGCGGGGCCCTGGCGATCGGCGGGTACACCGGGCTGACCCTGGGCACGCTGGTGTCCTTCCTGACACTGAACAAGAACTTTACGCAGCCGGTCACCCAGATCAGTCAGCAGATGAACAGCATCGTCATGGCCATGGCCGGGGCGGAGCGGGTGTTTAAGCTCCTGGACGAGGTGCCGGAGACCGACGACGGCTATGTGGAGCTGGTCAACGCCAAATATCTGCCCGACGGGACGCTCACCGAGACAAAGGAGCGCACCGGGATCTGGGCATGGCGTCACCCCCACCAGGCCGACGGCACCGTCACCTACACCAAGCTGGAGGGCGACGTGACCTTCAACGACGTGGACTTCGGCTACGACGAGGACAAGATCGTGCTGCACAACATCAAGCTGTTCGCCACCCCGGGGCAGAAGATCGCCTTTGTGGGCTCCACCGGCGCCGGGAAGACCACCATCACCAATCTGATCAACCGGTTCTACGACATCCAGGACGGAAAGATCCGATACGACGGGATCAACATCAACAAGATCCGCAAGGCGGACCTGCGCCGCTCACTGGGGATGGTGCTCCAGGACACCCACCTGTTCACTGGCACGGTGATGGACAATATCCGCTACGGCCGCCTGGACGCCACCGACGAGGAGTGTAGGGAAGCCGCGAAGCTCGCAAACGCGGACGGATTCATCCGCAGGCTGCCGGACGGCTACGACACGGTGCTGACCGGCGACGGGGCAAACCTAAGCCAGGGCCAAAGGCAGCTTTTAGCCATCGCCCGGGCCGCTGTGGCGGATCCGCCGGTGCTGATCCTGGATGAGGCCACCTCCTCCATCGACACCCGCACCGAGGCGCTGGTGCAGCAGGGCATGGACCGGCTGATGGCCGGGCGGACCACCTTCGTGATCGCCCATCGGCTGTCCACCATCCGCAACGCCGACTGCATCATGGTCCTGGAGCAGGGGCGTATCATCGAGCGCGGCAGCCACGACCAGCTGATCGAAGAAAAAGGAAGATATTACCAGTTATACACCGGAAAATCGGCCGCGATACCGAAGACCGCGTGAGCGTGAAACGCCAATGTGCGCATTTTTTGTATAGTCCGCCACTTTTTGGAACATACTGTAACTGTATATCAAAGGAGGTAATGACTATGGGAAATAAAGCACTTGACTACACAGCCCTGACCGTCAGCCTGATCGGCGCCATCAACTGGGGCCTGATAGGATTTTTCAATTTTAATCTGGTGTCCTGGATCTTCGGTTCCGGCTCCTGGTTCAGCCGGATTATCTATGGGTTAGTGGGAATCTGCGGCCTGTACCTGCTCACATTTTACTCCCGGGACGGGGAGTAACAGGGTCAGAAAAATAAGGGAGTGCCGTCCGGCCATCGATGTGTGATGGCTGGGCGGCACTCCCTTTTCGCGGACTGAATCACCCTTCCTCCGGCGGCTCGATGGGCTCGAACACCCACAGCGTTTCCCGGCTTCCGGGGCGGTACTTTTTGAACTTGAAAATCTGAAGCTTCAGCCACGCGCCGTTGGTTTTCTGGTAGCAGAGCTCCGGGACAATCCCCTCCTCCAGGAGATTCCCCAGGGATTCGTAGGAGCAGAGCTCCTCAAAGGCATGGGAGAACCGGGGATGGATCACCTGGTTGGCGTAGAGATGGATGGCCTGGCTGAACCGCTGATCGGACTGCTCCAGCATCTCCTCAAAATAGTCGGGGATAAAGATGTGGCGCACGCTGTCCGTGTCAAGATTGACGAAGTAAACCCCGCGGAAGTTGGGGGCGATCACGGACAGGAAGGCATCCGCATCCCGCTTTTCCACGAGGATCTGCTCCAGCTGCCGGTTCATCTCCCGCACCTTGCGCTGGTGCAGATCCTTCTCGTAGTAGTTGCGCTTGTCCTGCTGCATCTTCTCCTCGGCGGCCTTCACGATGGCGTTGATATTGCAGTCCAAATCGCGCCACTCCACCCCCAGGGAGATATAGTATCCCTCCTGCGTCATGGCCTGCCGCACGGACTCGGCCTTCTGGTACACGGCCTTTTGGGGCTGATTGCGGCAGATCGCCACGAACTCGTCCCCGCCGATCCGGTATGCGCTGTTGCTGCCGAAGGTATCCATCATCTGGTTGGCCAGAAAGCACAGCAGTCGGTCCCCGGCCTCGTGTCCCAGGTGGTTGTTGATCTCGTGGAGGCCGTTGGCGTCGATGTAGACGCAGGCTAAGGAGCGGTATGAGCCGCCCGCCGCGGAGGCCAGATCCGCGCTGTAGCTGCTCCGGTTGAGCAGCCCGGTCAGTCCGTCCATCATGCCGATCTTTTTCATGGACTGGTAGATCCGGATGTTTCGGATCAGCATGGCGAAGCTGATGGCCACGCACTCCAGCTGTCCGGCGTCCTCAAAGCGCTGCTTCATATTGCAGGTCCCGAGGATTCCCACAAGCCCCTCGTTGGCGTCCGAGATGGGGACGACGGCGAGGCTGCGAAGCCCCAGCCGCCGGATGAAGGAGGCCAGCCCCGCAGGGATGTCCGCCAGGCTTTCGGGATCGTAGGTGAGAATACTCTTGCCGTCCTCCAGGCGGCCCTGGAGGTGGGCCACGGCGTCGGCCAGCTCTGCGTCGGTCAGCTTCGCGTCGCAGCGCTTGAACACGTATCTCCAGTTCTCCGAGCTGCCGTTTAATGGCAGCAAAAAAGCCATGTCCGCGGTCATCACCTCCGCGATTTTCCAGAGTGCCTTCTCGATGTCCGCCGGCTTTACGTGGGCGTTGAACAGAAGCTTCTCCACATCGTACATATACTGCACCTGGTGCAGGCGGCTGTCCCTCTCCCGGTTTTCCCTGCGGATGTTGAACAGCATCCACACGAAATAGAGAACCAGGACGGCTGCCATGAAGGCCGCTAAGTAGAGGGCCACGCTCATGGACGAGTGGAGGCGCCCGAAGACGATGCTCTCCGGCACGGAAAGCATGAGCATCCAGCCCTGGATCTTTAAAGGCTCATAGTAGCAGTAAAAATATTCTCCCGTGGACTGGGACAGAAAGGCGGTGCTGCCGGACTGCAAATGCTCAATATCGTTTTTCATCTGCTGGAAGCTGTAGCCGGATTGCGGCTTGCGGGAATCCATCTCCTCCACATTTTTGAGCGTACTGTGCAAGGTGTCCATCAGGAAATTGCCGTTGGCGCAGTCGATGATGTAGACCTGTGTCCGGTTGTTAAACGCCTTCACGTGGTACATGCCGGGGAGCTGATCCAGCTCCACCACGCCGTACAGCATGGCCACGGTCTGTCCGTCGCTTACGACCGGTACGTAGTCCCGCAGGATCATCCGGTCCGGATCCATCAGGTCGTTCGTCCGCCCCGTCATGTGGGCTCCTTTTTTGGCCTCCTCCTCGAAGGAAATGAGGCCGCTTCCGTCGATCAGCTTGCCCTCGTCGGTCAGGATCCTATCGCCGGGGAGCAGAAGCTCAATCCGCGAGATGACCGCACAGCTGTCGTAGGAGGTCAGAATTTTTGACACATCTCCGGTTTCAGACGTCTCAAACTGACCGATCACCCGGGCGATGAACTCCAGGTGATCGTGCTCTCTGGTGAAATCCTCATTGATTTTGTCGGCCAGCTGCGCGGTGTGGTTGGTGAGCGTCCGAAAGCAGGCCTCTTTCTCCAGCGCGTAGTAGTTTTGAGCGGTCACTGCGAACGCGATTCCCAGAACCACAGTCAACAGCAGCGTGGCGATGATCGTTGTATTTTTTTTCATTTGTAATCCTTCCAGAAACGCATAACTGTTATCTATTATCTTACCTCTTTTTGGAAATTCTTACAATGGATAAATCGCCCGGGAAGGGGGAAATTTGAGCGCGGACGGAAAAAAGCGGCCGGATGCATGGATCACGGCCGCAAATATGGAGAATATACCCATATATTATAGGAAGAGACGGGCCACGCCTGCGAAGAGCGTGCACAGCACAAACCCGCACAGGGTGGGAATCAGGAAGGAAGCGAAGACCCATTTCCAGCCGCCGGTCTCCCGGTGGATGGTGATGAGGGTGGTGGAGCAGGGCCAGTGCATCAGCGAGAAGAGCATGGTGCAGATCGCCGTGATCCAGGTCCAGCCGTTGGCCACCAGCAGCTCCTTTAATTGCGCCAGGCTGTCAAACTCCAGGATGCTGCCCTGGGCCATGTAGGCCATGATGATGATGGGGATCACGATCTCATTGGCCGGGAGTCCCAGGATGAAGGCCATGAGAATCACGCCGTCGAGGCCCATGAGCCTTGCGAAGGGGTCGAGAAAGGCCGCGCAGTGGGCCAGCAGGCTTAAATCCCCGGCGTGTACGTTGGCCAGAATCCAGATCAGAAGCCCGGCAGGCGCCGCCACCGCCACGGCGCGCCCCAGCACAAAGAGGGTGCGGTCAAAGATGGAGCGCACGATCACCTTGCCGATCTGCGGCCGCCGGTAGGGGGGCAGCTCCAGGGTGAAGGAGGAGGGAACCCCTTTAAGCACGGTCATGGACAGGGCCCTCGACACCGCGAAGGTCATAAATATGCCGAGCAGGATCAGAAGCGTAAGCAGCAGGGAGGAGACGAGGGAGTTCCCCACGCCGCCGGACACGCCCACGAAGAACATGGAGATGATGGCGATCAGGGTGGGAAAGCGCCCGTTGCAGGGCACAAAGTTGTTGGTGACCATGGCGATCAGCCGCTCCCTGGGGGAGTCGATGATCCGGCAGCCCACGATGCCCGCGGCGTTGCAGCCGAAGCCCATGCACATGGTTAACGCCTGTTTTCCGCAGGCCCGGCAGCACTTGAAGGGTTTATCCAGGTTGTAGGCGATGCGCGGCAGGTAGCCCGAGTCCTCGAGCAGGGTGAACAGCGGGAAGAAGATCGCCATGGGCGGCAGCATCACCGACACCACCCAGGCCAGAACCCGGTAGATCCCCAGCACCAGCATGCCGGTGAGCCATTCCGGGGCCCCGATCCAGTGAAAGCCGTCGAGAAGCAAATCCTGGACCTTAAACAGCAGGTCGGACAGCAGGGCTGAAGGGTAGTTGGCGCCGGTGATCGTGATCCAGAACACTACGGCTAACAGCGCCAGCATGATCGGGTAGCCGGCCCACTTGCTGGTGAGAATTTTATCCAGCCGCCGGTCCCCGTCGTTGTAGCCCTCCTTCTGGAAGTGGACGGCCTTTTTGCTGACCGCCTCCGCCGCCTTCACGAGCCCGGACACAATCCGGTCCTTCAGCTGCTCCGGTTCAATGCCGCTCTCCGCCAGATACTGGCGCGCCCGCTCCAGACTGTCGGCCACCGCCGCGTCCTCCAGAATGTCGAACCCCAGGTAGCCCTTTAGCTCGCGCATCAGAGACTGGTCGAAATCCAAAAGCTTTAACGAGAGCCAGCGGGGGGTGACGGTGGGGGCGGGGCGGGGGCCGCTTCCCCCCCTCCCAAATCTCTCCCCACAGGGAGTCGAGGCAGGGCAGCCTCCGCTCCCTCCGCAAGCCAGACAATGTGCGCAGTGCCCGCACAAAGCTACGTCTGCGCAGTCCTCATCCTTCTGCAATTCATCGGGAATGTCGCTTTCGCATGCCGCTTCTCCCAGCCTTCCCTCGCTTAGCACCCTGCGCACCGCCGGTTCCACCAAGGCGATGGCCGCCTCCACCGCCGGTTCATACTGCACCTGAAACGCGGAGTTTGTCTTTTCTCCCGGCGCCATCTCCACCAGCTGATCAAGCTTCTCCATCAGCTGGTCCAGCGTGCGCTTTTTGCGGGCCACCGTCCCGGCCACCGGGACGCCGAGCTCCCGGGAGAGGGCAGTAAGGTCGATGGAGATGTGCTTGCGCTTCGCCTCGTCTAACAGGTTCACGCAGACCAGAACACGGTCCGAGATCTCCATGGTCTGGAGCACCAGGTTTAGGTTGCGCTCCAGGCAGGTGGCGTCGCACACCACCACCACGGCGTCGCTTCCGCCGAAGCAGATGAAGTTTCTTGCGACCTCCTCCTCCGCGGAGTGAGCCATCAGGGAGTAGGTTCCGGGAATGTCCACCAGCACGTAGCCGTGGCTCCTCGTGCGGCACCAGCCCTGGGCGTTGGAGACGGTTTTTCCCGGCCAATTTCCCGTGTGCTGGTTCATTCCCGTAAGATTGTTGAACAGTGTGCTCTTTCCCACATTGGGATTGCCTGCGATGGCCACCACTTTATCGTCTGGCGTCTGTTTTCGAATTTCCAGGCCGGAATCGACAGCGCCCATTCCGACCGAGGTGTTGGTCAGCCCCATATCTATAAACTCCTTTTTCTTAATAAAATTTAGCGTATTAAGCGTACACCAGGATATCCCGGCAGTCCTCGGAGCGGATGGCGATCACCGCGCCCCGGATCAGGTAGGCGCATGGATCCCCGGCCGGGCTTCTGCCCAGGCACTCCACCTCGGTGTCCTCCACCAGACCAATGTCTAAGAGCCTTCTGCGGATGCTGCCGGTGGAGGCTAACTCCTTCACTTTCACTTTATCTCCTGGCTTTATATCGTTCAAACTATGGATTTTACTCATAATCATGTCACCTCAAAATAGATTTAGGATAGGGAAACATTTTTCCTAATGATATTGTATTGCCGGAGGTAGACATTGGTGACAGATTCGGACGAAAATATGTCCGCGGAAGCGGGGCATGACATGGGCGGCTTTTACACGATGAAGGAGTACCAGCGGGCGGGGGCCGAGGGGCTGACCTCGTCCATGGAGGATTACCTGGAGATGATCTGCAGGCTGCGGGCGGAGGGGGTGCCGGTCCGGGTGAATGTGCTGGCCTCCAGCCTGCACGTGCGGCCGTCCTCCGCCTCCAAGATGCTGGGAAACCTAAAGAAGCTGGGCTACATCGATTTTCGCAAGTATGGGGCGGTCATGGTCACGGAGAAGGGGGTGGAGGAGGGGGAGTATCTGCTGCACCGCCACCAGGTCCTGCACCGCTTTTTCTGCGCGGTCAACGGCACGGAGGATGAGCTGGAGCAGGTTGAGAAGATTGAGCACTTCATGAACCGGGAGACGGTCAACAATCTGGAGCAGCTTTTGGCGCGCATGGGCATCGGCTGAGGCGGTGTTGTCTGTCAGCAGGAGAAATAAGCTCTAATAGTCTGGAAAAATACGGTGGACCATTGTATAATAGAAGGAGCATTTTTGAACCGCAGGAGGAGAAAGGGGAATTACAATGGCCAAATTGCTGTATCAGGGGCATGGAAGCTACCGGATTACCTCGGAGAAGGGAACCGTGGTCTACGTGGATCCGTTCGCCGGTGAGGGATATAACGAGGAGGCGGACTTAGTTCTGGTGACCCACGAGCACCGCGACCACAACGCCTTAAATCTAGTCCGCGTGAAGGAGGGCGGCCACGTGCTGCGCGCCTCCGGAATGCTGGAGGAGGGGCGGTACCAGACGCGCAGGCTGGGGGACATCTCGGTCCACGCGGTGCCCGCCTACAATAAGAACCACGACCGGGATGCCTGCGTGGGCTACTTAATCGGCGTGGACCACAAGCTGATCTACGCCGCCGGGGACACCTCCACCACGGATTTCATGGAAAAGCTGGCCGCCGAGCACATCGACTACGCGCTTCTCCCCATCGACGGGGTCTACAACATGGACGAGGCGGAGGCCTCCGCCTGCGCGAAGCTCATCGGCGCCCGCCACACCATCCCCGTCCACATGAAGCCGGGCGAGCTGTTCGACCGGAAAAAGGCGGAGGCCTTTGAGGCCGACGGGCGCCTGATCCTTGAGCCGGGACAGGCCATCGAGCTTTCATGACGGGGGAGGACAATAGACGTGGACCGGAAATTTTTTGACCTTTTGGAGGACAGCCCGGTGGTGGCTGCGGTGAAGGACGGGGAGGGGCTTTCTGCCTGCTGCGGCCGGGAGGAGATCCGGGTGGTGTTCATCCTCTACGGCGACATTTTGAGCATCCCGGAGATCGTGCGGACCGTCAAGGCGGCCGGGAAGCTGGCCATGGTCCATGTGGACCTGATCGCGGGCCTAAGCGGCAAGGAGGTGGCGGTGGATTTCATTAAGTCCAACACCGACGCGGACGGGATCATCTCCACCAAGCCGACCCTTGTGAAGCGGGCCAGGGAGTTGGGGCTGTTCACCACCCTTCGGATGTTCATCCTGGACTCCCTGGCGATCGAGAACATCGGCCGGCAGATCGCCGCGGCGAAGCCCGATGTGATCGAGATTCTGCCCGGGGTCATGCCAAAGGTGATAAAAAAAATCTGCGGCATGGTGCAGGTGCCGGTGATCGCCAGCGGCTTAATCTCGGACAAGGAGGACGTGATGGCGGCGCTGGACGCGGGGGCAGTCTCCGTGTCCACCACCAACCGGAAGGTCTGGCTGATGTAGACAGGGAAATTGAGCGGATATAGGAGGAGGACTATGGCAAAATTTGTGATGGCATTGGACGCGGGGACGACCAGCAACCGGTGCATTCTGTTTGACGAGCAGGGCAACACGTGCAGTGTGGCCCAGAAGGAGTTTAACCAATATTTTCCAAAACCAGGGTGGGTGGAGCACGACGCCAATGAAATCTGGTCCACCCAGCTGGGCGTGGCGGTGGAGGCCATGTCCAAGGTGGGGGCGTCGGCGGACGACATCGCCGCCATCGGGATCACCAACCAGCGGGAGACCACCATTGTGTGGGATAAGAACACGGGGGAACCGGTGTACCGGGCCATTGTCTGGCAGTGCCGCCGCACCTCCGCCTACTGCGACTCCCTCAAGGAGAAGGGGCTGGTGGATCAGTTTCGGGCCAAGACGGGCCTGGTGATCGACGCCTACTTTTCGGGGACAAAGCTCAAATGGATCCTGGACCATGTGGAGGGAGCCAGGGAGCGGGCAGAGCGCGGGGAGCTGCTATTTGGAACCGTGGAGACCTGGCTGATCTGGAAGCTGACCAAGGGCCGGGTCCATGTGACCGACTACTCCAACGCCTCCCGCACCATGCTGTTCAACATCAACACCCTGGAGTGGGACGACGAGATTCTTAGGGAGCTTGACATCCCCAGGTGTATGCTCCCCCAGGTGAAGCCAAGCAGCTTCGTGTACGGCGAGACGGACCCGCAGTTCTTCGGCGGTACCATCCCCATCGGCGGGGCCGCAGGGGACCAGCAGGCGGCCCTGTTCGGCCAGACCTGCTTTGAACCGGGGGAGGCCAAGAATACATACGGGACCGGCTGTTTCCTGCTGATGAACACGGGCGAGCAGCCGGTTTACTCGAAAAACGGCCTGGTGACCACCATCGCCTGGGGGCTGGACGGAAAGGTGAACTATGCTTTGGAGGGCTCTATCTTCGTTGCGGGGGCGGCCATCCAGTGGCTGCGGGACGAGCTAAAGCTGATCGAGTCCGCGCCGGACTCCGAGTACATGGCAAAAAAGGTGAAGGACACGGCGGGCTGCTATGTGGTGCCCGCGTTCACCGGCCTTGGCGCGCCCCACTGGGACCAGTACGCCAGGGGGGCCATCGTGGGGCTGACCCGCGGCGTCAACAAGTACCACATCATCCGCGCCACCCTGGACTCCCTGTGCTACCAGACGGCCGACGTGCTGACGGCCATGAAGGCGGACTCCGGGATCGAGCTTGCGGCCTTAAAGGTGGACGGCGGCGCCAGCGCCAACAACTATCTGATGCAGACCCAGGCGGACATCATCGGTGCGCCGGTGAACCGACCCAAGTGTGTGGAGACCACGGCCATGGGCGCCGCCTACCTGGCCGGCCTGGCGGTGGGCTACTGGGCGGACAAGGCGGACGTGATCAAGAACTGGGCCATCGACCGGACCTTTACGCCGGAGATCACAAAACAGGAGCGGGATAAACGGCTCCTCGGCTGGAACCGGGCGGTGAAATGCGCCTACGGCTGGGCGAAGGAAGAATAGAGAAGGGGGCAAGCGGGAATGAAAAAATTGATCAATGATCCCTCCAAGGTGGAGGACCAGATGATTCAGGGGATGGTCAAAGCACATCCGCGCCATTTGAGAAAGCTGGACTGCGGAAACGTGGTGGTCCGGGCACAGAAGAAGGAGGGCAAGGTGGCCCTTGTGAGCGGCGGTGGGAGCGGCCATGAGCCGGCCCACGGCGGCTATGTTGGACAGGGCATGCTGGACGCGGCGGTGGCGGGTGCGGTGTTCACCTCCCCCACGCCGGACCAGATTTACGAGGCCATAAAGGCGGTGGCTACGGACGCGGGCGTGCTTTTGGTGGTGAAAAACTACACCGGCGACGTGATGAATTTTGAGATGGCGGCGGAGATGGCCGAGGACATGGACGGCATCAAGGTGGCCCAGGTGGTCACCAACGACGACGTGGCCGTGAAGGACAGTCTCTACACCATCGGGCGGCGCGGCGTGGCCGGCACGGTCTTCGTGCACAAGATCGCCGGGGCCCTGGCCGAGGAGGGCGCCTCCTTAGAGCAGGTGCAGGCCATGGCCCAGCGGGTGATCGACAACGTGCGCACCATGGGAGCGGCCATCGCCCCCTGCACGGTGCCGGCGGCCGGAACGCCGGGATTCACCCTGGACGAGGGGGAGATGGAGGTGGGAATCGGCATCCACGGCGAGCCGGGAACCCACAGGGAGCCCATGCGCCCGGCGGACGAGGTGGTCGACCTCTTGCTGGAGCAGATCCTGGCGGACATCGACTACAGCGGCAGCGAGGTGGCCGTGATGGTGAACGGCGCGGGCGCAACGCCCCTGATGGAGCTCTATATTATCAACAACCATGTGGCCGACGTGCTGGCGGAGCGGGGGATTCGGGTGTACCGGACCTTTGTGGGCGAGTACATGACTTCCCTGGAGATGCAGGGCTTTTCCATCAGCCTTCTTCGCCTGGACGGGGAGATGAAGCGGCTTTTGGACGCTGCAGCGGACACGCCGGCCTGGCACTAGGAGGGAATGGTCATGACAGACAGCGGACAAGTGATAAAGATCATTGAGGCCATCGGCCGCACCGTGAGCGAGCAGCGGGATTACCTGACAACGCTCGACCAGCCCATCGGCGACAGCGACCACGGGATCAATCTGGACCGGGGTTTTCAGGCAGTAGCGCAGAAGCTTCCGGGGATGGAGGGAAAGGATATCGGTGCCATCCTAAAGGACGTGGGGATGACCCTGGTGTCCACGGTGGGAGGCGCCTCCGGCCCGCTCTACGGCTCCGCGTTCATGAAGGCGGGCGCAGCGGCTGCCGGGAAGTATGAGATCGACGCGGACGGCTTTTTAGAGCTGCTGGACGCCGCGGTGGAGGCGGTGATGAAGCGCGGGCACGCCACCGTGGAGGAGGCCACCATGCTGGACGCCATGGTGCCGTCCCTTGAGGCCATGAGGAAGGCCCGGGCGGACGGGGCTGCGGCAAAAGAGATGTTGATCGCGGGGAAGGAGGCGGCCTTTGAGGGCGCCGCGCACACGAAGGATCTGGTGGCGACGAAGGGCCGCGCCAGCTACGTGGGCGAGCGTGGGCTGGGCCATCAGGACCCGGGCGCCACGTCCTACGCCTTCCTGTTGGAGACAATCGCGGACTGTATACAGCCGTAAAGCGCACACATATACTTTAGAAAAAGGGGGATGGAACTATGGTAGGACTTGTAATCGTATCCCACAGCGAGAAGCTGGCGGAGAGCGTGAAGGAGCTGACCGCTCTGATGGCGCCCGCCGCGCCGGTGGCCGCCGCGGGCGGCATGCCGGACGGGGGCTTCGGCACCAGCTTCGAGAAGATCAGGGATGCCATCGAGTCCGTGTACTCGGAGGACGGCGTCCTGGTGCTGATGGATCTGGGCAGCGCTGTGATGACCACGGAGATGGTGGTAGAGCTGTTTGAGGGAAAGCCGGTGGAGATGGTGGACTGTCCGCTTGTGGAGGGGGCCGTGGTGGGTTCCATCGACGCGGTGGGCGGTATGACCTTTGAGGCCATCAAGGAGGATCTGGCGAAGGTGGGAACCACGCCGAAATTTTAGAAATAAGAAATAAAAGACGGCTGTCGCGCGTCCGGAGCATATCAACATGTGTTTTCCGGGACCCGCGGGGCCGTCTTTTTTTTATAAAGGGATGCGGGCGGACAGGAATGTTCCCAATCGGCGGTCTCCCGAATATACTAACAGAAAAAGATACGAGTAGCCACATGCTGAAAATCATTACATTCGTTTTCGCTCTCTGCACCGACACGTTCGTGGCGAGCCTGGCCTACGGGGCCAACCAGGTCGAGGTGTCCTGGCAGAAGGCGCTGGCCCTAAACGGCATCTGCAGCGGATTTCTGGGGCTGGCGCTGGGGTTTGGGTCCCTGATCCAGTACCTGGTTCCGCGGGAGCTTGCGCGGGCGGTGGGGTTTGTGTGCCTGCTTCTCTTAGGCGCGGTGAAGCTTTTGGACTACAGCATCAAAAAATATATCAATACCCACTGCAGCCTGAACAAAAATTTCCGCTTTTCCCTGTCCGGGTTAAAGATCATCATCAACATCTACGGGGACCCCATGGCGGCGGACTGGGACAACTCCCGCTCCCTCTCCTGGAAGGAGACGCTCTGTCTGGGGGCGGCCATGTCCATCGACTCTCTGGTCGCCGGGACCATGGCCGCCTTTGTGGATATCCCGCCCTTAAAGACCGTGGCCGCCTGCTTCCTCATAGGCATGGCACTCATGTACGCCGGCCTGTTTGCGGGGCGCCGCCTGATCGCCAGGGACGGCCTTGACCTCTCCTGGCTTTCGGGGCTCCTGTTCATCTTCCTGGCATTCTCGCGGACCAGGGCGTGAGGGAAAAATCTACCGCGCCGCCAGCATGCGCCGCACGTCCGGCACCGCCGCGAGGAGCGGGTACAGGGCGGTGGAGATGACGAGGCCGCTGGCGCCCTGGATTAAGTTGGCGGGCACGCTGGCGGCCGCCGCGGCCAGCCCGTAGATAAAGCTCTCGCAGAAGCAGTATCCCCCTGCCACCAGAAGGATATCGATCAAACCGCAGCACACCAGGGCCGGGTAGGGGCTCTTAAAGCGGCGTGTCATACCCCGGTAGGCGAAGCTGCCAAGGAGCGCCACCAGGCCTTTGATGGCGAAGGTGATGGGAACATAGAGGAAATATCCGCCGAGGAGGTCCGCCATGGCGGAGCCCAGGCCGGCGGCCAGGAACGCGGCCCCGGGATTCAAAAAGATTCCGCAGAGGATCACCACCGCGTCGCCGGGATGGATGTATCCGCCAGTGCCGGGGGTGGGAATCCGGATGGCCATGGTGGCCACACAGGCCAAAGCGGCGAAGAGTGCCATGAGCACCAGTTTTTTTGTCTGTTTCATACGTACAGCTCCTCCTTCATGTCTTGTTCGATGTTGGTACTACTATAACGGATACGTGGACTGAAATGAATAGCCAGTTATGTAAAAGTTGACCATACCAGTTGAATGGCGTGGGTGACAAAGAAAAACAGGCGATGTGTCGGTTGATACATGCAAAATGACAATAAAGTATTTTGATAGACAAGACTTTTTGTATAAAATCTATAAAAAGTTTCACATTTTTTTCGGAAAACTGTTATAATGATTCATGTATAGAAACAATGTTTCATTATTGAGTTGCAGTATTGAATTTTCGTTTTATGAAGTCTATCATGGAGAAAGGAGGGCGGAATATGAAAAGTGTCTTGGTACGGCTGAACGAATACCAGGTGCAGATGACTCCGGCGGAGAGCGAGGTTGTCCAGTACATCCTGCACAACCCGGAGAAGGCGGTGGACCTCTCCGTGCATGAGCTGGCGGAGCGCGCATTCTCCTCATCTGCGACCATCGTGCGGATGTGCCGCCGCCTGGGATTTGAAGGATACAAGGAACTGCGCCGCGCGCTTCAGTACGAGCTGGCGGTGCGCAAGCTGTCGGAGCAGGAAAAGCGCGATGAGGTGTCGCGGGAGGACTCTCTGGAAGAGATGGTGGATAAGATCACCTACAAGAACATTGTATCCCTGGAGCAGACAAAGAATCTGGTGGACCTGCCGGTCTTGCAAAAGTGCGTGGACCTGCTGTGCAGTGCCAGGGTGATCTGCCTGTTCGGGATCGGTTCTTCCCTGTGCGTGGCCAGAGACGCCTACCTCAAATTTCTCCGCCTGGATAAGCCGTGTATTTTAAACGACGACTGGCACTCGCAGCTTCTTCAGGCCCGCAATATGACATCGGAGGATATCGGACTTTTTATCAGCTATTCCGGCCAGACCGTGGAGCTGATCGAGTGCGCCAAGGCGGTGAAGCAGTGCGGGGCCAAGATGATCTTAATCACCCGCTTCGCGGCCTCGGCTTTGTCGGAGCTGTCCGACTACAATCTGTACGTGGCGGCCAACGAGTCGCTGTTTCGCAACGGGGCCATGAGCAGCCGGATCAGCCAGCTCAATATGATCGATATTCTGTACACGGCCTTTGCCAATGCGGACTATGAGCGGTCCCTGGAGCGCCTGCGCGCGACGCATATTGAAAAGCCGCATTACAAAAACAATGTCAAGGAGGATAACCATTATGCTGGAGCTTAATAAGCTGACCACGGAATCCCGAAACCCGGACACCGTGAAATTGGACACCATGACGCCGTTGGAGATTGCCTCCGTTATGAACCGGGAGGACGAAAATGTGGTGGCCGGCATCCGGGAGGTTCTCCCCGAGGTGGCTAAGGCCATCGAGTGGGTGCGGGACGCGTTCGAGGAAGGGGGAAGGCTGATCTACATAGGTGCGGGCACCTCCGGGCGCCTGGGAGTTTTAGACAGCGTGGAATGTCCGCCGACCTTCGGCGTGTCGCCCGACATGGTGGTTGGCCTGATCGCAGGCGGCGAGGGTGCGTTCGTGAAGGCGGTGGAGGGCGCCGAGGACTCCGGGGAGCTGGCGGTGGAGGAGCTAAAGGGCCTCGCGTTAAGCGGATGGGATGTTGTGATCGGAATCGCAGCCTCCGGCCGGACGCCCTATGTGATCTCCGGGCTGGGTTACGCCAGATCCCTCGGCTGCAAGACCGTGGCGATCGCCTGCAATAAAGACAGCGCGGTGGGAGCGGCCGCGGACCTTGCCATCGAGCCCGTGGTGGGACCGGAGGTGCTGACCGGATCCACCAGATTGAAGGCCGGAACGGCCCAAAAGATGATTCTCAACATGATCTCCACGGGCGCGATGGTGGGCATCGGCAAGGTGTACCAGAACCTGATGGTGGACGTGATGCAGACCAACGAGAAGCTGCGCGTGCGAGCCAGAAACATTGTGAAGGAGGCCACGGGCTGCGGCGAGGAGCGGGCCGGGGAGCTTTTGGAGGCGGCCGGCGGGAGCGCCAAAACCGCCATTGTGATGGAGCTTCTAAACTGCACGGCGGAGGAAGCCGAGCAGAAACTGCAAAGTTCTCATGGGCATATAAGAAGATGCCTTTGATAGATGGGGAGCACGGGCCGAATGTGGTCCGCGCAGCAAAAATGAAGAAAGTGAGAGGTGGATGCGATGAGTAATGAAGAGCTTGCTAGGAAAATCGTTGACTTGCTGGGGGGCAAGGAAAACATCCTCAATGCGGAAAACTGTATGACCCGAATCCGGGTGAATATCCGGGATGCGGCCAAGGCGGACCGCGAAGGAATTAAGAACACACCGGGCGTGCTCGGCGTGGTGGGCGACGAGCCCAACTACATCCAGGTTGTCTTGGGGCCCGGGAAGGTCCGCGACGTGATGCAGATCTGCACGGAAAAGCTTGGAATCAGAGAGCAGGCGGCCCAGCAGGACGGCCAGAAGGGGGCCCAAAAGGTCGGCGACTGGGAGGCCAACAAGAAGGCGGTCAAGAGCGGCCAGAAGAATACCAAACTGATCAATAAGGTCCGTGTGCTGGCTGACATTTTCACCCCCATGATCCCGGCGTTTATCGCTTCCGGTATCTGTAACGGTCTCGGAAAGGTGATCAAGATCATGATGACCAACGGCACGCTGCCGGATGCGGTGGCGGTGGTTGTCATCTACAACATTTTTGTCCTGATTGGAAATGCGTTCCTGTCCTACATGGCAATCTTCACCGGTGTCCGCGCTGCAAAGCAGTTCGGCGTCAACGAGATGCTGGGCGGCATGATCGGTGCGTGCTCCTTGAACGCAGTGGTGAACACGATCTCCACAGCCATCGGCTGGTACAACAAGGACGTTGTGAACGATTCCGTGCTGGCCACCGGCGCAGGCGGCATCATCGGCGTTGTGGTCGGCGTGTGGATTCTGGCGAAGATCGAGCGCTGGGTGCACAAGCACATGCCGGATGTTCTGGATGTAGCCTTCACACCCCTTGTATCGATGTTGATTGCGGTACCGCTGTTTGTGCTGATGGTGATGCCGGTGACCGGCTGGATTTCCACCCTGGTTTCCGCATTCCTGAACCTGTTTATCAATTCCACCAACCCGGTAGTCAGCGTGATCGCGGGCTATATACTGGCGGCAACCTTCCTGCCCTTGGTGCTTCTCGGACTGCACAGAGGCCTTGTGCCGATCTATGCGATCCAGATTGAGGCGATGGGCGGAACCACCCTGTTCCCGGCGGTTGCAATGGCAGGCGCAGGCCAGGTGGGCGCGGCGATCGCACTCTACATCAAGGCAAAGCAGAGCGGCAACAACCGCTTGAAACAGGTCATCACGGGCGCGCTGCCCGCAGGCGTTTTGGGAATCGGCGAGCCGCTTATCTACGGCGTCACACTTCCGCTTATGAAGCCCTTTATCACAGCCGGCCTGGGAGCCGGATTCGGCGGCGCGTACGTCATGCTCATGCACGTGATGAGTACCGCCTACAGCCCCTCCGGACTGTTGGCCGTCACCCACATGCTGCCGGAGTGCATGCTAAACTACCTGATCGGAATGGTTATCGCGTATGTGGCCAGCGCCATCATCACCTACATCTTCATTCCGGTGGAGGACGTGGAGAACGCATAGGAGCTTTGATATGATTGATTTACACACCCATACCTGCTATTCGGACGGAGCGGACGACGTGCGCACCCTCCTCGCGAAGGCAGGGGAGGCCGGACTTTCCGCCCTTTCCATCACGGACCACAACAGCGTCGGGGCCTACCGCGACCAGGCACTGACGGATTTCCCCGGGGAGCTGATCCCCGGGGTGGAGATCACCTGCATGTACCAGGGCGAGGTGGTGGAGGTTCTGGGGTATGGCTACCGTCTGGAGGACATGGAGGGGGAGCTCTCCCGCCATGTCCTCACCTTTGAGGAGAAGCAGAAGCGGGAGTTCGAGCTTTTGTGCGCCGCATTTTCCCGGGCCGGCGTGGCCTTTGACCGGGCGCAGGTGCAGTTTGACCCCAAGCGGGAGTCCTGCAGAAAAGCGTTCTTGGGCCACTTGAAAGAGCACCCGGAGAATCGCCGCTTTTTCGAAAGCGACGCGTCCTGGGAGAGCTCCAAGGCTTTTACGCGCCAGGAAATTTACAATCCCGAGAGCCGCCTGTACGTGGATGAGTCGCCCCTGTACCCGGATGTGCGCACCGCCGTGGACATGATCCACCGAAGCGGCGGAATCGCCTTCCTGGCCCACCTCTACATCTACGCCCACGCGGAGGAATTCAGAGGGAGACTGTGGGAGATTGTGAGAACCTTCGGTCTGGACGGCGTGGAGTGCGCGCACTCGGCCTTCACGGAGGAACAGATTGAGGACTTAAACGGATTCTGCCAGGAGCACCGCCTGCTGCGAAGCGGAGGCAGCGATTACCACGGAAGCCGCAAGCCCGGGATCCGTCTCGGGACCGGCAGCGGTCAGCTTCACATCGGCGAGGACTACCTAAACGGGTGGCCGGAGGCGGTGAAGGGGAGAGCTTGAGGATCGTGGATTTTGAACTGAAAACGTGAGAAGAGAAGCAGTGAGTTTAGGGCCCGCAGGACGGAAACGTCCGCGGGCC
>USJW01000075.1 GCA_900555045.1 uncultured Clostridium sp. | reverse complement strand
TTATGCTTTAACTTGTATTAATATATATACAACAATACTAGAAGAAAATCAAGAACTTTTAAAGAAAGTAGTTTGTCAGGAGGTTAAGAATGGAAGAGCACTCCGTTAAGCTGGTCGTCTGCGACATCGACGACACCCTGATCCACAAGGACCTGCACTTAGACAGCCGGGTCTGCGAGGTGATCCGCCGCGTGAGGGAGAGCGGCGTCCAGTTCACCCTCGCCACCGGGCGAATGCCCTACCGCGCGAACGTGTTCGCGCAGGAGGCGGGGCTCACGGTCCCCTACATCGCCAACAACGGCAGCATCCTTTACGACCGGGGGCGAATGGTCCACTGCCGTATGCTTGAGGCCTGGCGGCTCAGGGATCTGCTTCGCCGGTACATGGACGAGAACCCGGAGTTCACCGTGATTTTCAGCTACGAGGACCGGGAGCGCCCGCTGGTGCAGACGAAATGGGTTGAGGCCAGGCTCCACAAGTACGCGGGCTACGACGAACCCCTGGGGAACACGGACGAGGTGTGGAACCAGAGCGTGCACAAGGTCTACGTCCTGGACGACAGCCGAAGCGGAATCATCGGCCGTGTGGCGCAGGAGCTCCGCGATATGGACGGGGATTACAGCTTCTACCAGTACGGGGAGTACTCCATCGAGATCGTGGCCAAGGGCTGCTCCAAGGCCTCCGGCCTGAGAGACCTTCTTGAGTATCTTGACATCCCGCCGTCCCAGGTGATGGCGGTGGGGGATCACACCAACGACATCGAGGTGGTGCAGATGGTGGGCACCGGCGTGGCGGTGGCGAACGCGGACCCGAAGCTTAAGGCTGTGGCCGATTACATAACCTGCGGGGAGCGGGCGGAAGGTGTTATCGAAGCGATCGACCGGTTTGTTTTCAATCGATAAGGAGATGGAGCTATGCAAATGACAAAAGCACATAAGAAGAAAAAAACGCTGTTTCAGAAGATTGAGCCGGTCCTGTACCTGGCGCCGGCGTTTCTGCTGCTCAGCACATTCACGTATTATCCTTTTTTGAAGACCGTGACGGAATCCTTCTTCCGATTGAACGCCATGGGCGAGGTCAGGGGATTTGTGGGCTTTGAAAACTTCCGCGCGGTTCTGCACAACGCCAAGTTCATCCAGTCCATCGGGAACACGCTGAAATTCGTGGTCTTCTCCGTGCCGTTCTCCGTGGGCGTGGCCTTCGTCCTGGCGATGATCGCGTCAAAGAAGCGCCCGATATCGCCGGTTTACGAGACATTCTTCTCGCTGCCCATGGCCATGTCCATGTCGGTCTCGGCCATGATCTTTGAGCTGATGTTCAGCCCCACACTGGGAATCGTGAACGCGGTGACCGGCCTGGACATCAAGTGGTTAAACGACAAGAACACGGCTCTGTGGGTGATCATCGTGATCCAGGTGTGGATGAACCTGGGCTACAATTTCCTGTTTATCCTGTCCGCCATCCGGGGCGTCTCGGAGGACCTACTGGAGTCGGCGGACCTAGAGGGCGCCAACGCCTTCCAGAAGGGCGTGCGGATCATCATGCCGCTCGTGTCCCCGACTCTGTTCTTCCTGCTGTGCAACTCTCTCGCCAAGATGATCATGATGTCCGGCCTCAGCCTGGTGCTGACCAAGGGCGGCCCTCAGGGAAGCACGGAGACGATGATCTCCTTCATGTACAAGCAGGCCACGGAGAACGGCAACTACAACGCCGCCTACCCCTCCGCCCTGATCGCCTTTGTCATCACGATGGTCGCTACCATCATCACATTTACATATGAGAAGAAGGGGGTAAATTACGATGTATAACAAGGATCATCTGAAAAAGAAGACATCGGAGTTTGTGATCCAGGCGGTCTACTTATGTGTGGGCTTAATGATCGCGTTCCCCATCATCTACGCATTTTTTATCTCCTTCATGGACCCGGCCCAGGTGCTCTCCGGCGGCGTGAACGTCATCCCAAAGAAGTGGACCCTGGAGAACTACCGCACCGCGCTTCGCAGCGCCCCGCTCATGCGGTTCATGTGGAACTCCTTCGTGATCGCCTTCACCTCCAGCGTGGTGCGTATCATCGTGGCAGCCCTGGCGGCCTTCGCCTTCGCGTTCTTGGACTTCCCGTGCAAGAACCTGATCTTCATGCTGATGCTGGCTTCTATGATGATCCCGGCGGACATCGTGCTGGTGGCGAACTACCGCACCGTCTCACAGTTAGGCTGGATCAACACCTACCTGGGCATGATGATTGTGTTCTTCGTGTCGGCCTTAAATATCTTCATGCTGCGGCAGAGCTTTATGACCTTCTCTCTGTCGCTCAAGGAGGCGGCCCACATCGACGGCTGCTCCAACTTTAAGTTTTTCGTGCGCATCCTGCTGCCGACCAACGCGTCCACGCTGATGACCGTGTTCATCACCGCCTTCATCGGCACCTGGAACACGTACCTGTGGCCCCTGATGGTGACCAACCGCACCGAGATGCGGACCGTGCAGGTGGGCGTCACGATGCTGAACTTCTCGGAAGGGACGGTCTACGGCCCCATCATGGCGGCCTCCATGATCATCCTGGTTCCCTCCCTGGTGCTGTTTCTGACGTTCCAGAAGAAGATCGTCAGCGGCATGATGGCCGGCGGCGTCAAGGGATAACTCTGTTAACCATCAGGCACTGCCTGATCAAATAAAAAGGAGGAACAATTCATGAAAAAATTAGCAAGTGTGATTTTGGCGACTGCGATGACCGCAGGGCTGTTAGCGGGCTGCGGAGGATCAAAGGCCCCCGAGACAACCGCGGCGCCCCAGAAGGAGAGCGCAGGGGAGCAGACCACAGCAGCGGCCGCGCCCACTGAGGCTCCGGCAGCCGGCGAGGTGACCTTCGACGTGTGGCACTCCATGGAGGGGTCCAACGGCGAGGCCTTCGAGGCGATGGTGAAGAGCTTTAACGAGACCAAGGGCAAGGAGCTGGGCCTTCACGCCAACAGCGTGTTCCAGGGCAACGACACCGCCAGCAAGTTAAAAACCCTGATTCAGACCAACGACGTGGAGAACATGCCCGACGTGTGCCTGGTTTACGGCGCGTCCCTGCCGGTGGTTGCCAGCTCGGACAACAAGGTGGCTGTGGACGACATGTACGGACAGGGCTCCGCTTCCATAAAGAAAGAGGATATTAACCCCTCAGCTGTACAGACATACACCTACCAGGGCAAGCAGCTGTGCATGCCGTTCAACAGCTCCACGCTGCTTCTGTACTACAACGCGGACGCGTTCAAGGAGGTTGGACTTGACCCGGAAACCCCGCCCACAACCCTGGCTGAGATCGCAGACGCCTGCGAGAAGCTGACGGTTACGGAAAACGGCAAGGTGACCCGCTACGGAATGAACATGGTTTTAGACCGCTATGTGATGGTTAACCTGATCGGCAACCAGGGCGACGGAACCTACTTCGGCGACAACGAGAGCGGCCGCGCGGGCCTGATCACCAAGCTGACCTGCGAGAGCGAGCTGAGAAACGTCTACGACGCGTGGGAGAAGCTGGCGGCGACCGGCGGCTTAAAGTACAACTACGACAACCAGAACGAGGAGTTTGCAACCGGAAAGAACGCCATGACCTTAATGTCCTCCGCCAGAATCGGCTCTGTGACCAAGCTGACCAAGGACAGCGGAATTGACTGGAGAGTGACCTATCTGCCGGATGTGACCCCTGAGGACAAGGGCGGAGCCTGCATCGGCGGCGCTTCCCTGGCAATGTTCGACAAGGGCGACGTCGCCCGCAAGATGGCTGCGTGGGAGTTCATCCAGTACGCGGCATCCGCTGATACCCAGGCAACCTGGAGCATGGCCACCGGATATCTGCCCATCAACTTAGGGACCAAGGACATCGCGGAGTACAAGACCTACTCTGAGGGCAACGCAGCCGTGACCCTGGCGTTAAAGCAGTTCGAGTCCTCCAACCCCATGGTTCAGGAGCCGGTTATGATGATGCAGGGCTCCATCGACGAGATCATCAAGGAGGCAAGTGTGAACGTCTGCGAGGGTTCCATGACCGCGGAGGAGGCCACCAACTACGTGATCGAGCAGTGCAACCAGACATTTGCGGACTACAATATCGCCAACCAGTAAAACAGGCAAGGGCCGGGAGGGATTTCCCTCCCCGGCCTGCCATTTGGGAGGAACGCTATGCGCTTATCCACATCGACCAACATCTATTTTAACCGCCCGGGAAACAAAAAGGCGGACATCGAGGACTCGGTCCGGCTCTGCGCGGCCGCGGGCTACCGGGTGATGGACATGAACTTTTACGACTGCACCACCTTCCGGCTTCCCTTCACCACGGACCGCTATGAACCGTGGATTCACGGAATCCGGGATCTGGCAGAGCAGTGCCAGGTAGAGTTCAGCCAGGCCCATGCAAATTTTTACAATTTTTGTGACAAGGACGCCAAGGATAAGGAGTTTCTGGACGCCATGGTGCTTCGCAGCATCGAGTGCGCCGGGATTCTGGGCGTCAAGTGGATTGTGATTCACGCGGGGACGGACTTTGACTCCCCCAGGCCCGCCAGGGACTCCAAGGCAAAGAACATCGAGTACTTTAAGCCGGTACTGGAATGCGCGGCCAGGCACCATGTGGGGCTGGCCATCGAAAATCTGTGGGACTACAATATCGCGCCGCGGCGCCGCTACACCAGCAACGCGGAGGAGCTAGTGGACTTAGTGGACACGCTGGCTAAAGACTACGACAACGTGGGAATCTGCTGGGACTTTGAGCACGCAAATATCATGAAGCAGGCCCAGACGCCCGCGCTCACCATGGTCGGGGAGCGGCTTAAGGCCACGCATGTCTCGGACAACATCGGGATCGAGAACGATCACATTCTCCCCTTCTACGGCTACACGGACTGGGAGGAGATCATGAGGGTATTAAAGGACATTGGGTATCAGGGGGATTTCACCTACGAGATCCACCGCTACACCACGCAGCTGCCGGAGGCGCTGATTCTACCGGCGCTTAAGTACAGCATTGAGGTTGGAAACTATTTGCTATCGCTGGCAAAATAAATAGAGAGACGAACATGGAGGAGTTGACATGAAGACGGAAAACGCATTGACCAGACAGGTGCTTAGCCTGCCTGAGCTGATCGAGCAGCAGTACAATGACTTGGAGCCGAAGGCCAGAAAGGCCCTGACCACGCCGGAGATCTTCTCAATTCAGAGGATTGTGCTGACCGGCTGCGGGGATTCCTACGCGGCCTCCCTGGCGGTAAAGTACGCCTTTGAGGAGCTGACCGGCCTGCCCTGCGAGGTGGTTCCGGCCATCGAGCTGTCCCGGTTTTATTCCAGAAAGCAGCTGGGCTTTGCGCCCAACAACCCGCTCGTGATCGCGGTCAGCAACTCCGGCGGCGTGATCCGGGTGGGCGAGGCCATCCAGGCGGCCAGAAAGCACGGGGCCTTCGCGCTGGGGATCACCGGGAAGCGGGACGGGCTTCTGGGGCAGAGCGTGGACCGGATCATGGAGCTTGACATCCCGCCCTTCGAGGCGGCCCCGGGGACCCGCTCCTACATGATCTCCGTGATGTCCCTCCTCCTGGTGGCCATCCGCATCGGCGAGGTGCGCGGCCGCTACACCATGGACACGGCCATGGACATGCGCTTTGACATGGTGGAGCAGGGCAAGGCGTTGGCAGAGCTGCTGCCGGGGATGTCCCAGCAGATGTACGAGCTGGCCGAAAAATGGAAGGATATGGAAGCCTACGACTTTGTGGGCGCCGGGCCGGACTACGCGGTGGGCTGGTTCGGGCACGCCAAGATCTTTGAGGCGCTGGGCAAGTACGCCATGCACATCAACTCCGAGGAGTGGCTGCACATGAATTTCTTCATGCGAAACGTGGACAGGATCGCCACCGTCATCACGGCCCGCACGGACAGCGCGGCCATGAGCCGTAACCGGGAGCTGATCCAGTACGCCAAGGACTTAACCCGCCCGCTTCTCGTGATCACGGACGGCGGCGAGGAGGACTTCGGCGTGGCGGTCAACTACGTGAAGGTGCCGCGCACCAAGTACAGCTGCAACATGGCGCTGACCGAGTACGCGCCCATCTGCCTGCTTGCGGGCTACATCATGGACATGATCGGGGAGGTGGACGGCCGGGGCTGCCAGGGCGTCTGGAAGATCGCCGACGGCGCGCGTTGTATCCGCGAGAGTGAAATGGTAATTCTTTGAGACAAGGAGAGAGGGCATGTTAAAAAAATTTGATATAAAGACAAAGCTTGGGGATGTTTACGAGATCACGGACAGCGTGAAGGAGTATGTGAGCAGCTGTGGGGTGAAGGAGGGCACCTGCATCGTGTACACCCCCCACACCACCGCGTCCATCGCGGTGACCTCCCGCATGGACCCGGACGGCTTCGACGACGTGCGGGACGAGATCTCCCGCCTGGTGCCCACGCGCATCGATTTCAAGCACCAGTTCGACACCCCGTCGGACGCTGCGGGCCACATCAAGTGCACGCTCCTCGGCGTGTCCATGTCCTTCATCGTGACGGAGGGCAAGCTGCTTCTCGGCGGCTCCCAGGGAATCTTCTTCCTGGAGTTTGACGGCCCCAGAAACCGCCAGTTCTACGTGAAGGTCACGGAAGGCTAAGGGGAGGCGGGCATGAGGACGGAGGAGATACAGGCGGAGCGGGCCATCGATTTGTCGCCCCACAACCACGCCTTCTTAAATCCCTATAACGGCTGCGCCATGGGCTGCCCGTTCTGCTTCTGGTTGAGCGACCCGGCGTGGGAAAACCGGATGCAGGTGAAACAGAACATCGCAGAGCTGTTGGAGGTGTATCTGCGGGAGCAGTGGGACGGGGATTACCTGTACCTTGGCAGCGTGTGCGACCCCTTCGCGAAGGAGGAGGAGACCTGCGGGCTCACCGGGCGCTGCCTGGAGCTCTTGAGGAAGTACCAGGTCCCCCTCCTCATCACCACCTCGGCCGCCTCGCCGGTGATTCTTTCGTATACCGATCTGTTAAAATCCATGAAGGGCCCCGTGATCACGGTGGTGGAGCTGTCGCGGATCCCCTTTGTGGAGGAGATGAACCGGGGAAATGTACACCCGGGGATCGAGCGGGCCAACCGGCTTAGGGAGGCGGGGCTCACCGTGTGGGCCACCCTGTCGCCGGTGCTGCCGGGGATCACGGACCTGGAGCAGGTTTTGGCGGCGCTCGATCCGCGGATTCCGGTCTATGTGGACCGGTTAAACATGACGGTGGATTCCGTGCAGGGCAGGCGGACCCTGGCGTGGATTGAGAGGGACTACCCGCAGCTTTACGCCCGGTACGAGGGGATGATCTGCGGGCAGGAATGGAGTTATTTTGAGGAGCTTTTGGCTTGCTGTCGGGGGAATGAGCGTGTTAAAACGTTTCCGTTTCAGTTGGAGAAGGTTCAATAGAAGGAGAGAGAACAATGGACGTAAAGAAGATAATTCTGGACTGTGACCCGGGGATGGACGATTCCATGGCGATCGTCATGGCCTGCAAGTCCGAGGCGCTTGACGTGTTGGCCATCACCACGGTGAACGGCAACTACCCGGTGGACGTGACCAGCAAGAACGCCCTGAAGGTTCTGGAGATGATCGGGCGGACCGACATCCCGGTGGGCCGGGGCATGCCTGAGCCCATGGTGCGCCGGTCCCCCAGCGACCCGTTCACCCACGGGGCGGACGGCCAGGCGGAGAATTTCCTGCCGGAGCCGAAGACGCCCCTCTGCGAGAAGAACGCGGTGCAGCTGATCATCGACCTGGTGAATGAGAACCCGGGCGAGGTCTACATCCTCTGCACCGGCCCCATGAGCAACGTGGCCATGGCCATGAAGCTGGCGCCGGAGATCAAGTCAAAGATTGCGGGAATTTACGCCATATCGGGCGCGTTCGGCCTCAACAGGTACGCCTTCACCAACGCCACCGGCGACACGCCCCAGAGCGAGTGGAACGTGTACGTGGACCCGGAGGCCGCAGATATTGTATACAATTCCGGCGTGAAGCTGGTTGCCCTGGGGCTGGATGTGGCCACCCACTTTGACGTGAACCTGACGGAGGAGGATATCAAGCTTCTGGAGGAGAGCGAGCGGCCGGAGGCGAAATTCCTGTTAAAGGCCATCCGCTTTGTGAACGGGCGCGGCTTTGAGGCCTACTGCACGGTGATCGACTGCATGGCCGTGGCCTACGCCATCGACCCGACCCTGGTCGAGACCATCACCGGCCATGTGGGGATCGAGACCCAGAGCAAGCTGACCCTGGGGATGACGGTTTTGGACCGCAGGCACCACCACGTGTGGGAGCAGCTGCCGGTGATTGAGATCGGTGCCAAGGCCGACTGCGAGCGGTTCCTCCAGCTTCTGATGAAGCTGGTGCTGGCGTGAGCGGGAGGTGAGCGGCATGTTTGAAAAGGAGAAAATTTACATTGCCGGGCCGGAGTGCTTTTACCGGAACGGCTACACGCAGCTGGATGTGATGAAGCGCAGGGCCGAGGAAAAGGGGTTCGGCGTGACACTGCCCAACAACCACCCGTTAGATCTGGACAATCCCGATCTGCGCAAGCGGGCCGACAGCATCTTTGAGGATCTGAAGACGATCATGAAGGAGACCACGGTGATCATCGCGGACCTGGAGGCCTACCGCGGCTCCGAGCCGGACAGCGGGACGGTCTACGAGATCGGGATGGCCTACGCGGACGGGCTCAAGTGCTACGGGTACACCAGGGACAAGCGGCCCTTGGCCTGCAAGGACCAGAAGTATGTGATGCGGGGCAGCGACGTGTTCGACGAGCACGGGAACCTGGCCCCCTACCGGGATCTGCCCTTTGCGCCAACGGTGGTCGGGGCGACCAAGATCGTGGAGGGGGACTTTGACGACTGCCTGCGCGTGCTGATGAATGATATTGAGGAAGAGTGGAAGGGGCGCGGGCGGACGGATGGATTTGCAGATCGGGCGGCGGAGGCCGGGAAGTCTGCGGACGGCAAGCCCCGGCAGCCCATTGTGTACCTGGCCGATGTGGTCCGCTACGGAGCCGACGCGCCGGAGGTCTACCGGAAAATGAAGGAGATCGCCGCCAGATATGGCCTTGTGGCCGTGGCGCCCTCGGACGGCCTGGATGAGGCCGGATGGACGGTGAACGGGCCATGGGGTGGGGATATGGGCCCATTGTACGCCCGGGCGGCCGCCCTCACGAGACACAGCGCGGACCTGATCCGGGGCTGCGACGCGGTGATCGCGGATCTGAACGACTACCGGGGGTACGAGTGCTCCAACGACGTGGGATTTGAGTGCGGGATGGCCTTTGAGTGGGGGAAGAAGCTCTACGGGTATATGGACGATACCAGGCCCTGCATCGAGCGGCTGCCGCACCTCGGCGAGCAGAATGAGTTCCGCGACATGACCGGCAGCAACGTGGAGAATTTCGGCTACCCGATCAACCTGATGTTCGCCTGCTCCATGAAGATTTACGAGGGGAAATTTGAGGAGATCGTGAAGGCGGTGGCGGAGGATTTGAAGGGGAGATAGCTGCTGCCGCTGCGGCAGATACAAATTGAAGGAGCGCGTTAAAAGTCACACTTGAAGACGACTTTTAACGCGCTCCTTTTTTTGGCTATCTTCCGTCCGGTCTCTTTTCCACTGCCACCCAAATCTCGCAGGAGTACCCCGGGTTCGTCACGTCCGCGGACGGGTACACTTCAAGGTCTGTCCCGCCGCAGGGCTGATACTCGCTGTTGGGGAAAAATTCACCGCAGATCTGCTGGTAGAGCGCTGTAAATGCCTCCGGCATTCTGCCCCTGCAGGGGAACACCACGTAGGTGTGGGCCGGAATCTCCTCCACGGTAAGCTCCGGGTCGGTGACCGGGCGGCCGTTATACTGGGCGCCGACGGCGTAGGGGAGCGACTGGTCGGCCGCGTCCCTCCCAAAGCAGGCTCCGACGATGCATTTGCCGAAGACGCCCTGATCCGGGATGTAGTTGCACAGGGCATCGATGGTGCCGTCCGCGCGGCAGGATGACCAGAAACTGTAAATTTTTTCCGGCGTCATCTCCTCGCCGGCTGTTACCTTCATCCGCTTGCAGATGAGCTTCAACGCTTCCTTTGTCTCGATTCTGTAATTCATGGTGGTTCCTCCGTCTAATATTAGTTTTACGGAGAGTGGAGAGAACGATTTGAGCACAGCGCCCCCGTGCTTGGCCTGGGAGGGCGTCACCCCGTGAAAGCGGGTGAACGCGCGGCTGAAGCTCTCCGGCGTGTCGTAGCCGTACTTGAGGGCCACATCGATCACACGGGTTTGCGTGGCAGCCAGCTCGCTTCCCGCCAGGGAGAGCCGCCGCATGCGGATGTAGTCGCCGAGCGTGAACCCGCAGAGGATGCTGAACACCCGCTGAAAGTGGAAGCTGGACGCGTACGCGCGCTTTGCCGCCTCCTCGTAGTCGATGGGCTCGGTGATGTGTGTCTCAATATAGTCCACGGCCCGCTGTATCCCCTTGATCCAATCCATCGTATCGCTCCTTTCCGTATATGTCCATCATAGAGGAAAACACCCGCGGCTTCATGACATTGCGTGCGGTCTGATGACACAGACAATCCCTTATACTGTACGTGGGGAATTGGGGAATGTCAAGGGCGCGGGGGCGGCATGATGGCGAGTTTCCTTGACAAAACTTCCACGTTTCGATATCATTATACTAGATTGATATTAAAATGAGGTGAGACGATGGAACAGAACACAAGTGCAGAGTTTTTAATTTATAAAGATCTTCGCCGGAAAATCCTGCTGGGAAAAATCGGCGAGGGGGAGAGACTGGTTGAGACGGTTCTGGCGGCGGAGTACAAGGCCAGCCGCCTTCACATCAAGAGCGCGCTGCGCCTCCTGGAGCAGGAGCAGCTGGCGCAGCACATTCCCCAGTGCGGGTTTGTGGCCAAGGGAGTGACGGACGAGGCCATCGATGAGATCGTGGAGCTGCGCATCGCGCTGGAGCGGGTGGTCTTTAAGCGCCTGCTGGAGGTGATCACGGAGGAGGAGACAGCGCACCTGCGCAGGACGACCCAGCGGGTGGCGGTTTTCCTTCAGAACGACATGATGGAGGACGCGATGGAGGAGGTTGACCACTTTTACAGCTTCGTCTATGAGAAGAGCCGCTTTGAGCGCATCACCGCGATCCTGGACACCTACACGGACTACTTAAAAATTATCCGACGCAGGTCCGCAGCGGATGAGGAGCGCAACCAGGCGTCTCTAAAGCTTTTGCAGGATATGATGGATGCCATTGAGGCCAAGGATGCGGAGGCGCTCATGCGGCATATTGAGCGAAGAAGGATCACCGCGGAATAGAGAACCTGCCGTTGAATCAAAGGGGACAACCTGGTTTTTGACCGCAAAAAGGATATCGCTGCCGATCGGATTGGAGAACTGGAACATGGCGGGCGGTGAGAAGGATTATGATATAAAGGTGGTGATAAGCTGTTTAAAATAGGTGAGTTCTCAAAGCTAACCCAAGTATCGATTCGTATGCTTCGGTATTATGATGAAATGGGGCTGTTAAAGCCGGAAGAAGTCGATCGATGGACGGGGCACCGGATGTACTCCGCAACTCAAATACCCCGTCTGAACAGAATATTGTATTTGCGTGACAGTGGTTTTAAGGTCTCTGAAATTGCGCTTGCGCTTGAAATGGATGATGGTCTGCTTCTTGAAATCCTTGACCAAAAGCGATTAGAGATTTTGGCCACGATACAGAATGAGCAGGAGAAGCTGCGTAAAATTGCGATTGCAAGAAACGAAATACAGGAAAATGGAGGAGAACTTCACTACAATATTTCTGTTAAAGCGATACCGGAATATCAGGTGCTTTCTCTGCGCAGAATTGTGCCTACCTACTACTCTGAGGGTGATTTGTGGAATGAACTTTCTGCGTTTGCCAGAGAACAGAAAATAGACATATCCAATCATACGTTTTCTGTTTATCACGACACAGAGTACAAGGAACAAAATGTGGATATTGAGTTATGCGTCCCTGTAAATAAACGATATAGGAGTATTCCGCCGTTCTGTTTCCGCATGGTTGAGCCTGTCCCCGTTATGGCCTGTACAATGGTATACGGTGATTTTTCAAATATCAGAGGAGCGTATATCGCTTTTGCCAAATGGCTGCAAAAGAACAGCAGCTATCAAATGTCCAACCCTATGCGGCAAATTGTGCATAGGGGCTCGTGGAATGAGAGCGACCCGGAAAGGTATCTGACTGAAATACAAATACCTTTGGTACCCAGGTAGAGATGTCCTGCAAAAATGCAGGGCATTTTTGTTAGCCCTCTTGTATCTCACATGATGTGAGGTATTACACTGGGCTCAGAGAAGAAAACAGGAGGTACAATATGAATGATTATCAGCTAAGGCCCATTGGAAAGGTAAAGAATGACGACAGCGGAGCGTTTATCGAATTGGAGCCGGAATACATTCCCGGACTGCAGGCATTGGAGGGATTTAGCCATATAAGTGTATTGTGGTGGTTCACTGACTGTGATAATCCGTCCGACAGAGAACGATTACAAACCGAACAGCCCTATAAAAACGCACCGGCGGTAATGGGCGTTTTCGCCACGAGGTCGCCCGCCCGTCCAAATCCCATTGCTCTGACAACATCAGAAATCATCAGCATTGATTTTGACAAGGGAGTGATTCGGGTTGCTTTTATTGACGCAAATGACAATACCCCCATACTGGATATAAAGCCTTATACTCCGAGCTTTGACAGAGTAGAAGCACCTGGTGTTCCCTCGTGGTGCAGCGATTGGCCGGGAAGCACAGAAGCGTCCGGCTGCTTTAACTGGGAACAGGTATTCAATTTCTAAAGGAGATTTATGAAACTGCAGGATTATGTCCGGAATAAACCGATACTTGAAACAGACAGGCTTCTATTACGCCCTTTGAAATATGATGATGCTGCCGATTTAAAGGAGTGGCTGGGCGACAAATCATTGTATCAATATTGGGGGAAACGCCCCGGAAAATGCGATTTAAACCCCGAATTGCTATTTCAGAAAAAGGAACGGCCTGCAAAGAGCTTCCATTGGGGGATTGTCCATAAAAAAGACCATAAAGTGATGGGGGAAATGTGGGTTTATCTCATTGAAAATGACCGTATGGCCAAAGTGGCGTTCCGGCTTTCCCCGATCTATCAGGGAAATGGCCTTATGGCAGAAGCCTTAACCGAAGTCGTGATTTTCTGTTTTGAAAAGACAGAATTGCAGCGGCTGTGGTCGGATGTCCATGTTCTGAATATCGCGTCATACAAAACACTGGAAAAAGCAGGATTTAAGCGTGAGGGACATATTCGGGACGGAAAAATGGTAAATACTTATTGTGATTACTATTTATATGGTATGACCAGAACCGATTATTATGGAGCGGTGCAGCCACCCAGCGGAAACTAAAAACCGTTGGGTGGCTGTGCACAGTCTGTGGCCCATTCTTATGATTCCCCGCGCTGTGTAAAACCGTTGTACACGTTGAACACATACGAATGTCCCTGTTCATCCTTCACGTCCATGATAAAATCCTTGGCCCCCAGCCCGGTTACCGTCACCGCGCCCGCGCCTGACGGCGTGTGAAACTGGGTGGTCACATCGATCTGCGTCTCGTCCGGGTCGAGAAACATGACCTTCACGATCCCCTTTTCTGAATCCGCCTTCAGCGCCCCGAAGATCACGATACAGTCGTTCCCCAGCCACTCATTTGTAATATCCATATCGCTTAATCGGTCCTGCCAGGACGGGTCCATGTCCCCGTGGGAAATGATTTGGGGGTCATCCTTGAGGCCCACATTTTTATCTTCAAAGGTGAGGTTCTGCTCCGCCGGCTCCAGAAGCGTCCCGTCCGTCTCCGGAAACGCGATGGCGGCCTCCGTTTCCCCGGCAGCACAGCCGCCAAGGAGCAGAACGCCCGACAGTAAAAGCACCATAAATTTACATTTCATATAATTTTCCTTCCTCTCTGATTTACCAATTATACATCGATACCGGAATTTAGTTTCCTACGAATTTCTTAATTTGGAGATTGGGGGAGGTGAGCGCTGGCGCAAACAGTGTTGCAGACACTTTTGGGGTTTGCATATCCGCCAATTTCTGGTATAATGAAATCCTCTGAAAATCATCTGACAGTTCTTATATTTTTTCTGTGATCATGGCCGGAGCTGCAAAACCTGTCCAAGTACATCCCGGATTACCAGATCAATCTGGTAAACGCGGCGGATCCCGGGGAATTAACTCGTTTTCACACCCATTTACAACAAATCTTCAGTGTGATAAAATATAATCGAGATAAAGACCAGCTGTACCGGTACATCCATGAGAACCGGGAGGCGCTTCGCCGGATGGGCGAGACAGCGACGCTGGCGCTGGCGTCTGTGATTGGAGAACAGAAGCGGCTGCTAAAGCTGCTGGAGGAAGAGGGAGAGGAGGAACCGGATATGTGCAAGGCGATCGATGATTTGATTGCGGACGGGGAAGTGCGGGGCATGGAGCGTCTCTCCACCCTGATCAGCAAACTTCTGGACGAGAACCGCCCGGACCTGATTCGCCAGGTGACAAGCGACAAGTCGGTCAGGGAACAGCTGTTCCGGGCGTACGGGCTGTAACTAAAAAAGGCCATTACTCAGGCAGCAAAACAGAAGCTGCATGAGCAATGGCTTTTCTATTTTCATGAAAATAGGCTTTTATTAAAATCTGGAAGCCCATTTCTTTCTGCCTATTGTCACTCGACCACATATTTTTCCATTTTATCCCAATCCAACTCAATCCCCAGCCCAGGCCCTTGCGGCACATAGAAGTTCATCTGTGCGTCCGCCTCAAAGGGCTGCTTCAGAATCCCGGACTTCAGGACATTCTCGTTCTCCTCGGACTCCATGCGCTCGGTGTTCGGCAGGGAGGCCGCAAGCTGGAGGCTGGCGGCGAAGTGCACGGCGGAGCCGAAGGAGTGGAGGGACACGGGACGGTGGCTTGCCAGGGCCGCGGCGCCGATCTTTTTGAGCTCGCTGATCCCGCCGCCCCAGCCGATGTCCGGCTGCACGATGTCCACCATCTGGCCCTGGATCAGGCGCTGGAAGTTGGCGAGCCCCTGCTCCGTCTCAAAACCCATCAGGCGGATGCCGGGCAGTTCCCGCACAAGCCGCCGGCAGCCCTCCGCGTCCTCGAACCGCACCGGCTCCTCCAGCCAGTCAAGCCCCGCCCGCGAGAAATCGTCCCCGGCGCGAAGCACCTGGGCGGGGGTCCAGGCGGCGTTGATGTCCGCGGCCAGAATCCCGTCCCCGATGACGCTCCTGGCGGTCTCAAGGCGCCGGATGTCCTCCTCGTAGCTGACCCCGAAGTCCTGGTTCTCCATGTAGCGCACCGCATTCTCCGACATGCCGGGGTTGCGCCCGATCTTGATCTTGACCGCCATATACCCCTTCTTCACATAGCCCTCCAGCTCCCGCGCAAGGCCGTCCAAGGACTTTCCCGGGGCGTAGAAGCCGCCGCTGGCGTAGGCGGGGACCCGGTCACTGTGGCGGCCCAGCAGCGCGCTCACCGGCATGTGGGCCATTTTTCCCAGTAAATCCCAGAGGGCGATGTCCACCCCGCTGATGGCGGCCATGACAACGCCGCGCCTTCCGCTTGCGATGGTGCGCCAGTACATGGTCTGCCACAGAAGTTCGATGTTCTCCGGGTTCTGCCCGATGAGCATGGGGGCCAGCTGTTCCTCGATGATGGCCTTTCCCGCGTGCATGGGGCTCCCGTAACAGAAGGCCTCCCCAATCCCGTAGAGCTCCGAGTCGGTCTCAAGCTTTACCAGCAGCGCCTGGCGGGCGCTGCACACGGACAGCGCGTCGCTCATCACCGGGCATTTCCATTTTAACAGGATCGTTTTCACAGATGTTATCTTCATAGGTCAACTCAATATTCCCTTCTACTAAAACTTGATCAATTACAGCAATCCCAAGGTGTTTAAGATAAAGAGCAGCACAAAGCCGATGATTCCGGCCAGGGTGGTGATGGGCGTCACATACTTTAGGTACTGCTCCGGCTTTAGGTGGAACATCTCGCAGCACATCCACATGCCGCTGTCGTTCACATGGCCGAACAGCAGGGAGCCCATGCCGATGGACAAAGCCACAGCCACCGGGGTGAGTCCCATGGCGCCCATGATGGGGGCGCAGATTCCCGCCGCGGTCATGGTCGCGGTGGCCATGGAGCCGCAGGCCGCCCGCATGACGGCGGAGATGGCAAAGGGGATTAACAGCATGGGGATTCCGCTGGCCACGACCGCGTTTGCGATCTCGTTCACCGCTGGATGGCTCTTTAAAATGGTGCTGAAGGCCCCGCCCATGGCGGTGATCATGATGACCATGGCGGCCACCTTGATGCCGCGCTCAATCCAGTTTCCAAAGCCCAGCTCCAGGAAGGTCGGGTTGTCGCTGACCGGCGAGCCGGACTCTTTCGCGGCCTTCACCAGCTGGCTTTTCCGGGCGGTGCAGGTGATTAGGAGGATGACGATTCCGATGAGCATGGCCACGGTCTTATCCCCGATTAAGGAGGTGACGGCCAGCACGCCGGCGTTGTCCTTAAAGAGCATGTTTCCCAGGGATCCGACGGTGATCAGGAGAGCCGGCACGACCAGGGGAAGGAAGGCGGCCACCGGGCTTAACGGGTGGTCCTCCTTTATCAGCAGCTCCTCGGTGGACACGTTCTCCTCCGCCTCTTCGACGCCCACCACGAACTCCGGCTTCGCCTCGATGAACTCGGTTTTTCTCATGAAGCGGATGGTGAGCGCGTAGGTGATGATCAGGGTTGCCAGGCACACCAGGATGCTCCAGAAGATGGACATTCCCACGTCCGCGCCCAGCAGGATGCACACGGCCAGGATTCCGGCGGAGGGCGGCACGACGCCGTGGGTCAGCCACACGCCCACGATGGTGTAGGGGGTGATGACGGACATGCTGATCTTCCGGCGCTTGCCGATCCGGGCGGCGATGGGGGAGGTCAAGAGCTGGGTCACATCGCCGAACACGGAGATGGACATGATGAACGCGGTCAGGGCAGGCGCCAGCTCCAGGCGTTTGCCCTTAGACAGGCGGATGAAAAAGTTCGTGATCGCGGTTGCGGCGCCGGAATCCTGGACGCCCATGGCCAGAACCGCCCCCAGGATGACCACCATGCCGATGCTCCCGATGGTGGAGCCGAAGGCGCTGTTCACGGCCGCCAAAGCCTCCGAGGGGGAGGAGCCGAACAGGATGCCAAGGACCACGGCCGTCGCGAACAGGGCCATAAAGCTGTTGACTTTCAGCCTGACATTCAAAAATATCAGCACTGCCACTGAAAGCAGCAGGATAACAAGATACATCATAGTATTCATACCACACTCTCCTAAGTAAGTTCATTTGATTGAATGGAATGGTCCATTCACCCGCCGGCGAAGTCCCTTGTTGCGCTCACGTGATATTTGAATTATACTGTCTTTGACGGCTCAGATCCAATGAAAGGATTTGATACCAGGTATTAATTTTCTTAAAAAACAGGGGGAGGATTTGACCGGTGGAGATGCGGTTTGTAACCTATTTTCTGGCGATTGCGAAGTATAAAAATTTGTCCAAGGCGGCGGACTACCTGTTCGTGTCCCAGTCCACACTGAGCCAGTTTCTGGCTAAGGAGGAGCAGGAGATGGGGGTGCAGCTGGTCTCGCGCAACCGCAATGAGCTCACACTGACGCATGCGGGGGAGCTCTACGAGGAGACCTGCCGCAACATGCTGGAGCTGCAGAACAGTCTCTACAAGCGCCTTTCCGACATCGGACAGTCCAAGACCGGCCACATTTCCATCGGGATCACACCCCAGTGGGGCGGGGAAATGTTTGCCGATATTTACCCAATATTCAAGAACAAGTACCCCAATTATTTGGTGAATCTGCTGGAGGACACCACCAAGCCATTGCTGGAACAGGTGGTGAAAGGGACGCTGGACATTGCGATTCTGGCGGTGGCGGAGGACGCGGGGGTGTCGCTGCCCAACGTGAGCGTCTGCCGGGAGGAGCTAGTCCTGGCGGTGCCCGTCTCCCTGGGAAAAAACCTCGCCTGCCAGAGGCGGCCCGGGACGGCGTTTGACGCGGTGGACATCCGGAAGCTTAAGGCGGAGAACTTCATCATCTCCTGCTCGGGAACGGCCATCCGGGACATCACGAACGGCCTGTTTGAGCAGAGTAAAATCACGCCGCGGATCATCTGCGAGATCAACAACCACTCCTCCTCCTTAAAGATGGTGGCCAGCGGCCTGGGGATCACCATCATCCCCTTAAGCTACGCGAACCACAATCCAAACATCCGCTTTCTCTCCATCGGGGACGGCGCGTTCTGGAACATCTGCACGGTGGCGAAGCGCAATTTTAAGCCCAGCGAGCCGGACAACTATCTGATGGACCTGGTCCAGGGGTATTTCACGAAGGAGCATATGGGGGTGTGAGGGGAGTGCGGGGCGGATGGAGGGCAGCGATTGCGCGGGTTTGCGCGGATTTGAGCGGGCAAAGCGGCTTGCCTTTTGCCCCGCCTTCTGTTATACTGGAAGATACTTATTTCTGGTCCGCCGTCCGGCGGGCGGCATAAATCGATGCGGTCAGTTTGTTCAGAGAAATCTTTAAAAATCCCCTTACACAGTGTTTTTGACATGATGGGTTGGCACAGGGAGAGAGACGGGAAGGAGTTAAAAGTTACAGATGAATAAGCACGAGATTTTAAAGCAGTATTTTGGCTACGACGAGTTTCGCAGGGGGCAGGAGGTGCTGATCGACAGCATCCTGGCCGGAAAGGACACGCTGGGGGTCATGCCCACGGGGGCGGGAAAATCCATCTGCTACCAGGTGCCCGCGCTGATGATGGACGGGATTACACTGGTAATCTCACCGCTCATCTCCCTCATGAAGGACCAGGTGGGGGCGCTCAACCAGGCGGGGATCCATGCAGCGTATCTCAACAGCTCCCTAAGCTCCGCCCAGTATTTTAAGGCGCTGGACTACGCGCGGGCGGGGCGCTACCCGATTATCTACGTGGCGCCGGAGCGGCTGACCACGGAGGCGTTCTTGAACTTCGCGCTGAACGCAAAGATCGCCATGGTGGCGGTGGACGAGGCCCACTGCGTGTCTCAGTGGGGGCAGGACTTCAGGCCCAGCTACCTAAAGATCGTGGATTTCATCGACCGGCTGCCGGTGCGCCCGGTGATCAGCGCCTTCACGGCAACGGCCACGAAGGAGGTGCGGGACGACATCATCGACATCCTGATGCTGCGCAACCCCACCGTGACCAGCACGGGTTTTGACCGGCCGAACCTCTATTTCGGCGTGCAGTCGCCCAAGGACAAGTACGCCGCCCTGGCAAACTATCTGGAGCGGCACCGGGGGGAGAGCGGCATCGTTTACTGCCTGACCCGCAAGAACGTGGAGGAGGTCTGCACGCGGCTGATCAGGGACGGCTTCGGGGCCACCCGCTACCACGCGGGCTTAAGCGACGTAGAGCGCAGGAACAACCAGGACGACTTCATCTACGACCGGAGCCCCTTGATGGTGGCCACCAACGCCTTCGGCATGGGCATCGACAAGTCCAACGTCCGGTTCGTGGTGCACTACAACATGCCCAAGAACATGGAATCCTACTACCAGGAGGCCGGGCGTGCGGGGCGCGACGGGGAGCCGGCGGAGTGCATCCTGTTCTACGGCGGCCAGGATGTGGTGACCAACCAGACCTTTATCGAGTACAACCAGGACAACCAGGAGCTGGACCCCGTGACCAAGCAGATCGTGATGGAGCGGGACCGGGAGCGGCTCAAGAAGATGACCTTCTACTGCTTTACCAACGAGTGTCTGCGGGATTACATCCTGCGGTATTTCGGGGAATACGGGAGCAACTACTGCGGAAACTGCTCCAACTGCTTAAGCCAGTTTGAGACCGTGGACGTGACGGACATCGCCCGGGGGATCGCGGGCTGCGTGGAGAGCAGCAGGCAGCGCTACGGCATCAATGTGATCATCGACACGCTCCACGGGGCAAACACCGCGAAGATACGGAACTACCGGATGGATGAGAACCCGCACTACGGGGAGCTCGCCAAGGTGCCTGCGCACCGGCTGAGGCAGGTGGCGAACCACCTTCTGCTCAGTGGATATCTGTCCACGTCCAACGATGAGTACGCCATCGTGAAGCTGACGGAGAAGACCGGTGCCCTGCTTCGCGGGGAGGAGAACATTGAGATGAAGATGGCGAAGGAGCAGGAGCAGGCGGCCAGGCTCAAGAAGGAGAAAAAGGGCAGAAAGAGCGCCGTGGCCGGTGCGGAGCTTAGCGAGGCGGAGGAGACCTTGTTTGAGAAGCTGCGCGCCCTGCGGGCGGAGATTGCCCGGGAGGAGAAGGTGCCGCCCTACATTGTATTTTCCGACAAGACGCTGGCCCACATGTGCATTCTGAAGCCGAAAACAAAGGCGGAGATGCTGGAGGTGTCCGGGGTTGGTGCGTTTAAGTATGATAAGTATGGGGAGAGGTTTTTGGAGTGCGTGAAGAGGGAGTGCGGCGCGGGGGATGATGCGGGGGAGCCGGGAGCCGGGGATCGCGGAGGTTACGCGGCGCTGGGAGCAGGCAGCCGCGGCATGTCCAGCCGGACCGCGCCGGGAACCGTGAATCCGGCGCCTGCCTCGGACTACGCCCTTCCCAACCCGGCGGACGGCCCGGAGGCCGAGATGTACTACGAGAACGACGACCTGTACTTTGTGGACGACAGCGAGCCGTATGAGGACTGGGACCTGGGGACGGCGCTGGAGGCATGGGAGAATGGGAGTGAGGAGAGAGGGGACGCGGGAGGACAGACTGCTTCGGCGGCCCGGTTCGCCCCGGGAGGGGAGACTGCTTCGGCCGCACGGTTCGCCCCGGCTGGCCAGCTTCCTTCGGCGGCCCAGCCCTCTGCGCCCAGGAAGAAGACTTCTAAAAAAACCAAGGATGATTTCTGCATGACGGAGGAGTTGGCGGCCGGGATCCATTATTCCAGCCGTCTTGCCCTAAACGACTTTGTGGCCCAGATCAACGAACTGCGGGACGGGGAGACCATGAAACGGCTGACCATCAAATCCGTGGAGCAGATGCTCATGGATGAAGGCCTTTACGAGGAGCGCTTTGTAAACGGCATGCCCCGCAGGCGCCTGACGGAGGCGGGCCGGGAGTTCGGCATCGAGGCGGAGAAGCGGGTCAGCGAAAAGGGAAATGAGTACGAGGTGTTCTTCTACACAAAGCGGGCGCAGCGGGCGATCGTGGAGTGGCTGCTGGAAAAAGGATGATATATGACCACACACGGTTTCCGGACGGTTAACGTTTTTTTTGAGAGAGCAGAATGAGCGATGAATGATGATGTAAAACGGATCGTAACTGGTATTTTTGACGAGCTGGATGGGATGATGGACGGGCACGGATTTAAAAGAAGAAAAAACGGGCTTGTCTATTCGAGAGCGTTCGGGAAAACAAAGCAGAAGCTGGAGCTCGTCTACTCAACCCATCCCTTGGGACAGCCAGGGGCGATGGCCCGGATTTACCCATGGTTATCGGTGTATTTCCCCGAAGTCAACCAACTGGCAGAGGACATTCTGGGAGAAAATATGCTCATCGACAGCCTAAAGGATTTGACGCTCAGGCAGCCGATTCAAATGGGCACGAAGGCCGAACCGTGGCTTCTGTTCGGGGCCTCGGATGCCAAGGCGCTCTCTTTAAAAATAAAGGATTTTTTTCAGACAAACACGATACCGTTTCTTGACGCGTTGACGGACATAGACCATTATATCAGGCTGTGTGAAACAGGGGACAAACGGCTTATGATGGACGAGAGACAGTACATTTATTTGGCATGTGCGTACGCGCTGAAGAACGATTTTTCCGGCGGCTATGATTTGGTGAAAACAAGGTTCGGGAAAACCAGATCCCGCAGAGTATACAAGAATCTATTTGAGTATTTTGAGCAACAGCTGTCATTTGGGGGCAAGTAGAATGGCGATTTTTGAATTTGAGACAGACCGGCTGATACTGAGAAAATTTGAAACGAGAGATATGGAAGCGCTGTATATGCTTCTGATGGATGAGGAAGTAAATACCTTTTTGCCGTGGTTTCCTGTAAAAAGCTTGGAGGAAACGAGAGATTTTTATGACAGGCGGTTTGCAAACCAGGAGTACTGCTTTGCGGTCTGCTTGAAAGAGGATGATTATCCCATAGGTTATGTATTGGCAGATACGGATGACAGCCATGATTTTGGGTATGCGCTCCGCAAAGAGCTTTGGCATCGGGGGATCGTCACCGAAGCGAGCAGGGCTCTTGTAGAACAGTTAAAAAAGGACGGTTTTCCATATATCACGGCAACGCACGATGTAAACAATCCGAGAAGCGGCGGTGTGATGCGCCAGCTGGGGATGAAATACTGCTATTCTTATAAGGAGCAATGGCAGCCAAAGGATTTTTTAGTCACATTTAGAATGTATCAATTAAATTTCGATGGACAGCTGGACCGGGTTTATCAAAAGTATTGGGATATTTATGATGCGCACTTTGTGGAAAAGGATGTGTGAAGCCTTGGTTGCGGGGGAAAGCGCGTAAGATGACTTACGGGAGGTTGGAGCGGGAAATTGGAAGTTATGGAGGAGAATATGATCGTTGTCAGTACAGATAATGGGGATTTTTCTTTTCAATCAGCAGACGATGTATTAAAATTCGTACAGACAGCGGCACAGGAAAACAGTGAGATATGGATCAGTGGGAAGCTGCCATATCCCTGCATAACTGTCTGTATCAATGGAGCGTATGCAGCTGTCAATTATTTTCAAAATGACGCAGGTGAAATGTGGTTGTCCTACAATGAGGAAAATCAAGAAGAAGTGACGTTTATGGCTGCCGGAGAAGAATGGGAACCAGATGTCAATGCAGTTATCAGTTTAAGCAGTGCCTTCTCTTGCGTTAGGGAATTTTGTGCTACTTATGAAAGACCTACTTGTATTCAG
>USJW01000074.1 GCA_900555045.1 uncultured Clostridium sp. | reverse complement strand
TACATCTTTCGGAAAACCACAAAGAGAAAATATAAAATGTTTGGATAATATGGGAAAAGATACAGAAAATGATGAAAAGTTTTCTTTTTCTTTGCAAAATGGGGGAGATATGGTATAATGTCCACAGTGAGCAGGTGTCCCAGTTGCGTCCTTAACCGGATCCTGCGGCGGCGCTTTCCGGCGCCGGATACAACCTGTACAAAAATCACCATACTGAGGGAGATTCAAAATACCATGAACCTAAAACGCGTATTTTTAAAATTGAGCGGCGAGGCCTTAGCGGGCGAAAAGCACACCGGCTTTGACGAGGACACTGTAAAAGAGGTGGCCCGCCAGGTAAAGATTTCCGTGGACGCCGGCGTCCAGGTGGGAATCGTGATCGGCGGCGGCAACTTCTGGCGCGGCCGCACCAGCGAGGCCATCGACCGCACCAAGGCGGACCAGATCGGAATGCTGGCTACCGTGATGAACTGTATCTACGTGTCTGAGATTTTCCGCAACGCCGGGATGAAAACCCAGATACTCACCCCCTTCGAGTGCGGCTCCATGACCAAGCTGTTCTCCAAGGATCGCGCAAACAAGTACTTTGAGCGCGGGATGGTCGTATTTTTCGCGGGAGGCACCGGACACCCCTATTTCTCCACGGACACCGGAATCGCCCTGCGCGCCATCGAGATGGAGGCGGACTGCATCCTGCTCGCCAAGGCCATCGACGGCGTCTACGACAGCGATCCCAAGTTGAACCCCAACGCCAGGAAGTACGACGAGATCTCCATCCAGGAGGTAATCGACAAGCAGCTCGCGGTTGTTGATCTGACCGCCTCCATCATGTGCATGGAGCACAGGATGCCCATGGCGGTGTTCAGCCTAAACGAGCCGGACGGCATCGCGAACGCCATGCAGGGCAAAATAAACGGCACCATCGTGACCGCATAGACAAAAACTTAAAAACATAAATCGCGGCGAGGGCCGCATGAAATCAGGAGGAGCGTATGGAAGAATTAAAGAAATATGAGGACAAGATGAACAAGACTCTGGAAGTTCTGCACGAGGAGTTCGGCGCCATCCGCGCAGGCCGCGCCAATCCCCATGTGCTGGACAAGATCCGCGTGGACTACTACGGCACGCCGACACCCCTTCAGCAGGTGGGCAACGTCTCTGTACCCGAGGCCAGAATGATCGTGATTCAGCCCTGGGAGAAGAGCCTGTTAAAGCCCATCGAGAAGGCGATTCTCACCTCCGAGCTGGGGATCAACCCCAACAACGACGGAAACGCCATCCGCCTGATTTTCCCGGAGCTGACCGAGGAGCGCAGAAAATCCCTGGCCAAGGACGTGAAGAAGAAGGGCGACGAGGCCAAGGTCGCGATCCGCAATATCCGCCGCGACGCCAACGACGCGTTTAAGAAGATGGAGAAGGCGGGAGAGATGTCTGAGGACGATCAGGAGCTGGCGATCGAGAAGATGCAGAAGCTCACCGACAAGATGGTCGAGAAGGTCGACAAAGCGGTGGAGGAGAAGACCAAGGAGATTATGACCGTATAATCGAACCGGGCGACAGTTTACAAAAGCGGGGGCAGGCGGACACCTGCTCCCTTATTTACGAAATTTACCAAATTTTTCAAAGGCGGCGGCCGCCGCACTGCAAATGATAGAAAGGTGAACCGATATTATGGCATTGGACGAACGAATGGTGATCCCCAGACATGTGGCCCTGATTCTGGACGGCAACGGCCGGTGGGCCAAGAAGCGTGGCCTTCCCCGGACCATGGGACACAAGGAGGGCTGCGTCACGGTCGAGAAGACGGTGGAGATCGCCGCCCGCATGGGGATTGAGTATCTGACGGTATACGGCTTTTCCACAGAGAACTGGAAGCGCTCCACCGAGGAGGTGGGGGCGCTCATGCAGCTGTTCCGCTACTATATGGTGCGCCTCTTAAAGATCGCCTCCGCCAACAATGTGCGGGTCAAGATGATCGGAGACAGAACCCGCTTTGACCGGGATATTGTCGAGGGGATCAACCGCCTGGAGTCCGAGACAAGGGACAACACGGGGCTCACCTTTGTGATCGCCGTCAACTACGGGGGGCGGGATGAGATCCGCCGCGCGGCCATGCACCTGGCGAAGGACTGCAGGGACGGCAGGGTGGACCCGGACCAGATCGACGAGGCGGTATTCGCCTCCTACTTAGACACGGCCGGGATTCCGGACCCGGACCTGCTCATCCGCACCAGCGGGGAGCTGCGGCTGTCCAACTACCTGCTCTGGCAGCTGGCTTACACGGAGATCTATGTGACCGACTGTCTGTGGCCGGATTTCAATCAAGAGGAATTGGAAAAGGCTATCGTGCAATATAATAGCAGAGAGCGGAGGTTCGGCGGCGTCAAAGGCTGACGGAAGATAAAAATGTAAGATGCGGAAAGGAGAATCCCATGTTTACAACACGGTTAATCAGCGGAATCGTACTGGTGGCGCTTGCCATCGTGGTGGTGGGGCAGGGCGGCGCTCTGCTGTTCGCTGTCACGGCGGCGATCTCATTAGTAGGACTCTTTGAACTGTACCGCGTGCTGGATATCCACAAAAAACCGTTGGCCCTGATCGGTTATCTGACCGCTGTCTCCTACTACGGAATTCTGTGGTTTGAGGGGCAGCAGTACATTACCCTGATGATCATCGCCTCCCTGATGCTGCTGATGGCAGTGTACGTGTTCACCTTCCCAAAGTACAAGACGGAGGAGATCACAGGGGCGTTTTTTGGCGTGTGCTATGTGCCGGTTATGCTCAGCTTTCTCTACCAGACCCGGGTGATGAACGACGGGGCGTTTCTGGTGTGGCTGATCTTTATCAGCTCCTGGGGCTGCGACACCTGCGCCTACTGCAGCGGGATGCTGCTCGGAAAGCACAAGCTGGCCCCACTTCTAAGCCCGAAGAAATCGGTGGAGGGAGCGGTCGGCGGCGTTGTGGGAGCAGCAATCCTGGGCTTTGTGTTCGCGACGGTGTTTAAGGGCTTTATGGCGGAGCTCGACAACCCGCAGCTGGCCTGCGCAATCGCCTGCGCAATCGCGGCCATGATCTCCCAGGTGGGGGACTTAGCGGCTTCGGCCATCAAGCGAAACCACAACATAAAGGATTACGGCCGTCTGATACCGGGACACGGCGGGATTATGGACCGGTTCGACAGCATGATTTTTACGGCTCCGGCGATTTATTTTGCGCTCACCTTCTTAAAGTGAACGCAATTTAAACCGCCCGGATTTTTTGCGTTTTAGATACGGTTGGATTAGGAGAGAATAGACTTATGAAGAAGATTGCGATACTGGGGTCCACCGGTTCCATCGGCACCCAGACACTGGAAATTGTGCGCTACAACCGGGATATCCAGGTGACGGCCCTGGCCGCGGGCAGCAACATTCGCCTGCTGGAGGAGCAGATCCGGGAATTTTCCCCGAGACTCGCCTGCGTGTGGGATGAGGAGCGGGCCGCAGAGCTTCGGGTGAAGGTGGCGGACCTGGACGTGAAGATTGTCTCCGGCATGGAGGGACTCATGGAGGCGGCCACGGAGCCGTCGGCCGAGATCGTGGTGACCGCCGTGGTGGGCATGATCGGCATCCGCCCCACCATCGCGGCCATGGAGGCGGGCAAGGACATCGCCTTGGCGAACAAGGAGACCCTGGTGACCGCGGGGCACATCATTATGCCCCTGGCGGAGAAGATGGGAGTTCGGATTCTCCCCGTGGACTCCGAGCACTCGGCGATCTTCCAGAGCCTTCAGGGGGCGGGGGAGAACCCGGTGGCAAAGATTCTCTTAACCGCCTCCGGCGGCCCCTTCAGAGGGCGCACGAGAGAGCAGCTGGCGGACGTGCAGGTGGAGGACGCGTTAAAGCACCCCAACTGGTCCATGGGCCACAAAATCACCATCGACTCCTCCACCATGGTCAACAAGGGCCTGGAGGTGATGGAGGCCCGCTGGCTCTTCGGCGTGGATATGGATCAGGTGCAGGTGGTGATTCAGCCCCAGAGCGTGATCCACTCCATGGTGGAGTTCGCGGACGGGGCGGTGATCGCCCAGTTGGGGACGCCGGACATGAAGCTTCCCATCCAGTACGCCCTGTATTACCCGGAGCGCAGGTTCCTGCCGGGCGGGCGGTTGAATTTCTGGGAGCTCTCACAGATTACTTTCGAGAAGCCGGATTTTGAGAATTTCCGGGGCCTCTCCCTGGCCTACGAGGCGGGGAGGACGGGCGGTTCCCTGCCCACCGTGTTCAACGCGGCAAACGAGCTGGCGGTAAGCCTGTTCTTAAACCGCAGGATCGGCTATCTGACCATCACAGAGATGATCGAGGCCGCCATGGCAAACCACCGGACGGTTGCAAACCCGGACGTGGACCAGATCCTTGCGGCTGAGCGGGAGACCTATGAGTATATCAGGGCAAAATGGGCGTTATCATGATGAAAGAAAACAGGTGAAAGCAGAATGAGTTTAATTGCAGCAGTGCTGATATTTGGCATCATCATATTGATTCACGAGTTCGGACATTTTCTGTTCGCCAAGCTGAACGGAATCGGCGTGATTGAGTTCTCCCTGGGCATGGGCCCCAGGCTTTGCAGCTTTGAGAAGGGCGGAACGCGCTATTCCATCAAAATACTACCCTTCGGGGGCTCCTGCATGATGCTGGGGGAGGATGAGGACAATACAGACCAGTCTGCATTTAACAATAAATCCGTGTGGGCCAGGATCTCGGTGGTGGCCGCCGGGCCGCTGTTCAATTTCCTGCTGGCCCTGATTCTGTCCATGGTTTTGATCGGCTTTACCGGCTACGCCACGGCCACGGTCATGGATGTGGTGGACGGCTATCCGGCGCAGGAGGCCGGGATCCGGCCGGGCGACGTGGTCACTCGGATCAACGGCCGGAGGATCCACACCTACAAGGATGCGAACCTGTATATGCTGACCCACCCGGGGGAGACCGTCACGGTGGAGTATAAGCGGGCGGACGGCGCGGGCGGCGTGAAGACACTGGCCTCCACCATCGTCCCAAAGTTCTCCGGGGAGGGCGGGATCTACCTGATGGGCGTGAACTTCGACGGGGTGCCAAAGCCCGTGCAGTCGGCGGGGCAGCTTGTGGTGAGCAGCCTGTATGAGGTGAGATACTGGATCCAGTACGTGTTTGACACCTTCTACATGATGTTCCACGGCCAGGTCTCCCTAAACGACGTCAGCGGCCCGGTGGGGATCGTGTCCACCATCGACAGCACGGTGGACGAGGCGGTGCCCTACGGAGCCACGGTGGTGATCCTGATGCTCGCCAATTTCTGTGTGCTGTTGAGTGCCAACCTCGGGGTGATGAACCTGCTGCCGATCCCGGCCTTAGACGGCGGGCGGCTGGTGTTCCTCTTAATCGAGGCGGTGCGCGGCAAGCCCATCGACAAGGAGAAGGAGGGCATGGTGCACATGGCGGGCATGATGCTCCTCATGGCCTTAATGATATTTGTGCTGTTCAACGATGTGCGAAAGTTATTTTAAGCCGGTGCGCGCGCGCCGGTGGGATACGGAGAGTGTGAGATGACGAGAGAGAATACGAGGATTGTGAAAATCGGGGACCGGGTCATCGGCGGAGGAAATCCGGTGCTGATCCAGTCCATGTGCAATACAAAGACGGAGGACGTTAAGGCCACGGTGGAGCAGATCCTGCGCTTAGAGCAGGCGGGCTGCGACATTATCCGCGTGGCGGTGCCCACCGCAGAGGCGGCGAAGGCCCTGGGGCCCATCAAGCAAAGGATCCACATTCCGCTGGTGGCGGACATTCATTTCGACTACCGCCTGGCCCTTATGGCCATGGAGAACGGCGCGGACAAAATCCGCATTAACCCCGGAAATATCGGCTCTAAGGAGCGGATAAAGGCCGTGGTGGACTGCGCCAAGGAGCGGGAAATCCCCATCCGCGTGGGCGTAAACTCCGGATCCCTGGAGAAGGAGATCCTTGAAAAGTACGGCGGCGTCACGGCGGAGGGAATCGTGGAGAGCGCGCTGGATAAGGTCTCCATCATCGAGGAGCTGGGCTACGACAACCTGGTCATCAGCATCAAGTCCTCGGACGTGATGATGTGCGTGAAGGCCCACGAGCTGATCGCAGAGCGCACCGATTACCCGCTGCACGTGGGGATCACGGAGTCCGGGACGCTGACCAGCGGGAACATCAAATCCGCGGTGGGGCTTGGGATTATCCTGAGCCAGGGCATCGGGGACACCATCCGCGTCTCCCTGACCGGCGATCCGGTGGAGGAGGTAAAGTCCGCGAAGCTGATCCTAAAGACCCTCGGGCTGAGAAAGGGCGGCATCGAGGTGGTGTCCTGTCCCACCTGCGGCAGAACCCGCATCGACTTAATCTCCCTGGCGAACCAGGTGGAGACCATGGCGGCGGAGTTTGACAGCCTTGACATCAAGCTGGCGGTCATGGGCTGCGTGGTGAACGGGCCCGGGGAAGCGAAGGAGGCGGACCTTGGAATCGCGGGCGGCGTGGGAGAAGGGCTCTTGATCCGCAAGGGCGAGATCGTCCGCAAGGTCCCGGAGGAAGAGCTCTTGGGCGCGCTGAGGGCGGAGCTTGAGGCCCTGGCCGCGAAGAAGCTGTGAGTGAGAGAGACGATCGATAAGGAGATTGCGTATGCTGTTTATTGAATATCCCAAGTGTTCCACCTGCCAGAAGGCCAAAAAGTGGCTGGACGGGAAGGGCGTGGCCTACGAGGACCGGCACATTGTGGAGGAGAACCCCACCGCAGAGGAGCTGGAGCGCTGGTCGAGGGAGGGCGGACTGCCCTTGAAGAAGTTTTTTAACACCAGCGGTTTGAAGTACAAATCTCTGGGACTTAAGGATAAGCTTGCGGGGATGACCGAGGAGGAGCAGCTGGAGCTTCTGGCCTCGGACGGGATGCTGGTGAAGCGCCCGATCCTGGTGGACGGCAAGCGGGTGATTACCGGTTTTAAGCCGGAGGACTGGGAGAATTTCCTGGGCAGGTAGCATGGTATTTTTTTGAGCCCTGGCTGCGTTTTTTTACCGCGGCCGGGGCGGTGATTTTTACATAGAAAGAAGTATGAGAATGGCAAAACCGTTTTTTGAGGTGTTTCCGGAGCTGAAGGTGACGGAGCAGCTGCGGGAGCTGCTCGCCATGGTGCAGGTGGAGAAGGTGACGAGTCCCAGGGACAGAAGCTCCATCCGCGTGTACATAAAGAGCCCCCGGCTGATTCACAAGAAGAATATCTACGACCTGGAGAAGGGGATCAAGGATCAGCTTTTTCCGGACAAGCAGCTGACGATCAAAATTCTGGAGAAGTATAAGCTGTCGGACCAGTACACGCCCAAGAAGCTTTTGGAGGTGTACAAGGACAGCCTGCTTCTGGAGCTTAAGCACTACAGCATTGTGGAGTACAATATATTCCGCAAGGCGGAGATTGAGTTCGCGGACCAGGAACGGATGACCCTGACGGTGGAGGACACCATGGTGAACCGGGACCGGGTCGGCGAGCTGAAGCGCGTCCTGGAGAAGGTCTTCGCGGAGCGCTGCGGGCTTCCCATGGAGGTGAGCTACCGCTATGTGCCCGCCCAGGGCAGCAAGCTGCGAAAGCAGCTGGAAGAGCGGATGGAGGAGGAAGCCAGGGCCATTTACTGGAAGAACCACCGGGACGAGCTGGAAGCCATGGGCGAAGGCGGCCAGGCAGGGGCGCCCGCCGCTGTGGCGCTGGCTCAGTCCCCCACCGGCGGAGGCCAGGACTTTGTGGGCGGCAGCAACGATGCGGCTCCCTGGGACATGCTGCTCCAGCAGGCTGCCTCCGGCGACGTTGGCGGAGAGGGCTTAGAGACCATGGGCGCCAACCTGCCGGGCGTGCCTGGCGCTTCGCCCGCAGCGGCGGGCTCTGGGTCGGCGCCGGGGAATGCCAAGGCGGGAAATGGAAACGGCGGCATCTCCCAGGGCAAGGGCCGGGAGGGCCAGCTAAACAAAGGAGGACGCCAGCAGAAGGGCAGTTGGGGAAAGGACCGTGGAGGCTTCGGGGACCGGGGCTTTACGGTCAAAAAATCTAGCAATCCGGAGGTGCTCTACGGCCGCGATTTCGAGGACGACTTCCTGGAGATCGAGAAGATCGACGGCGAGATGGGCGAGGTCACCCTGCGGGGCAAGATCTTAACCTGCGAGAGCCGGGAGCTGCGCAGCGGCAAGTTCATCCTCACCTTCGACGTGACGGACTTCACGGACACCTTAAGCGTCAAGATGTTCGTGCGCCCGGAGCTGTTCGATGAGGTGAAGGGGGTTATAAACGTGGGCTCCTTCATCCGCATAAAGGGCGTGACCACCATCGACAAGTTTGACGGCGAGCTGACCCTCGGCTCCATCGTGGGCATCAAAAAGTGCGACGATTTCACCGGAAAGCGCTCGGACGGCAGCCTGGAAAAGCGGGTGGAGCTGCACTGCCACACCAAGATGAGCGACATGGACGGTGTCTCCGAGGTGAAGGACATTGTGAAGCGGGCCAAGAAGTGGGGGATGCCCGCCATCGCGGTGACGGACCACGGCTGCGTCCAGGCCTTCCCGGACGCCAACCACGCGCTGGACAAGGGGGACACCTTCAAGATCATCTACGGCGTGGAGGGCTACCTGGTGGACGACACCAAGCAGCTGGTGGAGAATTCCAGAAACCAGAGCTTCGCCGACGCCTACGTGGTCTTCGACATCGAGACCACGGGCTTCAGCCCGGAGAAGAACCGCATCATCGAGATCGGCGCGGTGAAGGTGGTGGACGGGAAGATCAAGGACAAGTTTTCCACCTTTGTGAACCCGGATGTGCCCATCCCCTTCGACATCGAGAAGCTGACGGGCATCAACGACGGGATGGTGCTCCCATACCCAAAAATCGATGTGATTTTGCCTCAATTTCTGGAGTTTGTGGGGGACGCAGCCCTTGTAGCCCACAATGCGTCCTTCGATGTGGGATTTATCGGCCATTTCGCGGAGGAGCTGGGCCTGCCCTTTAACCCCACCGTGCTGGACACGGTGACCATGGCCAGACTGCTTCTGCCGAACTTAAACCGCTTCAAGCTGGACACGGTGGCCAAGGCGCTAAATATCTCCCTGGAGAACCACCACCGGGCCGTGGACGATGCGGGCTGTACGGCGGAGATTTTCATGGCCTTCGTGAAGATGCTGCGGGAGCGGGACGTGGAGACCCTGGATCAGCTGAATGCCTTAAACGCCATGGACACGGAGACCATCCGCAAGCTGCCCACCTACCACGTGATCATCCTGGCGAAGAACGACATTGGGCGGATCAACCTGTACCGGCTGGTCAGCTGGTCCCACCTGACCTACTACGCCAGACGGCCCAGAATCCCCAAGAGCGTGCTGAGCCAGTACCGGGAGGGGCTTTTGATCGGCTCGGCCTGCGAGGCGGGGGAGCTGTACCAGGCCCTGCTGCGGGGCGCTCCGGCCTCGGAGGTGGCAAGGCTTGTGAATTTCTACGACTACCTGGAGATCCAGCCCCTGGGAAACAACGCCTTCATGCTGCGGGACGAGAAGAGCACGGTGAAGAGCGAGGAGGACCTAAAGGAGATCAACCGGCGCATCGTGAACCTGGGCGAGCACTTCGGAAAGCTGGTCTGCGCCACCTGCGACGTGCACTTTTTGGACCCCCAGGACGAGGTGTACCGCCGGATCATCATGGCGGGCCAGGGCTTTAAGGACTCCGACGACCAGGCGCCGCTTTACCTGCGCACCACCGAGGAGATGCTGGCGGAGTTCGACTACCTGGGGCCGGACAAGGCCCAGGAGGTGGTGGTGACCAACACCAGAAAGATCGCGGACATGTGCGAGAAGATCTCGCCGGTGCGGCCGGACAAGTGCCCGCCCGTGATCCCGGACTCGGACAAGACGCTGACCAAGATCTGCTACGACAGGGCCCACGAGATGTACGGCGAGGACCTGCCGAAGATCGTTGTGGACCGCCTGGAGCGGGAGCTGCACTCCATCATCACCAACGGCTTCGCCGTGATGTACATCATCGCCCAGAAGCTGGTGTGGAAATCCAACGAGGACGGCTATCTTGTGGGCTCCCGAGGGTCCGTGGGGTCCTCCTTCGTGGCCACCATGTCCGGTATCACGGAGGTAAACCCTCTAAGCCCTCACTACCACTGCCCCAAGTGCCGCTACTACGACTTCGACTCCGAGGAGGTAAAGAAGTTCTCCGGCATGGCGGGCTGCGATATGCCGGACAAGTTCTGCCCGGTCTGCGGGACGCCCCTGGAGAAGGACGGCTTTGACATCCCCTTCGAGACGTTCCTGGGCTTTAAGGGCGACAAGGAGCCGGATATCGACTTAAACTTCTCCGGCGAGTATCAGAGTAAGGCCCACGACTACACGGAGGTCATCTTCGGCAAGGGCCAGACCTTCCGTGCCGGAACCATCGGCACCCTGGCGGACAAGACGGCCTTCGGCTACGTGAAAAAATATTATGAGGAGCGGGGCAGCCGCAAGCGCAACTGCGAGATCAACCGCATCGTGCAGGGCTGCGTGGGCGTGCGCCGGACCACGGGACAGCACCCGGGCGGCATCATCGTGCTGCCGCTGGGCGAGGAGATCTACTCCTTCACGCCGGTGCAGCACCCGGCCAACGACATGACCACCTCCACCGTGACCACGCACTTTGATTACCACTCCATCGACCACAACCTGCTGAAGCTGGATATACTGGGGCACGATGATCCCACGATGATCCGGATGCTCCAGGACTTGACGGGAATCGACCCGGTTAAGGACATTCCGCTGGACAGCAGAGAGGTTATGAGTCTGTTCCAGAACACGTCGGCCCTGGGAATCACCCCGGACGACATCGGGGGCTGTCCCCTGGGCGCTCTTGGCGTGCCGGAGTTCGGCACGGACTTCGCCATGCAGATGCTCCTAGACACCAAGCCCAAGTACTTCTCGGACCTGGTGCGGATCGCCGGTCTGGCCCACGGCACGGACGTGTGGCTGGGCAACGCCCAGACCCTGATCCAGGAGGGCAAGGCCACCATTCAGACGGCCATCTGTACCCGAGACGACATCATGATCTATCTGATCGCCCAGGGGATGGACGAGGGACTCTCCTTCACCATCATGGAGAGCGTGCGAAAGGGCAAGGGCTTAAAGCCGGAGTGGGAGAGCGCCATGATCGAGCATGGGGTGCCGGACTGGTACATCTGGTCCTGCAAAAAGATCAAGTATATGTTCCCCAAGGCCCACGCGGCGGCCTACGTTATGATGGCCTGGCGAATCGCCTACTGTAAAATTTTCTATCCCCTGGCCTACTATGCGGCCTTCTTCAGCATCCGCGCCAGCGCATTTTCCTATGAGATTATGTGCCAGGGCAGGGATAAATTGGAGTATTACCTGGCAGACTACAAGAAGCGGGCGGACACGCTCTCAAAGAAGGAGCAGGACACCCTCCGGGACATGCGCATCGTGCAGGAGATGTACGCCAGAGGCTTCGACTTTATGCCGCTCGACATCTACCGGGCCAAGGCCAGGGATTTCCAGGTGATCGACGGGAAGCTCATGCCGTCCTTAAGCAGCATCGACGGCCTGGGTGAGAAGGCGGCGGAGGCCGTGGTGGACGCGGTGAAGGACGGTCCGTTCCTGTCCATCGAGGACTTCAGCAACCGCAGCAAGGTCAACGGCACCATCTGCACGCTGATGGCGGATCTGGGGCTCTTAAAGGATCTCCCCAAGTCCAACCAGCTGTCCCTGTTCGACCTGTAAAGCGTATGTACATTTATGGACAATTCAGGCGAAATTTATGAAAATTCAGCCGAAAGGTTGTAATAATATGGGATTTGTGATAAATTAGAACCGTACTCTAACGGTTTTCAATCACATTTTAAGAGGAGGAAATAAACTTATGAAGAGAAAAGTATTGGCACTGGCGCTGGCCGCTGCCATGGCTGCTTCCCTGGCGGCCTGTGGAGGTTCTTCCAAACCCGAGACGACCGCAGCTCCCACCGAGGCGCAGACCACCGCAGCCGAGAGCAAGGCGGAGAGCGAGGCTGCTGCTGAGACCACAGCGGCAGAGAAGAGCTCTAGCGGCTATGATTTGGCGCTGGTTACCGACCTTGGCACCATCGACGACAAGTCCTTCAACCAGGGCGCCTGGGAGGGATTAAAGAAGTATGCCGAGGAAAAAGGAATCTCCTATAAATACTATCAGCCCCAGGAGGGCACCACGGACTCTTACTTAGAGACCATCGGCCTGGCGGTTGAGGGCGGCGCGAAGCTTGTGGTGTGCCCCGGATTCCTGTTCGAGGAGCCCATCTACATGGCCCAGGACAAGTACCCGGACGTGCACTTCATTCTGCTGGACGGCGAGCCCCACGACGCCAACTACACCTACAAGACCAACGCCAACGTGATGCCCATCCTGTTCCAGGAGGACCAGGCGGGCTTCCTTGCGGGCTACGCGGCTGTGAAGGACGGCTACACCAAGCTGGGCTTCATGGGCGGCATGGCGGTTCCGGCGGTAATCCGCTACGGATACGGCTTTGTGCAGGGCGCTGAGTACGCGGCCAAGGAAGACGGAGTTACCGGCGTTCAGGTTATGTACAACTACACCGGCGGGTTCGCGGCTACCCCCGAGGCTCAGTCCATGGCGGCTTCCTGGTACCAGAACGGCACCGAGGTGATCTTCGGTTGCGGCGGCGCGGTGGGCAACTCCGTGATGGCTGCGGCGCAGGAGAAGGGCGCAAAGGTGATCGGCGTGGACGTGGACCAGAGCAGCGAGTCCGACACCGTCATCACCTCCGCGATGAAGTTACTCTCCAACTCCGTGTACGACGGCGTGAAGGCCTTCTACGACGGCAATTTCCCGGGAGGAGCCACCTCCGTGTTCACGGTTGCCAACAACGGCGTGGGACTTCCCATGGAGACCTCCAAGTTTACGAAGTTTAACCAGGAGCAGTACGACGCGATCTACAAGAAGTTAGCGGGCGGAGAGGTTACTCTGGTACAGTTCTCCGAGGACAACAACGATCCCACCAAGGATCTGACGGAGCTGGCCAACACCGCTGTCACGTTTGTGGAATAGAAACTACAACCGAACAGAATCTGCGGCAGATATCATGCAAGTCACACACAGGGTGCCGGCGCGTACGGCACCCTGTGTTTATTGAATGCAATGGGCCGTGGGCGAAGCGCCTGCGGGCGATTGCCGGCCCCCTCATCCCGCCGGGCGGTGAGGAGGCAAAGGCCGCCGGTTTCACACACGAGGGGGAAGTGCATGGACGAATATATTATTGAGATGCTAGGCATTACAAAAGAATTTCCCGGTATTATTGCCAACGACAACATCACCCTCCAGCTGAAAAAAGGGGAGATACACGCCCTGCTGGGGGAGAACGGCGCGGGAAAATCCACGCTGATGAGCGTGCTGTTCGGGCTCTACCAGCCGGAGAAGGGCACGATCAAGGTGAGAGGCAAGGAAGTGAAAATCAAGGGGCCGCTGGACGCCAACGCCCTTGGAATCGGCATGGTACACCAGCACTTTAAGCTGGTGCACAATTTTACTGTGCTGCAGAACATCGTGTTGGGCATGGAGACCGTGAAGCGGGGCTTTCTAAAGATGGACGATGCCCGCAAAAAGGTGGTGGAGCTCAGCGAGCGCTACGGGCTCTACATCGACCCGGATGCCTTAATCGAGGACATCACGGTGGGGATGCAGCAGCGGGTGGAGATCTTAAAGATGCTCTACCGGGACAACGAGATCATGATCTTCGACGAGCCCACTGCGGTGCTGACGCCCCAGGAGATCGACGAGCTCATGCAGATCATGAAAAATCTGGTGGCGGAGGGGAAATCCATTCTCTTCATCACCCACAAACTGGACGAAATCAAGGCGGTGGCGGATCGTTGTTCGGTGCTGCGCCGCGGGAAATATATCGGAACCGTGGACGTGGCCGACGTCTCCAAGGAGGAGATGTCCGAGATGATGGTGGGCCGCAAGGTGAGCCTGACCGTGGAGAAGACCCCGGCCGCGCCTGGAAAGACCATCCTGGAGGTGGACCACGTGTCGGTCAAATCCCACCTGGAGGGGCACACCAAGCTGCTGGTGAACGACGTGAGCTTTCACGTGCGCAGCGGCGAGATCGTCTGCATCGCCGGAATCGACGGCAACGGGCAGACCGAGCTGGTGCACGCCATCACAGGCCTGGGGGAGATGAGCGGGGGGACGATCCTGCTAAACGGGGAGGATGTGACGAAAAAGAGCATCCGGCACCGCAACACCCACGGCCTCAGCCACATCCCGGAGGACCGCCACAAGCACGGCCTGGTGCTGGACTACAATCTGGCCTACAACCTGGTGCTGCAGCAGTACTTTGAGCCCCGGTTCCAGAGCGGCCGGTTCCTGAAAAACGATGAGATTTACCAATATGCGGATCAGCTGATCGACAGCTTCGACATCCGAAGCGGCGAGGGGCCGGACACGATCACCCGCAGCATGTCCGGCGGCAACCAGCAGAAGGCCATCGTGGCCCGCGAGATTGTGAGGGAGCACGACATACTGCTGGCGGTGCAGCCCACCAGAGGCTTGGACGTGGGCGCCATCGAGTACATCCACAGGCAGCTCGTCAAGCAGCGGGACGCGGGCGCGGCGATTTTGCTGATCTCCCTGGAGCTCGACGAGGTGATGAATTTGAGCGACCGGATCCTGGTAATGTTCGAGGGCTCCATCGTGGCGGAGCTGGATCCCCACGAAGTGACGGTCCAGGAGCTGGGACTTTACATGGCCGGATCCAAACGGCAGGACTTAAGCGGAAGGGCAGGTGAGATGTGATGAGCGGACCTAAGAGACAGAAAAAGCGCAACTACGTGGGCGTGCTGTCCTCTGTATTTGCCATTTTCATCGGACTTTTGGTGGGACTTGTGATCCTGTTACTCTGCAACCCGCAGCAGGCGCTTCCGGGGTTTGCAACCATCCTGACCGGCGCCTTCACCCACGGCCTAAAGGGCGTGGGGCAGGTGTTCTACTACGCCACCCCCATCATCCTGACGGGCCTTTCGGTGGGCTTTGCGTTCAAGACCGGTCTGTTCAACATCGGCACGCCGGGCCAGTTTATCGTGGGCGCCTTCGGGGCGGTCTACGTGGGCATCATGTGGAAGGGCCTGGGCCCGGTCCACTGGGTGGTGGCCCTGGCCGCGGCCGTGCTCGGCGGTGCGCTCTGGGGGCTGGTTCCGGGGCTCTTAAAGGCGTACTTCAACGTGAACGAGGTCATCGCCTCGATCATGATGAACTACATCGGCATGTACATGGTCAACTGGATCGTGAAGAGCTACAAGCCGCTGTTCAACAACCTGCGCAACGAGTCGAAAAATGTGGCGGCCACGGCGCAGATTCCCAAGATGGGCATGGACAAGCTGTTCCCCGAGTCCAGCGTGAACGGCGGAATTCTGATCGCCATTGTCACGGTGCTCATTATTTGGGTGATTTTAAACAAGACCACCTTTGGCTACGAGTTAAAGGCGGTGGGCTACAACCGGGATGCCAGCAAGTACGCGGGCATCAACGAGAAGAAGAGCATCGTGATGAGTATGGTGATCGCGGGCGCCATCGCCGGGATGGCCGGAGGGCTTTTGTACCTGGCGGGCACCGGAAAGCACATCGAGATCAAGGACGTGCTGGCCTCCGAGGGCTTCACCGGAATCTCCGTGGCATTGCTTGGACTCAGCCACCCCATCGGCGTGCTGTTCTCCGGGCTGTTTATCGCATACCTGACGGCCGGAGGGTTCTACTTACAGCTGTTTGAATTCTCCACGGAGATCATCGACATCATCGTGGCGGTAATCATCTACTTCAGCGCGTTTGCCCTGATTGTGAAGACCATTCTGACACGGATCCGCAAGAACCGGGAGAAAGGGGGCGGGCAGACATGAGTGTGATCTATTTTATTTTTCAGCAGACCATGCTGTTTACCATCCCGTTAATGATCGTGGCCCTGGGAGGCATGTTCTCCGAGCGCAGCGGCGTGGTGAACATCGCGCTGGAGGGCATCATGACCATGGGAGCGTTCACGGGAATCCTGTTCCTAAACCTGACGGGAGGGAAGATGAGCGGCCAGACCCAATTGATCCTGGCAATTCTCATCTCCACGGCCACGGGCGCCGCCTTCGCCTTCTTCCACGCCTACGCGGCCATCAACATGAAGGCGGACCAGACCATCAGCGGCACGGCCCTCAACATGTTCGCGCCGGCCTTCGCCATCTTTGTGGCGCGTGTGATCCAGGGGGTGCAGCAGATCCAGTTCAACAACACCTTCCGGATTGAGTCGGTTCCGGTTCTGGGAAAGATCCCGTTCTTTGGACCGCTGCTGTTCCAGAACACCTACATCACCACATATCTTGGCATCCTGATCCTGGTGGTGTCCACGCTGGTGCTGTATCGGACCCGTTTCGGGCTCAGACTGCGCTCCTGCGGCGAGCACCCGCAGGCGGCGGACGCGGCGGGCATCAATGTGTATCGGATGCAGTATGCGGGCGTGCTGATCTCCGGCATGTTGGGCGGACTGGGAGGTCTGGTGTTCGTGGTTCCCACCTCCACCAACTTTAACGCGGACGTGGCCGGATACGGATTTTTGGCCCTGGCGGTTCTGATCTTCGGCCAGTGGAAGCCGGTCAGGATCATGTGGGCCTCCCTGTTCTTCGGCCTCATGAAGGCGGTGGCGGCGGCCTACTCCGGAATCCCGTTTTTGGCGGCGACCGGAATCCCCAGCTATGTGTACAAGATGATTCCCTATATTGCGACACTGATTGTTTTGATCTTTACATCTAAAAATTCCCAGGCGCCCAGGGCGTCGGGCGTGCCCTACGATAAGGGGCAGAGGTAGGAGAGGTCAAGCCGGATCGCGGCGCCTGGAAACAGGCGCACGCGGTCCGCTTTTTGCGGCAGAAAGCCATTTTATTACAATTGTGACGGAGGAAAAGACGATGCAGCATGTGAGCGTGCGGCTGGCCACGGAGGCGGATGCAGCCGCAATTTTGGCGATCTACGCGCCGTACATACGGGAGACGGTGATCACCTTTGAGTACGAGGTGCCGACGGTGGAGGAGTTTGCAGAGAGGATCCGGGAAATATCCGCAGAGTACCCGTACCTTGTGTGCGAAATGGACGGAACGGTTGTGGCCTATGCCTACGGGCACCGGCATATGGCGCGGGCGGCCTACCAGTGGAACGCAGAGCTGTCGGTCTACGTGGACCGGGGGCAGATTCAACGGGGCATGGGCAGAGCGCTTTACAGCGCGCTGATGGAGATTTTGCAGCTCCAGAATGTTCAGACGGTCTACGGGATCGTCACCTCGCCTAACGAGAACAGCGAGCGGCTCCACGCCTCCATGGGCTTTGTGCGCCGGGCGTGCTTCCCGCAGATGGGCTATAAGTTCGGGAAGTGGCTGGATGTGGCCTGGTTTGAGAAGAACTTAGGCGAACACAGCGATGCCATGGAGCCCTTCGCCGGAATCGGCACCCTGGACCCGGATCAGGTGGAGCGGATCCTGGAAAACTGCGCGCGCCGGATCGGGGAAGCGCTCTAAAACGCATGTGATGGTTGACGGGAACGGAATTCCGATATAAAATAGCAATGATAAAAAACAAAAGGGGTATATGAGTCAATGGAACGAGAAAAATTTTCATCCAGGCTGGGATTCATTCTGATCTCGGCCGGCTGCGCAATTGGCCTGGGAAACGTGTGGCGTTTTCCCTACATTGTGGGCGCTTACGGCGGGGCGGCGTTTGTGTTAATCTACCTGCTGTTTCTGGTGGTGCTGGGACTTCCCATCGTGGTGATGGAATTCTCCGTGGGGCGGGCCAGCCGCAAGAGCGCCGCGCTGTCCTTTGAGGTGTTGGAGCCGAAGGGCAGCAAATGGCATCTGGCCAAGATCATCGCCCTGGCGGGCAACTACATCCTGATGATGTTCTACACCACGGTGGGCGGATGGATGATCCTGTATTTCTTAAAGATGCTAAAGGGGGACTTCACCGGACTCAGCGCGGAGGCGGTAGCAGGGGAGTTTAACGGCATGCTGGCAAATCCCGGCCTGATGATGGTGTTCATGGTGCTCACCGTCCTCATCTGCTTTGGGGTCTGCGCCCTGGGCCTGGAGAAGGGCGTGGAGCGCATCACCAAGGCCATGATGCTCTGCCTGCTCTGCCTGATGGTGGTGTTGGCGGTTCACTCCGTCCTGTTGGAGGGCGGCGCGGATGGCCTCACCTTCTACCTGAAGCCGGATTTTGGCAAGATGGCGGAGGCGGGGCTCGGCGAAGCGGTGTTCGCAGCCTTGGGACAATCCTTCTTCACGCTGAGCATCGGCATCGGTGCACTGGCAATTTTTGGAAGCTATATTGGAAAAGAGCAGCGGCTCACCGGCGAGGCAATCAACGTGACGGTGTTAGACACGCTGGTGGCGTTCATGGCGGGACTGATCATTTTCCCGGCCTGCTCCGCCTACAACATCGAGCCCACCGCAGGACCGCCCTTAATCTTCATCACGCTGCCCAACGTGTTCAACCACATGGCCGGAGGACGGATCTGGGGCTCCATGTTCTTCCTGTTCATGTCCTTCGCAGCGTTCTCCACGGTGATTGCGGTGTTCCAGAACATCATTTCCTTTGCGACGGATCTGACGGGCTGCTCCGTCAAGAAGGCCGTGCTGATCAACATTGTGGCGGTTATCATCCTGTCCATCCCCTGCGTGCTGGGCTTTAACCTGTGGAAGGACTTTATGCCCCTGGGCGAGGGCACCAACGTGCTGGATCTGGAGGACTTTATCCTCAGCAACAACCTGCTGCCCATCGGAAGCATGGTCTACCTGCTGTTCTGTACCAGCCGCTACGGCTGGGGCTTTAAGAATTTCCTGGCCGAGGCCAACGAGGGCAAGGGCGTCAAGTTCCCGGCCTGGGCGAGGGTGTATGTCAGCTACATTCTTCCGATCATCGTATTTGCGATCTTCATCCAGGGCTACTGGTCCAAATTTGCCGGCTGATCAGGCAAGGCTTAGACAATCAAAATCCCCTGCAGCTTTTGCGGTTTCACACCGCGGGCTGCAGGGGATTTTTTGCGCTACAGAGGGTAAATGTTCAGGCGCAGGATCTTGCCCTCATCGTCCACCCTGGCTAAAAACGCGGTGACCGGCACCACGTGGTCGTAGTAGGTGATGAAGTAGCAGGCCACATTGTCCTCCATGAATTTCACACCGCTTATGGGGAAGGGGCCTCCGTTGAAGCCGAATCTGTGGCGGTACATCATCTCCACCGCCATCTTTCCCTCCAGATGGATCGTGTCACGTCTCACCCTTGTGACGGAGGAGTCGTGGAGCACGCCGTACTTGTTAAAGAGGTCGGCTAAGGCCACCTCGTCCCCCATTTTCATACACTCGATAAACTGTTCCAACACTTTCATGGTTAACTCCTTTCCGATCAGATCTGCTCAGAGCGCAGCAGCGCGTCGACGCCGCCGTCCACAAAGAGTACCACCCCGTTGACTCCGCTGGCCTGGGGGGAGGCCAAAAACAGGATGCCGTTCGCGATCTCCGACGCGCTCAGGCGATTCCTGGTGCCGTAGCGGGTGGGGATCGGGATCATAAGAGACGCCTCCTCCTGGGCATCCGTCATGTTCTGCGTCATGGGCGTGGAGGTGCTGCCCGGGGCCACGGCGTTGATGCGCATGCCGTCCACCCCCCACGAGGGGGAAACCCGGCGCACCCATCGCGCCAGGGCGCGCTTGGCCGAGCTGTAGCAGGAGGGGGACAAATTCTGGGGGATTGTCCCCACAAACTCTGTAATCCGGTCCTCATCCATCACGTTGGAGAGCATGTCCACCCAGTCCATTCGCACGGTCATGTTGGTGATGGAGTTGGAGGAGGTGACCACGCAGTTTCCCTTCTTTTTCTTTAACAGCGGGCGCAGACCCTCGGCGATCTGCACGCTGGCAAAGAAATCCAGGGAGAAAATCGCTTTGGTCGGTGCCATGGGGCCCACGCCTGCGTTGCAGATCAGCACGTCGATCCCGTCCGGGTACTTCTCAAAGACGGCCTTGATCGCGGCCCTGCGCCCCTCGGGGGTGGATAGATCGGCCGGGATATCGCCGCCCTTGTAATCAATGTTGAGCACCTCGTGCCCCTGTTCCCGGAGCTGTTCGCGGACTGCGGCGCCGATTCCGGTGGTTCCGCCTGTAATCACATATGTACGCAATTTGCTTACCTCCCTTTCTTGAGAATAATAATAATTACTGGTTTTATGTTAACACCGGGGATAACCCATGTCAAATTAATTAAAAAAGTAACGATCCCATGTAAGTGATTTGCGGCGAAACGGGGTATGCTATAGGTGATATGGATGTGGATGTGGGGAGACGCGCGGATTTGGGGCAGGGCTCCCACACGGGAAAGGAGCGGTGGACATGATCACGGAACAGTACCACATAGACGGCATGACCTGCGCGGCGTGCAGCAGCGCGGTGGAGCGGGTGACGAGAAAGCTTCCGGGGGTGGAGAGAAGCGATGTGAATCTGACCACAGGCCGCATGACCATCACCTACGACGAGGGGCAGGTGACGCCGGAGGCGATCCGCGAGCGGGTGTCGAAGGCTGGATTTGCGGCCAGATTGGTGGAAGAGCGAGGAGATCAGGAGGACGGCGCAAGAGAGGCGAAATGGCAGGAGCAGGAGGAGGCCCTGGATGAGGTGAAGCGCCGGGTGGCCACGGCGGTTCTGTTTGCCGTCCCGCTTCTGTACATCTCCATGGGGCACATGCTGCCGTTTTCCCTTCCCCTACCGCGCATCCTGGACATGCACACCGCCCCCCTTGGCTTCGCGCTGGCACAGCTCGTCCTGACGATCCCCATTCTGATCTGCGGGCGGAAATTCTATACAGGGGGACTGAAGGCCCTGTTTCGGGGAAATCCCAACATGGACTCCCTGGTGGCCATCGGGACCGGCAGCGCGTTTCTCTACAGCTTCGTGATGACCCTCCGCATTCCGCGGGATCCGGCGGGCGCCCACCAGCTGTACTACGAGTCCGCCGCGGTGGTGGTGACTCTCGTGATGCTGGGAAAATATATGGAGAGCCGCAGCCGCAGAAGGACCTCCGAGGCCATAAAAAGGCTGATGGAGCTGGCCCCGGACACCGCGCTGCTCTATGAGAACGGGGAAGAGCGGGAGGTGGAGACCGGGGCCGTGCGCGCGGGGCAGCATATCCTTATAAAGCCCGGCAGCCGGATTCCGCTGGACGGGATTCTGGTGCGGGGCAGCAGCAGTGTGGACGAGTCCATGCTGACCGGCGAGAGCGTGCCGGTGGAGAAGCAGGCGGGGGACAGCGTGATCGGCGGCAGCATGAACTACAACGGGGCCATGGAGGTGGAGGTCACCCGCGTGGGACCTGACACCACCCTGGCAAAGATTATCCGGCTGATCGAGGACGCCCAGGGCAAGAAGGCGCCCATCTCCAAGCTGGCCGACCGGGTGGCGGGGTACTTTGTGCCGGCCGTGATGGCCATCGCGGTTCTGTCTGCCCTGGCCTGGTGGCTGATCGGCGGCAAGGATCTGGCGTTTGTGCTGACGATCTTCGTGGCGGTTCTGGTGATCGCCTGCCCCTGCGCCCTGGGGCTCGCGACGCCCACGGCCATCATGGTGGGCACGGGGGTGGGAGCCGGGCAGGGGATTCTGATCAAGAGCGGCGAGGCCCTGGAGATTTGCCACAAGGTGGACACGGTGATTCTCGACAAGACCGGGACCATCACCGAGGGAAAGCCGCGGGTTACAGACCTGGTGGCGCTCACAGAGAGCGGAAAGGGCCAGGAGGAGCGGGCCGCGAAGGAGGAGCTGCTCTTCGCGGCGGCGTCCTGCGAGCAGATGTCCGAGCATCCGCTGGGCCAGGCCATTGTCCAGGCGGCGAGGGACCGGCAGATGGATCTCGTGATGCCCGAGTCCTTTGAGCGCATCGCCGGGGCAGGGATCGTGGCCGTGCTCTCGGGAAAGCGGACGGCTGTGGGCAACGAGCGCATGCTGGAGCAGCTTGCGGTCATTGCCGGGGACGCCGTGCGGGAGCAGGCCAGGAAGTGCGCCAACGAGGGAAAGACGCCCATGTACGTGGTGGTGGACGGTGCGCTTGCGGGCATGGTCTGCGTGGCCGACACCATCAAGGAGACCAGCGTGCAGGCGGTGGAGCAGATTCGCCGCCTTGGGGTGCAGGTCTACATGGTCACCGGGGACAACAAGAGGACCGCGGACCACATCGGGGAACTGGCGCGGGTGGACCGGGTGATCGCCCAGGTGCTGCCGGAGGACAAGGCGCAGGTGGTGTGGGACCTCCAGGAGGAGGGGCGGACCGTGATGATGGTGGGCGACGGCGTGAACGACGCCCCGGCCCTGGTCCAGGCGGACGTGGGCTGTGCCATCGGCTCCGGAAGCGACATTGCGCTGGAGTCCGGGGACGTGGTGCTGATGAAGTCCGACCTGATGGACGTGTACCGGGCCATCCGCCTGAGCAAGGCCACCATCCGGAACATCCGGCAGAATCTGTTCTGGGCGTTCTTCTACAACACGCTGGGCATACCGGTGGCTGCGGGAGCGCTGTATCTGTTCGGCGGACCGCTCTTAAATCCCATGCTCGGCGGGCTTGCCATGTCCCTAAGCTCCGTGTGCGTGGTGGGAAACGCGCTTCGGCTGAAGGCGGTGAAGCTGTAGGGAGACTGGATAAAACATGGAAAGGAGGTGGAAGGGTATGAGGACATTCCGGTGTGAGGAGATGGTCTGCGAGGGCTGTGCGGACCGGATCCGCAGGGCCTTTGAGGTGTCGGACATCCGCGGGCAGGTGAACTTGGGGGCCGGCACGGTGGCCGTCCAGGGGGACGATCTGCAGGCGGAACGGGCGGTGAAAATCCTGGACGAGCTGGGATTTTCTGCGGTGGAGATTCAGGAAAAGTCTGGAAAATAACGTATCTAAGGCATTTCCCGGAATTGGTAAAATTATTTCAAAAAATTTGAATATTTTCGTTGACAAGAGAGGGTTTTTGTATTATACTACCAAAGGTATCGAGGCGTGGCTCAGTTTGGTAGAGCGCTGCGTTCGGGACGCAGAGGCCGCGTGT
>USJW01000073.1 GCA_900555045.1 uncultured Clostridium sp. | reverse complement strand
TTCAATATTTCCAACATATGGTACAATATCCCTAACTATTTGATATTTTCTTGACAGAAAGGAGCCCCTATGTTTGACTTAGACATCATCATTACCGCACTTCCGATTGTCTTGATCGTCCTCTTGGCACTCATCATCATCACGCAGGGCTACGTGAAAGCACCGCCGGACCACGCCTACATCATCTCGGGCCTGCGAAGAGAGCCCCGGGTTTTAATCGGCCGGGCGGGCATCAAGATCCCGTTCTTCGAGCAGCTGGATAAGCTGTACCTCGGCCAGATCACCGTGGACATCAAGACCGACGAGTACATACCCACCAACGACTTTATCAACGTCATGGTGGACGCGGTGGCGAAGGTCCGCGTGGCGGACGATGAGGTGCGCATGAAGCTGGCCATGCGCAACTTTCTGAACAAGGAACCCGCCAAGATCGCCTCCGACCTGCAGGACTCCCTTCAGGGCAACATGCGTGAGATCATCGGCACCCTGACGCTGCGCGCCATCAACACGGACCGGGATTCCTTCTCCGACCAGGTGATGACAAAGGCCTCCAAGGACATGGAAAAGCTGGGAATCGACATCCTCTCCTGCAACATTCAGAACGTGACCGACGAGCACGGGCTGATCCAGGATCTTGGTATGGACAATACCTCCAAGATCCGCAAGGACGCCTCCATCGCGAAGGCGGAGGCGGAGCGCGACATCGCCATCGCCCAGGCCGCTGCGGACAACGCGGCCAACGACGCGCGGGTGATCGCGGAGACGGAGATCGCCCAGAAGAACAACGAGCTGGCCATCAAGAAGGCGGAGCTGCAGAAGGCCTCCGACACCAAGAAGGCTGAGGCCGACGCCGCCTACGAGATCCAGAGGCAGGAGCAGGAGAAGACCATCCAGACCGCCACCGTGAACGCCCAGATCGCCCGCGCAGAGCGCGAGGCGGAGCTGCGCAGGCAGGAAGTCAACGTGCAGCAGCAGGCGCTTGAGGCGGAGATCAACAAGAAGGCCGACGCGGACCGCTACGCCATCGAGCAGGCCGCGGCCGCGGGGCTGACCAGGCGCCAGCGCGAGGCTGAGGCGAAGAAATACGAGCAGGAACAGGAAGCGGAGGCCAAAAAGGCGCAGGCCGAGGCCGAGAAATTCCAGCGCGAGAAGGAGGCGGAAGCCCAGAAGGCCCTGGCGGAGGCACAGAAATTCTCCATGGTCCAGGAGGCCGAGGGTATCCGCGCCAAGGGCGAGGCCGAGGCGGCCGCCATCCGGGCAAAGGCCCTGGCGGAGGCCGAAGGTATGGAGAAGAAGGCCGAGGCCTACCAGAAGTACAACAAGGCCGCTATGGCCGAGATGATGATCCAGGTGCTGCCTGAGATCGCCGGAAAGATCGCGGAGCCCCTGTCCCAGATCGACAAGATCACCATCATCGGCGGAAACGGCGACTCGGAGAGCGGCGTGGGCTCTGTGGCCGGGAACGTCCCCGTGGTCATGGCAAAGCTCTTTGAGTCCATGAAGGAGACCACCGGCGTGGACCTGGCGGAGATCATGAAGGCCGACACCTACGACGCCAAGGTGACCCGGAACGTGAATCTGACCGGCGCGCCGGACATTCTCCTCGGCGGCGAGGGCACAAGCTCCGCAGACAGCAAAGCATAAATTTAAGGACCTGAGAGACACAAAACCGACGGCCCGCGGGGCACTCCCAACGGGCCGTCAAAGAATAAAATACCCGAGGTGATACCGATGAATCCCATGAACCTACTTCAGCTGAAACCGGCGTTAGACCGCTTTAAGGGCAACCACCCGAAGCTCCTCAAGTTTATCCGGGCCGCAGCCCGCGACGGAGTTGTGGACGAGGGCACCCTGGTGGAAATCACCATCACCACAACTGCGGGCCAAACCCTCTCCTCCAACATCCGCGTCCAGCAGTCCGACCTGGAATTTCTTAAGGGGCTGACGGATATGATGGAGGACTAGGCGGGAACCGCGGACCGCACCAGCGGCCCCATGACATTCAGCGTTCCATTGCGCGCAAAAACGGAGCCCCGGCCACCCCGCCAGGGCTCCCCCTATATCCAAACTTTTCCATTTCCTTTATGATGGCTATGATGGCTATGATTGCTATGACGGCAGCCCCGCCAGCAACGCCTCCACCACGCCCTTCGCCGACCGCTCCTCCACCTGGATGGTCAGCTCCGGTTCGTTTATGTGCTCCAGGTAGTGGGCGTCCGAGTCGCTGATAATCCGGCAGTTCTCCAGATAGGGATTCTCCCGCTTCAGACCATGAAGCTTCTTTAGGTCCTTCACCTCAGCCGTCACAAACCGGCTGTCCGGCGGAATAAACCCCAGGTTCGCGATCAGGCTGTTGGCCGTCTTGTCGATGTGGGCCGGAAACATCACCCCGCCGTAGGAGCGCACCAGCTCGAACAGCCCGTCAAAGGAGATCTCCGTGGCGTTGATCAACAGGTTCGGCTCCGTGCCGCAAACCTGATCGTTCTCGTCGTAGATCTGTTGTTTTCCAAATATTTCCTCTTTGTTTGGGAATTTGATCAGCTTTTCATACACGTACCGGTCAAAATCCAGCGCCGCCTCCAGCGTGGGGAACAGACAGACCGCGTGCACCTCCTCCGAGGTGTTGATCTCCATCCCCGGCACCGCCAGCACGCCGTACTCCGCAGCCGCGGCCATAAACGCCGGGCAGTTGCGGCAGGTATTGTGGTCCGTCAGCGCGACCACGTCCAGGCCCTTGATCGCCGCCATCCCGGCGATGTTGGCCGGAGTCATATCGTCGTCCCCGCACGGTGATAAGCAGGAATGGATATGCAGATCGTAGGTCAGGCTGATCATCCTAACAGCTGGTGGACTCTGAGCGCCGCCTCAAAGATCGGCAGGTCCGTGGACAGCACCGTGATCTCCTGCTCCACCGCCTTCTTCGCGGCCACCGCGTCCAGAGCCGCGCCCTCCGCCAGGATCACGCAGGCCGCCTCCGTCAGGGTCGCCACCGCCAGAGTGTTCATATTTCCCATCACCGTCACCCAGGCGCAGCCCGCTGGCGCTCTGCCCATGGCAATGCTGAGCAGGTCGCAGCAGAAGGGTGTGGTGATCGTACGGTCCAACTCCTCCCCCAGGTTCACCACGCCAAACAGCTCCTTATCTACCAATTCCCTTACCGTCATCCTCTTCATCCTCTTTCTGGTCAAGCAGGTTCATCTCGTCCGAGATGCGCTGCAGATATTCCCGAATCAATTCCAGCGTCTCCTTGCCGCCCCGGTTGTCCTCCAGGTCGTCCGCAAGCCCGGAGATCTCCTCCGACAGCTTGTGCAGATTCTCGCGCAGGTAATAGACGCAGTCCGTCTCGTTGGCGTTGCCCCGGACGATGTCCTCGGCCAGCGCCTTGCAGGTGGGCGCGCCGCAGGAGCCGCAGTCCAGCCCCGGGAACTTCTTCACCAGCCGCTCCACCTGGTTGAGCCGCGAAAAGCTCTCCATCATGTTGTTTCCCAGGCTGAACACCGGCTCGTACTGGACGCCCGTGGTCCATTTGATCATGTCCTCCGGGTTGTCGTCCATGTGGCTTCTTGCCACCGGCATATACTTGCGCAGCCGCTTTAGCTTCACCTCCGCCACGTAAGGGTTTTCCACCGTCAGCACGCCGCCCACGCAGCCGCCGTTGCAGGCGTTTAGCTCCACAAACCGCAGGTTGGTAAATTTCTGGTCCTCCATGTCCTCCAGGACCCGGATCACGTTCTCGATGCCGTCCGCCGCCAGGTAGCTCTCCGTGAACAGCCCGCTGGCCTCGCCGCCGCTGTGGCCCCAGCTGATGCCGATCTTCCCGGCCGTCCCGATCTGCGGATAGTCCTCCTGGGCCCCCACCGCCTTCATGCAGGCAAGGAGCTTCGGGTACACGTCCTTGATGGCCAAAACCTTGTCCACCTCGCTCTTCTCCGTGCCCAGGGGCGCCTTGGCGTAGGTCACCTTGGACGGGCAGGGGGAGATGAACATGATTCCGATCTTCTCCCTGGGGAGGCCGGTCTGTTCCATGGCCCGGCGGGCCGCAAGGACCGCCGCAACCTCTACCGGCGGGTTTAAGGGCAGCAGGTGGGGAATCAGGTTGGGGAAGCGCACGCGGATTAAGCGCACCACCGAGGGGCAGGCCGTGCTGATAAGCGGCAGCTGGTCCTCATGCTCCGATATGTACTGTCTCGTGGCCTCGCTGACCAACTCCGCAGCCGCCCCCACCTCGAACACGTCGTCGAATCCCATACGGATCAGTGCGTTCAGCACAATATTCACGTCGTCCAGGTTGTTGAACTGGCTGTAGAGCGACGGCGCGGGCAGCGCCACCGTGTACTCGTACTGGCGCATCACGTCCAGCTTGTCGTAGGTGGCATGCTTTGCGTGGTGCGGGCAGACGCGGATACACTCGCCGCAATCGATACAGAATTTGTTGTTGATGCTGGCCTTACCACCCCGCACCCTGATGGCCTCGGTGGGACACCGTTTGATGCAGTTGATGCAGCCCTTGCACAAGGCCTCATCCAGCCTTACGGAATGATAAAACTTATCCATTTAATCGCCTCAAATCTTTACTGTCATTGTGATGGTCGTTCCTTCACCCAGGCGGGTGTCGATCTCCATCTGGTCGGAATACTTTTTCATGTTGGGCAGACCCATGCCGGCGCCAAAGCCCAGGGACCGGATCTCGTCCGGCGCGGTGGAATACCCGGCCTGCATGGCCAATTCCACATCCGGGATGCCGGGGCCCACGTCCGCCAGCACCATCAAAATCTGCTCCGGGGTGATCTCCACCGTGATCTTGCCGCCCTTGGCGTGGATCACCATGTTGATCTCGCCCTCGTACATGGCGATGGCCACCTTGCGGATCGCCTCCGGGTTCACGCCCATCTGCTTTAGCTTCCGCTTCACATCGCTGCTGGCCTCGCCTGCCCTGGTAAAGTCGTCCGGTGATATCTCATAGGTTAAAACAATTGCATCCTCCATAGTCGTTCCCTTCATCCATTTTTAGTCGTTCATCCGCCTCTCGGGTCTCCCCTCCCGGCGGACTTCATATCCCTTAAATGGCCCCCGAGTGCAGCCCTGCCTCATAGAGCATCCCGCAGGCGGAGAACATCCGGTGTCCGGTGGCCATCACCACAAGCCCCCGCTCCTTCGCCATCTCCAGCATGGACTCGTCCGGCTTCTTTCCCCGGACGAAAATCAGGCAGACAATGTCCAACATCTCCGCCGTCCGGATCACCTGAGGATTGCACAGTCCGGTCAGCAGGATCGAGTGGTCCTTGGAAAACGCCAGCACGTCGCTCATCATATCCGAGCCGCAGGCCGACCGAACTTCCCGGTCCAGGTACTCTTCCCCGACCAATACCCTTGCGCCTAAAATGTCTCTTGCATCTCTGACTGTCATACGTCTCTCTCCCTCTTCAATAAGTCTGGCATATATCAATAGCGCTGCAAATCATGCGTACGGCATGATCTGCAGGATATTTTCCGGTTCCCTTGCCGGCTTTGGGGCTGACAGAGTTTGTACACTGTTTTGTCAAACTGCCCCTTAAAAGCCGCTGCGCCCACGACTTGCCGCGTCCGTCTTTGACGCACAAATGTAGCCCTGTCGCGCCCCTTGATTGTATTAGATTTAATACATAATAGTCTACCATCCATTCTATTGAATTTCAACAGGTTTCACCCCGTTTTTTCCCATTTTTATCGTTAGATTTTTCACATTTAAGGTGGATTTTTTTTTCAATTTATGCTAAAATACTGTTACATTGCACAATGTACAACTAGTGAGGAGGTTCAAAAAAGATGGCTTGCAAAAAACAAACCGTTCCCTTTGCAGGAACACCTGAGCAGGAAGCGCAGCTCAAAGCTGTGATCGCCGAGCTCAAAGATCAGCCTGGCGCCCTGATGCCGGTTATGCAGAAGGCCCAGGAGATTTATGGTTATCTTCCGATCGAAGTACAGACCATGATATCCGACGAAATGGGTATTCCGCTGGAGAAAGTCTACGGAGTATCCACATTTTATGCCCAGTTCGCGTTACAGCCCAAGGGCAAATATAAGGTATCCGTCTGTCTCGGTACAGCCTGCTACGTCAAGGGCTCCGGAGAGATCTTCAAGAAACTGGAAGAATTGCTGGGCATCACCAACGGTGAGTGCACGGCAGATGGCAAATTCTCCCTGGATTCCTGTCGATGCGTCGGCGCCTGCGGCCTGGCACCCGTTATGATGATCAACGGCGAGGTGTACGGACGGCTGACTCCGGACGATGTGCCCGGCATCTTAGCCAAGTACAACTAAGCCTATGATGACAGAGATTTCGTTAAATGTACTGGACGTGGCGGAAAATTCCACCCGCGCGGGCGCTTCCCTCGTGACCATCGAGGTGAATGTAAGCCACGCGGACGATACGCTGACCGTCATCATAAAGGACGACGGCTGCGGAATGACAGAGGAGCAGGTGCAAAAGGTCATCGATCCGTTTTTCACCACCCGCACCACCCGCAAGGTGGGCCTTGGGGTCCCGTTTTTCAAGCTTGCCGCGGAGAGCAGTGGCGGGCACTTCCATATTGAATCGGAGCCCGGCGTGGGAACCACGGTGACGGCGGTCTTCGGACTGTCCCACATCGACCGCATGCCCCTTGGCGATATAAGTAACACCATACATAATCTGATCGTTTACCATCCGGACACGGATTTTATCTACATTTACCGGTATGACGGCGCATCCTTCACGCTTGACACCCGTGAGATGCGGGAGATCCTGGGGGGGATCCCACTCGACACGCCGGAGGTGTCCAGCTACATTTTGGAATATCTGACGGAGAACAAACAGGAAACAGACCACGGCGCGGTGATCTAACCGCGCATTCTATAAGGAGGATAATCAGACATGAAGACTCTTGCTGAATTACAGGCAATCAGAGAGAAAATGCAAAGCCAGGTCAATCTGCGTGCTGAGGACCACAACCACATCCGCGTGGTGGTCGGCATGGCTACCTGCGGAATCGCTGCAGGCGCAAGACCCGTTCTTAATACATTCGCACAGGAGGTCCAGACCAGAGGTCTGACCGACAAGATTTCCGTTACCCAGACCGGCTGCATCGGCTTATGCCAGTATGAGCCCATCGTCGAGGTGACTGAACCCGGCAAAGACAAGGTTACTTATGTGAAAATGAATGCTGACAAAGCTCTTGAGGTCATCGAGCGTCACCTGGTCGGAGGCCATGTGGTGGAGAAGTACACTCTGAGCGCTGCAGGACTTAAATAAAAGGAGGGAAGCACCATGTATCGTTCACACGTGTTAGTATGCGGTGGTACCGGATGTACTTCCTCCGGAAGCCCGCAGATTCTGGAAGCATTAAAGAATGAAATCAGACGTCAGGGCCTCGAGGAGGAGGTTGCGGTGGTTGAGACCGGCTGCCACGGCCTCTGTGCACTCGGCCCCATCATGATCGTATATCCGGATGCCACCTTCTACTCCATGGTACAGGTTAACGACATCCCGGAAATCGTGTCCGAGCACCTGTTAAAGGGCCGCGTTGTGACCCGCCTTCTGTACCAGGAGACCGTGAGCCCCACCGGCGGCATCAAGGCCTTAAGCGACACTGATTTCTACAAGAAACAGCACCGCATCGCGCTGCGCAACTGCGGCGTGATCAACCCGGAGAACATTGAGGAGTACATCGGCACCGGCGGCTACCAGGCCCTGGGCAAGGTTTTAACCGAGATGACTCCCGACGACGTGATCCAGACCTTACTGGACGCCGGTCTTCGCGGACGCGGCGGCGCCGGCTTCCCCACCGGCTTAAAGTGGAAGCTGTGCAAGCAGAACGACGCGGACCAGAAGTATGTCTGCTGTAACGCCGACGAGGGCGACCCCGGCGCGTTCATGGACCGCTCCGTGCTGGAGGGCGACCCCCACGCAGTGCTTGAGGCAATGGCCATCGCAGGCTACGCCATCGGAGCCAACCAGGGCTACATCTACGTGCGCGCGGAGTATCCCATCGCCGTGGAGCGCTTAAAAATTGCAATCAACCAGGCCCGCGAGATGGAGCTGCTCGGCAAGAACATCTTCGGATCCGGCTTTGACTTTGACATCGACCTGCGCTTAGGCGCCGGCGCATTCGTCTGCGGCGAGGAGACCGCCCTTATGACCTCCATCGAGGGCAAGCGCGGCGAGCCCAGACCCAGACCTCCGTTCCCGGCTCAGAAGGGCCTGTTCGGAAAGCCCAGCATCTTAAACAACGTTGAGACCTACGCCAACATTCCGCAGATCATCTTAAACGGTCCGGAGTGGTTCGCCTCCATGGGCACCGAGAAGTCCAAGGGCACCAAGGTGTTCGCGCTTGGCGGCAAGATCAACAACACCGGCCTGGTGGAGGTTCCCATGGGAACAACCCTGCGCACGGTTATCGACGAGATCGGCGGCGGCATCCCCGGCGGCAAGAAGTTCAAGGCTGCGCAGACCGGCGGACCCTCCGGCGGATGTATCCCGGCTGAGCACTTCGACATCCCGATCGACTACGACAACCTGATCGCCATCGGCTCCATGATGGGTTCCGGCGGCCTGATCGTCATGGACGAGGACGACTGTATGGTGGATATCGCCAAGTTCTTCCTGGAGTTCACCGTCGAGGAGTCCTGCGGTAAGTGTACCGCCTGCCGGATCGGCACCAAGCGCATGCTTGAGATCCTGACCAAGATCACCAAGGGCCAGGCCACCATGGAAGACTTAGATAAACTGGAAGAACTGTGCTACTACGTGAAGTCCAACTCCCTGTGCGGACTGGGCCAGACGGCTCCCAACCCGGTGCTGTCCACCCTGCGTTATTTCCGCGACGAGTACGAGGCGCACATCAAAGAGAAGCGCTGCCCGGCCGGCGTATGTAAGGCTCTGCTGTCCTACAACATCGACCGCGACAAGTGCCGCGGATGTACCCTGTGCGCACGCACATGTCCCGCCGGAGCAATTGTCGGTTCTGTCAAGAACCCGCATGTCATTGACCAGAACAAGTGTATCAAGTGCGGCGCTTGTATGGAGAAATGTAAGTTCGGCGCAATCTACAAGAAATAATACGGGAGGGAATAGACGATGGAGACAATTAATCTTAAAATCAACGGCATTGAAGTCACCGCTCCCAAGGGTTCCACAATCCTGGAGGCAGCGAGACTGGCGCATATCGAGATCCCTACTCTGTGCTTCTTAAAAGAGATCAACGAGATCGGCGCCTGCCGTATCTGTATTGTAGAGTTAAAGAACGGAAAACTGGTGACTTCCTGCGTATATCCGGCTGAGGAAGGTATGGAAGTGTTCACCAACACCCCGCGGGTACTGGATTCCAGAAAGAAGACCATTCAGCTTCTGTTATCCAACCACAACCGCTCCTGCTTATCCTGCGTGCGCAGCGGACACTGCGAGCTGCAGGAGCTGGCACACGCGCTGGGCGTGGAGGACGAGGCATATTTCGACGGCGAGAAGACCCCGTCCGAGATCGACACCTCCGCGGCTCACATGATCCGCGACAACAGCAAATGTATCCTCTGCCGCCGCTGTGTGGCCGTGTGTGAGAACGTGCAGGGAATCGGCGTCATCGGCGCCAACAACCGCGGTTTCGCGACCAACATCGGCTCCGCCTTTGAGATGGGCCTTGGAGAGACCTCCTGCGTATCCTGCGGACAGTGTATCGCAGTCTGCCCCACCGGCGCTCTGACCGAGAAGGACTACACCGCCGACGTGTTCGCAGCCATCGCGGACCCGAAGAAGCACGTGATCGTGCAGACCGCTCCCGCGGTTCGCGCCGGTCTCGGCGAGGAATTCGGCCTTCCCATCGGCACCAACGTGGAGGGCAAGATGGCCGCTGCGCTGCGCCGTCTGGGCTTTGACAAGGTATTTGACACCGACTTTTCCGCGGACCTCACCATCATGGAGGAGGCCCACGAGTTTATCGAGCGCGTGCAGAACAATGGCGTGCTTCCCTTAATCACCTCCTGCTCACCGGGCTGGGTAAAATACTGCGAGCACTATTTCCCGGATATGACCGAGAACCTGTCCTCCTGTAAGTCCCCGCAGCAGATGTTTGGCGCCATCGCCAAGTCCTACTACGCCGAGAAGATGGGCATCGACCCCAAGGACATCGTCAGCGTCAGCGTGATGCCCTGTACGGCGAAGAAGTTCGAGATCGGCCGTGAGAACGAGGACGCCAACGGAGTTCCGGATGTGGACATCTCCATCACCACCAGAGAGCTGGCCCGCATGATCAAGAAGGCCGGTATCCGCTTCCTAGAACTGCCGGACGAGAAGTTCGACGATCCGTTAGGCATGAGCACCGGCGCGGGTGTGATCTTCGGAGCCACCGGCGGCGTGATGGAGGCTGCTCTCAGAACCGCAGTGGAGACGCTGACCGGCGAGGAGCTGCCGAAGCTGGACTTCACGGAAGTCCGCGGCACCGCAGGCATCAAGGAAGCCTCCTACAATGTGGCCGGCATGGAAGTGAAGGTCGCAGTGGCCTCCGGCCTGGGCAACGCCAGGGAGCTGCTTGAAAAGGTGAAATCCGGCGAGGCCAACTACCACTTTATCGAGATCATGGGATGCCCCGGCGGCTGTGTCAACGGCGGCGGACAGCCCCAGCAGCCCGGCTACGTGCGCAACACCACCGATATCCGCGCGCTGCGCGCGAAGGTTCTCTACGACGCGGATGCGGCCAACCCGATCCGCAAGTCCCACGAGAACCCCGCCATCAAGGAGCTCTACGCCACCTACCTGGGCAAGCCCGGTAGCGAGAGAGCGCACCATCTGCTTCACACAACCTATGTGAAACGGACCATTAACCAGCATTAATCTAACTTTTGCAAGCCTAAAAAACAGCGAGGGCAGGGGTAAAACCCTGTCCTCGCTGTTTTATGGCCGCTGGCACGGCCTGCGGCGAATGTCCATGTTTGTTTATTAGTTACTTGTTCCGCTATTCCGGCAACCGCCCCGGCATATCCACGTTGCTGCGCAGCACGATCTCCGGGCTGATCCAGATGGTGCTGCTGGGGGGGTACTCGGACTTTACCGCGTAGTTGAACAGCGTCTTCATGGCGGTGTAGCTCTGCTTGGCGGTCTTTTTGTCGATGATGCCGCTTAAGATCCCGTGGCGCAGATAGTCCACGCTCTCCTCGAAGCAGTCGTTTCCGATCAGGCAAAGGCGCTTTTCGAGCCCCAGCTGCGTCACCGCCTCCACCATGCGCACCGTGTAGCGGGCGCTGCAGGAGTAGATGGCCGTGACCTCCGGGTCCTTCTCCAGGGTGGCCTTGATCTGGTCGCGCACCTGGAGAGAGTCGCCGCCCTGGATCTGCACCACCTCCACCTGGGGGGCGTTGCGCCGCAGGAAGGAGAGGAAGCCCTGGGAGTTGTAGTACTGGTCCTTCATCCCCAGGTGGCCGTAGTGGCCGGTCAGGATCACCTTCTGGGGGACATCGGAGGGGCAGAATGCCGTCAGCAGCTCCGCCGCCAGGCTTCCGGCCATCTCGTCGTAGGAGCGCACGCAGCAGAACCGGTGGTCGCTGGCGTGGTCCGATCCCACGAACACCACCGGGATGTTCTTGGCCGCCAGCCGCTCCACGAAATACATGGACTGCTCGTTCTCCTCGGCCATGGTCAGCACCCCGCAGATGTGGTCCGACTCGTTCTCATAGATGTTCTTGAGCACCGCGCCGTTTGCCCCCGCAAGCAGCGGGTACGTGAACTCCATCGGAGTCACGTCGTAGGCCTCCACTTCCTTAAAAAAACTCTTGACCCCGGCCCACAGGTTTCCGTAGTAGTAGCGGTTGTCCTCCATGGTGTCCGGCATAGCGATGGCGAACTGCAGGTTCTGCCTGCGCTTCAGTGAGGAAGCCAGGTAGTTCGGCCGGTACCCCATGGACGCGGCCGTCTGCTGCACCTTCTTGCGCGTCTCCTCGCTGACGCCCTTTTTTCCGTAAAGCGCCCGGTGTACCGTGGTCGCCGTCAGCCCCATCGCCTCCGCTATGTCCTTCAAGGTTACTGCCATGAACTGTGCCTCCTACTGTTTAAAATGGAATATAAATCCATTATATCGTCCAGGGAAAGATTCGTCAAATAAATATGCGTTAACGTTTAAGTATTTTCTTGCTTTATTGTGTTTTTAGGCATATCTAATTTAACTTTTGAACTCCCACCATTCGAATATTTCCAAGAAAATAATCCGAAATATCCCAAACGCATGACATTTTACCGAACATCGAGTATACTGGAAGAAATTACATGTGGATCAATGTGAGGGGGATTCGATGGCAGAAACATATCTGTACCAAAAAGACGTAGATCAATCGTTGCTGATGGATGGGGTGACCATCCCTGTCGCTTTGCAGGGCAAACTATTTCATGCTCTGGGCGTCACTGTCACGAAGGGGAATAAACGACCAGTCAATATTTTTGTAGAGGGCAAGCGCTATGAGGCATCCCTGAGAAACACCGATTTTAACCTAGAAAAATATCCCTGGAATGATATTGTTCAAATCCGTTACTCCTACACTTCACCGCTCGCAATAAAATTACAGGAGATTTTCGCGTTGAGCGCCGCCCGCATAAGCAGGCAGAAGGAACGCGCCGAAAAGGCCTCCCCTGTGCCGGATGACCAGAAGGAGTCTGTGCGCATCTATGCCTCCGACGACGGCAGCATCCGCTTTGAGTGTTTTCCCGCGAGCACGCTGTCTATGAAACTGAAATTTTTTCAGTTTGTGGGCCCGAAGGACAATCTCGTCAAGTATCCCAATTCAATGAAGCTAGTTTTTCTTGAGAGTCTCTTCTCATTGATCGATGCGAGCGGGAAAGCTCCGGTTCACCGGGTTGCCGAGCGCTTCAAACAGTTTTATGCAAACAGGCTCTCCCAGGGAAAGTTGCCAGATACCGACGTTGATCAACGGATTGAACATGTTGACACCTGTTCCAACAGTGACATTTACAGCGTTATTTTGGATAATCCCTATCAGTCAATCAGCAGCGCCGGATTCCTGCGAATCAAAAAAATCGATGACACAGAGTATTTTACAGTTGCCCCGGACCTGATGAGTGAAATGACCCAGAAGGACCTACAAAACCTCCGGGATATTTTAGCTGCAAAACTTGACTACTATTTCACTAAAATAGACAAAACCTACAGCGGAACGAATTTAAATTCGCTGTTCAACACGCTCTTAAATGATTATAAAGATTGCCGCACCCGCGAGACCTTTGCCAACAATGCGATGGGGACATGGGTCCGGCAAACGGTCCCCGCTGCCATCGCTTCGCTTCCAATGATCAATCCTGAAGTTCACATTGTCAAAGGAAGTGTGGGACAGGGCAACTGGGCGACGGTGCCGTGGATCTGTATCTTTGACAAGCGGATCACCTCCTCCGCTCAGCGCGGAGTTTATATTGTGTACCTGCTCTCGGAAAGTGGAGATACGCTCTATTTGACGCTCAACCAAGGGTGCAGCGACTATAAAAACACAATCGGAAAGCGAAAGACAATCCAAAAGATGCATGAGATTGCGGCCGCTGTGCAGAGTCAAATCTCACCGGGCAGTTTTTCCTCCGGCACGAATCTGACGCTGGGCAATGAGTATTATGAACAGGGCTGTATCTTCTACAAGGCGTACCACAAGGGCGCGGTCCCGGATCATGCAAGGCTTGTGGAAGATTTGTCTGAGTTGATTGAAATTTACGGAAAGTATGTAAATCTCGGAAAAATTAGGCAGTATGAAAAGCGCGCATGGCTGTTGACTTGGAATCCCGACCTCTGGCGGTGGAACATCTTTGATCAGCTCGCCGCTCTGACGAAAGACGGGCAGACCGTCGAGGAGAAATGGAGCTGTGCAAACACGCACCCAGCCATCGGTGATACGGTGTACTTGATGAAAATTGGCTCCAAGCCTCGCGGCATTATCGCTTCCGGCACAGTAACTCACGAGAGTTTTGAGGACGCTCACTGGGACGAAGCCAAGCGAGCGAACGGCTTAACTGTAAACCGAATCGGCGTGAAATTCGAGCGAATTCTCGACTATCACACTGAACCATATTTATCTCAGGAGACGCTCAAAGAAGAATTTCCCCTGCAACAGTGGAGTCCACAGGCATCGGGGATTGAAATCAGGCAGGAGTATATGGAAAAATTATCGGAACTTTGGAACCAGACTATTGACAGTCACACAGAGATCGCGGAGGAACCTGACCCAATCGATGAGTACAATATCTCCGATGAGTTGACGCGAATCTCTGAGTATATTGCAGCCAAGGGCTTTTCCTATGAGAAAGGGCTCATTGAAAACTTTTATCTCTGCCTGAAGGCCAAACCGTTCGTGATCTTGGCCGGCACTTCGGGGACCGGTAAAACGCGCCTTGTCAAACTATTTGCCGAAGCGCTGGGCGCCACGACCTCAAACGGGCGCTACAAATTATTGCCCGTGCGACCCGATTGGTCGGATTCCACGGATCTTTTTGGCCATGTGGATCTCAACGGGAATTACGTTCCGGGAGCGCTCACTGATTTTATCGGGGAGGCGATCCGTCACTCAGATCTGCCGTATTTTCTCTGCCTGGATGAGATGAATCTGGCCAGGGTCGAGTATTACATGAGCGATATACTGTCAATTTTGGAGACCCGACGCTTTAAAAACGGCGCGATCATCACGGACTACATCCCAGAAAGTGAGGCGGCCGTTCGCGCACACGGGCAGCTGTATCTCCCGGAAAATCTTTATGTTATCGGCACCGTCAACATGGACGAGACCACCTTCCCGTTCAGCAAGAAGGTCTTAGACCGCGCCAACACCATCGAATTTTCGTTTGTGGATTTGGATATAAAGCCTGCCATCGGAAGGGCCGACCTGGCAGTCCTGGACAATCGCTTTCTAAAAAGTGACTATCTATTGCTGGCTGAATGTGGTGAGGGCGAGGACACCATACTCAGCACCATCTCGATCCTAAAGCGAATCAATGATATTTTGAAGGAGGCCAATGCACAGATCGGCTACCGCGTGCGCGATGAAATCTGCTTTTACGTGATCTACAATGAAAAATATTCTCTGATGAGTGCGGACCGCGCGATCGATTATGCGATCCTGCAAAAAATTTTGCCGCGCATCCAGGGAAGCAATCTGTGTTTGAAACGCACTTTGGTCGCACTTTTTAAGATATGTGTCGGCGGTTCCGGTGAAATTTCGCCCACTGCCAGCGGCTCCTACAGCGAGACAATGTTTCAGTATCTGAAGAGCCATGATCCGGTGATCTATGCAAAAAGTGCCGAGAAGATTGCGTTTATGACAAGGAGATTCGAAGAGGATGGCTACACTTCTTACTGGATTTAAACGTGATGAGCTGGTTTTCATCTCGACCGATCAGCTGAATGTCACGCTGAAGGGCCCAAACATTCACCCTAATTCCAATGTTTTGGTGGACTCTGAGCAAATATCACAGTTTGAGATCACCTGCCAGGACCAGTTTCATTTGGAGCTAGCTTCCAACTGCGGGTTGGAAGCTGGCCGGCACCACGCCAGGATCCGCACTTGCCCGATTTTTTATGAGCGCCAAAATTATGAGCTGATCATTGAAAATTCAGGGGATTGTACCGTCGAATTCTGGCATGACAACCTCAATGTCCGAAACAAAATCGGCGCTGTCGGGCGCTCCGGCAAAATTTTGTCTGGGATCATCAATTTCGGAGATGAAATCGGGTACAGCGACCTCTGCATCCATTTAAACGGAACGCCCTACCTCAAACTCAGCATAGAGGTTTTCCCCACGAAACTGCATTACCAGAATGATTATCAACAAATCCTGGCAGATATCACCGATGAACTGTACAACCTCGCATTTGAGTTTGTCCGCAAAACCTACTTTAAGGCAAACTCCATCCCTCAGATCGGCGGCAGCCCCACTGAATTTTTCAGCATGATCCGCGCGATCTATGGACAGTTTCTCACCGCTTTGGACATCATCATTGCGCACCCAAACCACATTCTGCAGACCCAGACGGAGCTCGTCCCCCCTCACAAGATTGTGCGCATGGATAAGCGCAGCCGCAAGTGGCTTCAGTCGCACCCCAACCATATCCAGATGGAAAACGGGCAGATCAATGTTGATCGAGCGCTGTCCTTAAAAAAGGAGATCACATACAACACCGCGGAAAATCAGTTCGTCAAATTTATGTTGCACGCCATCGTCAAAAAGCTGAAGAATGTGCGCTCACACTATGAGCAGCTTCACCGGGAAAAGGATTTCCAAATTTTAGGTGATATTGACGCTATGATCGCGGGAATCAGCCACCGTGAGCGGACTTCGTTCCTCAATGCGGTCTCAAATCTGGAGGCCTCGGCGGAAATCTCCATGGTATTTTCCATGGCACCGGGATATCAGGAGTTGTATAAGTACTACCTCATTCTGCAGCGCGGCCTGTCGTTGGACGGAGATATCTTTAAAATTTCGGTCAAAGATCTCTCCATTCTTTATGAGTACTGGTGTTTTATTAAGCTCAACCAGATCATGAAGAAAAAGTACCGGTTGCTCCAACAGGACATTATTAAGACTGACGGAAACGGACTGTTTGTCACGCTCCAGAAGGGTGTGGCATCCACGGTGACCTACGAGAATCCGGCAAACGGGGAGCTCATCGAGTTGTCCTACAATCCAAAGAAAACCATGCTCCCGACCATTGCGCAGAAGCCTGACAATGTCCTGACCCTCAGGAAAAAGGGTGCCAGTGTTCCCTACCAATATGTTTTTGATGCTAAATATCGGATCAATCCAGCCTTAAATGGGAGTCCGTACAAAGCACTCTACGGCGCACCCGGCCCCGATGAGGCCGACATCAACACCATGCACCGGTACCGGGATGCCCTTGTGTACGCCAACTGCGATGGCTCTGTGTTCGAGAGAACCATGTTTGGCGCCTATGTGCTCTTTCCCTACGGAAATGAAATCGAGTATCAGAACCACAAATTTTATCAGAGCATCGAGGCGGTCAACATCGGCGGGCTCCCGTTTCTCCCCACCGCGACCTCCCTCGTCTCGAAGTTGCTGGACGAACTGATTGCCGACTCGCCGGAGTCTGCCTTTGAGCGCACCACCTTGCCCGTCGGCGTCTCAGAAAAGCTGGCGCAAATTGACTTGAGCATTCGCGATGTCATGGTCGGAGTTGTCCGCAGCCCACAGCAGCTTGAAATGAGCCTCAAACAGAAATTTTACCACATTCCGGCGGCGAAGGTTGCGGATCACCGCCTGCCCGTTCACTACATTGCGCTCTATCAGCCGGGAAATGTATTCGGTGAGGGGGCGGGCATCCATGTGTACGGGGAAGTGATTCAGATGGCTAAAGTTCTGCGAAAACAGATTCCCATGATTTCGCATGACCGCAATCCGGATGAAGTGTACGATCAGTTCTTTGTCAGAGAATGGCTCCCTCTGCCACAGACGATTAAGCCTCTGGAGTTCGGCCCGCGCGTCAACATGTACACCAATCTGTACCTGTTGCAGACAAGTGCCCATGTCCCTGAACTGTATATCCGCTCCCACGAGGAGTTTCGACTTTACAGTGAACTCAAGCGCTTATCCTGCGATGTTTCGATCACTGTGGATCAGAACGACATTGACAGCTTCGTGTTCAATCAGAGCCGCATATGTTTGAAAAATGGGCAAATTGAAGTTCACTCTCCGGACAGCCAATGTCACTGTTTCGACCTCAATGTATTTAAAAACAGACCGCGCGCCCTATTTACCCAGATCCGCGCGCTCACCATGAGCGGTTCTTAAAAGGCAGAAGGCATCCCAGATATCGGGATGCCTTCTGATCATTTTTCTTATTCCTCCACCAACTGATTATACTTCCCTCTCTTCACATAATGCGTGTGCAGCAGATGGTGGGCCATATGCCCGTTTGGCTCGCCCAGCCACTCGTCGTACAGCTTCATAAGATCCGGGTTCTCGTGGGACTTGCGCAGCACCTTGCGCTCATCCTCGCTGTAGAGGGCCTTGGCGCGCTTCTCGCGGTAGTTCTCCTCGGTGCAGCGGGGCTGGCCGCCGCCGTTTATGCAGCCGCCGGGGCAGCCCATGACCTCGATAAAGTGGTAGGGCGAGGTTCCCTCGGCCACCTCCTTCATCAGCTTGGAGGCGCCCTCCAGGCCGCTGGTCACGGCAATGTTCACGGTCACGCCCTTTAGGTGCTCGTACTCGGGCAGGGTGTCCTCGATGGTGATGGAGGCGGTCTTCACCTGCTCCAACCCCACGATCGGGGTCACGTGCAGCTTCTCGAAGGGCAGCTCCTTGCCGGTCACCACCTCGTAGACCGTGCGCAGCGCGGCCTCCATCACGCCGCCGGTGACGCCGAAGATGTCGGCGGCGCCGGTGCCCAGGCCCAGCGGGGCGTCGAACTCGCCCTCGGGCAGGTTCACAAAGTCGATGCCGCACTTCTTGATCATGCGGGCCAGCTCCCTGGTTGTCAGAACCGCGTCCACGTCGCGGATGCCGTCCACCTCCATCTCGGGCCGCGAAATCTCATATTTCTTGGCCGTGCAGGGCATCACGGAGACCACGAACATGTCCTCGGGCCTGGTGTCCGTGCGCTGCGCGTAGAAGGTCTTCACCACCGCGCCCATCATGGTGTGGGGACTCTTGCAGCTGGACAGGTGGTCGAGCTCCTCCGGGAACTGGTGCTCGATGTGCTTGATCCAGCCCGGGGAGCAGCTGGTGATCATGGGCAGCGCCGCCTGGCCGCCCTTCAGCGCGGCGTTCAAGCGTCCCAGGAGCTCCGTCCCCTCCTCCAGGATCGTGAGGTCCGCGGAGAACAGGGTGTCGAACACGTCGTCGAAGCCGATCTCGTGCAGGGCTGTGGCCATTTTTCCGGTCACGGGCGTGCCGCAGGGCAGGCCGAACTCCTCGCCCAGGGCCGCGCGGACCGCGGGTGCCACCTGGACAACGACCCGCTTGTTCGGGTCGGCAAGCGCCTTCCAGACCGGCGTCAGGCCGTCCGTCTCCTGGAGCGCGCCGGTGGGGCAGACCACGGTGCACTGGCCGCACATGGCGCAGGCCGTGGAGTTTAAGGGCAGGCCCATGGCCGGGCTGATCACGGTGTCAAACCCGCGGTTCTGGGCCTGGATGGCGCCCACCTTCTGGATCTGGGCGCAGGCCGTGACGCAGCGGCGGCAGAGAATGCACTTGCTGGTGTCCCGGGTGATGGACGGGGAAATGTCCACCCGCGCCTTGGACATGGCCCCCTCAAAGCGGCTCTCCGTTACGCCCAGCTCGTAGCCCAGGGCCTGGAGCTCGCAGCTCTGGTTGCGGTTGCAGCTTAAGCAGTCCTTCGGGTGGTTGGACAGCAGCAGCTCGTAGAGCACCTTCCTGGCGGCCAGCACCTTGGGGGAGTGGGTTTTCACCTTCATTCCCTCCCTGGCCTTCACCATGCAGGAGGCCTGCAGGTTTCTCATGCCCTCCACCTCCACCACGCAGATCCGGCAGGAGCCGTACTGGTGGACGTTCTTCATATGGCACAGGCTGGGCACCTTCACGCCCGCCGCCTCCGCCGCTTCCATGATGGTGGAGCCCTCGGGGACCTCCACCGGTTTTCCATTTATTGTCAAATGCAGCATATCATTTTCCTCCTGGCATTAATCTCGCTCATCCTCAAACGCTGGGCTTTTTCAGCGCCGGTCACAGTGCAGGCAGCGCAGGGATTCTCCCATGGCGTCCAGCTGGTGGTAGCCGCAGTTTACCTCGCGGAAATTGTCTTTGCGCTCCTCCGGGCTTAAGCATCTGGTGGCAAAGCGTCCGTGCGGCTCGCTCACCTCCAGCTCGATCTGCGGAATGTCGAACCACTGGCCCACATTCAGCTCGCCCTTGCCGCCCAGGTACTGGTCGATCTTCATGGCCGACTTCTTGCCGTCCGCGATGGCCTCGATCACCACATTCGCGCCCCACGGGCTCACGTCTCCGCCCGCGAACACGCCCTTCTCGCTGGTCTGACGGCTGAAGCGGCCGATCTCCAGCTTGCCGTTTCGGCCCGCAGCCACGTGGCTGGTCTTGTAGACCTGGTGATCCACATCCTGGTTGATGGCGGTGATCACGCCGTCGCACTCCAGGTCAAACTCGGAGCCGGGTACATGGGCGGTGCGCCTGCGGCCGTCCCTGCCGTAGTCGGTCTCCTGACGGCGAACCAGGCGGATTCCCTTCACATGACCGTCCTCGCCCAGGATTTCCACCGGCGAGGCCATGGTGATGATCTCCACGCCCTCCTCGCGGGCCTCCAAGATCTCGTCCTCTCCGGCGGGCATCTCCTTCTCCGCTCTGCGGTAGACCACCGTCACCTGGGAGGCGCCCAGGCGGACTGCGGTTCGGGCCACGTCCATGGCCGTGCTGCCGCCGCCGATGACCACCAGCCGCTCCGGAACCGTGAGATCGCGCTTTAAGCCCACGCGCTTTAAGAAGCCGAGGCCGCTCTCCACGCCGGTCAGGCTCTCACCCGGCACGTCTAACAGGCGGGACACCTGGGTTCCGACCGCGATGTAGACGGCGTCGGACTGCCGCTTCATGTCCTCAAAGGTGATGTCCTGGCCGATGTAGGTGTTCAAGTGAATCTGCACGCCGCTCATCTCGATGGCATGGATCTCCTTCTCCAGGACCTTCTTCGGCAGGCGGTACTCCGGGATTCCCCAGTAGAGCACGCCGCCGGCCACGGACTCGGCCTCGTACACGTGGACCTCATGGCCCAGGTTTGCCAGGTAGTAGGCGCAGGTCAGTCCCGAGGGGCCGGCACCGATGACGGACACCCGCTTGCCGGTGGGTGCCAGGGGCTCCACAAGCGGCACGCTGTAGTCGTCCCGCAGCGCGTAGTCGCCGATGAACCGCTTCACGTAACAGATGGCCAGGGGCTCATCCACCTGGGCGCGGCGGCAGTGGGACTCGCAGGGGTGCGTGCAGACGCGGCCGCAAACCGCCGGGAACGGATTGTCCTGACGGATCAGGCGGTAAGCGTCGTCGATGCGGCCCGCCGCCAGGAGGGACATGTAGCCGGGGATGAACACATTCGCCGGGCATGCGTTGCGGCAGGGCGAGGTCTGGAGCTCCGCGCACACGCCCGCGCTGCAGTGCTTGTCGTAGATGTGCGCCTCGTACTCGTCCCGGAAGTATTTCAGGGTGGAGAGCACCGGGTTCGGCGCCGTCTGGCCCAGGCCGCACATGGCAGTCTGGCGGATGGTCTCGGCCAGCTCCTCTAACAGGTCCAAGTCACCCGGCTCGCCCTTGCCCTCGGTGATGCGCTCCAGAATCTCCAACATGCGGCGGGTGCCGTTGCGGCAGGGGAGACATTTTCCGCAGGACTCGTCACAGATGAAGTCCATGAAATAGCGGGCCGTGTCCACCATACAGGTGTCCTCGTTCATGACGATCAGGCCGCCGGAGCCCATGATGGCGCCGAGCTTCGCCAGAGACTCGTAGTCCACCGGGGTGTTTAAGTGCTCCTTCGTGAGGCAGCCGCCGGAGGGGCCGCCGGACTGGATGGCCTTGAACTTCTTGCCGCCGATGATTCCGCCGCCGATCTTGTAGATGATGTCGCCCAGGATGGTGCCCATGGGGACCTCGATGATGCCAGCGTTCACGATGTCGCCGGCCAGGGCGAACACCTTGGTGCCCGCGCTCTTCTCCGTGCCGAACTGGCGGTACCACTGGGAGCCGTTTAGCACGATGGGCGCCACGTTCGCCAGGGTCTCCACGTTGTTGATGATGGTGGGGCTCTCGAACAGGCCCTTCTCAAAGGGGAACGGCGGCTTCTGTCTCGGCTCGCCCCGCTTGCCCTCGATGGAGGCCAGTAAGGAGGTCTCCTCGCCGCAGACGAAGGCGCCCGCGCCGATGCGGATCTCTAGGTCAAAGTTAAAATCGCTTCCCAGGATGTGTTCGCCGAGGATCCCGGCCGCCCGGGCCTGGTCGATGGCGTTCCCCAGGCGCTCCACGGCGATGGGATACTCCGCCCGCACGTAGACGTAGCCCTTGCTGGCGCCGATGGCGTAGCCGCCGAGCATCATGCCCTCGATGATGCTGTGGGGATCGCCCTCCAGCAGGCTGCGGTCCATGAACGCGCCCGGGTCGCCCTCGTCCGCGTTGCAGACCATGAACTTGCGCCCGTCCTCTGACACCGCGTTCATGCCCGCCTCCCACTTCACGCCCGTGGGGAAGCCCGCGCCGCCGCGCCCTCTGAGGCCCGCGTCCTTGATGGTGGTGACCACGTCCTCCCGGCTCATGCCGTGCAGGGCCTTGTCGAGCGCCGCGTAGCCGTCCCGGGCCACGTAGGCCTCCAGGGAGGAGAATTCCATCTGGCCGCAGTTGCGCAGGGCGATGCGGACCTGGCCCTCGAAGAAGCCGATGTTCTCCATCTTGGGCACGTGGATGCCCATGTCGTCGTCAAAATAGGTGTACTCCTCGCAGATCTCGCCGTTCACCAGGTGGCGCAGCACCACGTCCTCCACCTTCGCGGGATCCATCTTGGTGTAGAACACGCCGTCCGGCTGCACAAGGATCACGGGGCCAAGGGCGCAGGTGCCCATACAGCCGGTGACCAGTACCTCCACCTCGTCGTCCACCTTGTAGGTCTTTAACGCCTGAAAGAGGGCTTCCTTCACCTCCTGGCAGTGGGAGGAGATACAGCCCGCGCCGCCGCACACCAGCACCTGGCGCTTGTACTTGCCCCGGCGGGCCAGATAGTCATTCTTGATTGCGGCCAGATCCGCCGCGCTCTTTATGGTCAGGTTTTCCCCGGATTTTTCATTCATTGCACCCATCGTCTCAATCCTCCTCATAGTAGCGTTTCAGAATCTGTTCCAGCTTGTCAGGGTTCACCTGCTTGTAAACCTGATCGTCGATGGACATGGCCGGAGCCAGGCCGCAGGCGCCGATGCAGCGCGCCACCTCGAAGGTGAACAGGCGGTCCTTCGTGGTCTCCCCGATCTCCACGTCCAACAGCTCTTTCAGGCGCTCCACAATCTTTTTTCCTCCCCGCACATAGCAGGCGGTGCCGAGACAGACCCGGATGGTGTGCCGTCCTCTGGGCTGGGTGGAAAAGAATGAATAGAACGTCACAACGCCGGCGACCTCCGCCAGCGGGACATCCAACGCATCCGCGATCACTCTCTGAACCTCGATGGGGAGGTAGCCGTAGATCCCCTGTGCGATGTGCAGCACCTGGATCAGGCTTCCCTCCTTTCCCTTGTACTCTGCTGCCAGCTCGCCGATCCGCGCAAGGAGCGCGGCCTCGCTGTGATCGCAGCCACAGCTACACGTATGTGTGTTTTCACCCATTGCTCAAATTCCTCCTCTTTCTCCAAATATACTCTGTGTCTCGAACGTTTTCCGGCGGCTGCAGTCCGCCGTACCCGCCCGGGATGTGCAGGCCCCCCGCGGCGGCCGCACACCGTATATTGTGAAAAATTATACAAAGTTAA
>USJW01000072.1 GCA_900555045.1 uncultured Clostridium sp. | reverse complement strand
GCCGCCGGCGAATTTGCCGGCGGCCCCATCCTTCGGCCTTTTGATGATTGATTGTGTGGAGTGCTAGAATTGTTGGACACTGCTGATTCATCGCCGATGCGCCCACTCGCGGAACCAGGATTCGATCTGCTCCAATGGCATCTCACAGATTGCGGCGGCGTCTTCGGCGGACATGCCGCGTAAGTACATGTTGTGGGCGACCTTGCGGGGTTGTGAGGCCTCGCCCTGTTTGAGTCCCTGTTTCATCCCCTTCTCAATCCCTTCATTCAAGCTGTCCTCCAACAGCTGTCGCATCCCTTCACACATAACGACTTCCCCTCGTTTTCCAAATCTGATTAACATTACCGCTTCCGAGCCCACTCACGGAACCAGGATTCGATCTGTTCTAATGGCATCTCACAGATTGCGGCGGCGTCCTCGGCGGACATGCCGCGTATATACATGTTGTGGGCGACCTTGCGGGTTTGTGAGACCTCGCCCTGTTTGAGTCCCTGTTTCATACCGCGTTCCATGCCCTGCTGAATCCCCTTCTCAATCCCTTCATTCAAGCTGTCCTCCAACAGCTGTCGCATCCCTTCGCACATATCAACTTTCCCTCCTTCATCCATACACTGCGCCTTGATCCCGGCCAGGCGGTCCAGGCCGGTCAGGGTGGTGATCACGTCGAATGCATCTTCCTCCATATGTTCAAATCGCTCCCGGCGCTCCTCGGTGAAGGCCAGCAGCGCCCGCTTGTCGTTTGCGCGCCGGATGAAACCGAACACCTCGCGCAGGTCCGTCCGGAACGCATCCAGGTGTTCAAAGCTTCGCAGCTCCAGCAGGTTTAGCCGGAAGTTGTTCAGCTGCCTTGACACCGCGGGGGGCAGCTGGTCAAGATCCAGCAGCCCGTACAGATCCCTTGCCCCGTCCCAGGGCTCGGATCCGTAGTAAATCACAATGGTAAACACTGGCTCCAGCCGGTCCTTCCGGGAAAAACGCCCCACGTACTCGGCGCCCCTTAAATCGCGGTGTCCGCGATGCAGGCGCTGGATGCGCCGCATCTGCTCGTCGTACCCGGCCGCGTCCTCCAGCATGACCCGCACCGGCATGGCGTAGTGAACCAGGTCCTGGTTCTCGACACCGATGACAGCGAAGCGCATCCCTAACGCCACCCGCCGGACAATATCCCGGTATTTTTGAAACGTAAACCGGCCCATGAGCCGCCCCAGTATCCCGTTGACTGCCACCGATTTCTCCGAGATATCCTGCCCGGAAACTGCCTGCACGCCATCGAACAGAAAGCCGTTCACCAGGTCGGCGAACCGCGCGTTCTCCTCAAAGTAGCGGGCCAGAACCACATCTTTTTGCCCCATCTCTCCTCCTTATTCTGCGCTGCAAAAGGAGAGCGGGCTTTAACCTCATTATATAAAACAGACAGGTAAAATGCAAGACGCCGTCTCTTCTCTGTGCGCGCTTTATTGTGTTGTAAGTCTCTGCGTCTGAATGTCCGGCGGAATCGCCGTGAACGGTTTGGAAATACAGATAAACAGACTTTCCACCAGTTTACCACAGGAGGCCCGAACCCGGCAACCATTTTTTGCGTGAAGGAATCTGCGCGAGGGAATATGCGCGAGGGAATCTGCGTGAGGCATCTGCGCGAGTCATCCGCATGATCCATCCGCACAGCCCGCAAGAATATTGAGGAAAATTCCCCAAAAGTCTTGCAAAATCGCGAAAGTTCATTAAAATATAGGTATTGACTAAATTAGAATTGGAGAATGATATGGCATTGACGAAGAAGCCGGTTACCGGCATGAAGGACATTCTGCCTGCTGAGATGCAGATTCGGGAATATGTGATGAACCAGATCCGCGAGACCTACAAGAGTTTTGGGTTCTCCCAGATCGAGACTCCCTGCGTGGAGCACATCGCCAATCTCACCAGCAAACAGGGCGGCGACAACGAAAAGCTGATCTTTAAAATATTGAAACGCGGCGAAAAGCTGAATCTGGACGCGGTGCAGGAGGAGAACGACCTGGTGGACAGCGGCCTGCGCTATGACCTGACACTGCCCCTTTCCCGCTACTACGCCAACAACGCGGCGAATCTGCCCAAGCCCTTCAAGGCCCTGCAGATGGGAAGCGTGTGGCGTGCGGACAGGCCCCAGAAGGGACGTTTCCGCCAGTTTGTGCAGTGTGACATCGACATCTTGGGCGATCCCACCAGCCTGGCGGAGATCGAGTTAATCCTAGCGACCACCACAGCTCTCGGCCGGATCTGCCCGGACAATGCGTTTACTGTGCGAATCAACGACCGAGGAATCTTAAAGGGTATGGCCCTGCACTGCGGATTCCCCGAGGAGTCCATGGACCAGGTGTTTATCATTTTGGACAAAATGGACAAGATCGGCTTTGAGGGCGTGGAGAAGGAGCTGCTGGAGTCCGGCTACGCGCAGGACAGCGTGAGCCAGTATATGGACCTGCTGCGGAATGTGACAAGGGACGCGGCGGGCGTGCGCAGGCTGGGCGAGCAGCTGGCGGACGTGCTGCCCTGTGAGGTCAGCGAGAATCTGGCCCACATTATGGACACGGTGGGCGAGGTGGCGGAGGCTGACTTTGGCCTGGAGTTCGACCCCACGCTGGTGCGCGGCATGTCCTACTACACCGGCACGATCTTCGAGATCTCCATGGAGGGCTTCGGCGGCTCCGTGGCGGGCGGTGGCCGCTACGACAAGATGATCGGCAAATTCACCGGCATGGAGACACCGGCCTGCGGCTTCTCCATCGGCTTTGAGCGCATCGTGACCATTCTTCTGGACAACGGCTTTACCGTTCCGGGAGCGGGCGAGAAAACGGCCTACCTGTTCGAGAAAAACGTGGATTCCGCTACCTTAGCGGGCGTGATCCGCGAGGCCATGGAGGCGCGCAAGAACGGCGTCCAGGTCCTGGTGGCCCAGATGAACAAGAACAAGAAGTTCCAGAAGGAGCAGCTAGAGAAGGAAGGCTACACGCAGTTTAAGGAATTCTACCGGGAGAGCTTGAAGAGCTGAGGCCGGTTTAAGCTGTGTCAAACGGAGACAAAACACAGGGGATTCCTCAGAGAATCCTCTGATTGTAGATTAAGGAGATAAGATCATGGCAGAATCAATGGTTGGGATCAAGCGGTCCCACAGATGTACAGAGGTAACCACCGCCAACATCGGTCAGAACGTGACCGTGATGGGATGGGTTCAGAAAAGCAGAAATAAGGGCGGAATCATTTTCGTGGACCTCAGGGACCGTTCCGGTATCCTGCAGATTATATTTGAGGAGAGCGACTGCGGCGCAGAGAACTTCGCCAAGGCGGAGAAGCTGCGCAGCGAGTTCGTGATCGCAGTGACGGGCCGCGTGGAGGCCCGCTCCGGCGCGGTGAACCAGAACCTGGCCACCGGCGCCATCGAGGTGCGCGCCAACTCCATGCGCATCCTCTCTGAGTCCGAGACCCCGCCGTTCCCCATCGAGGAGAACAGCAAGACCAAGGAGGACCTGCGCTTAAAGTACCGGTTCCTGGACCTGCGCCGTCCGGACCTGCAGCGCAACCTGATGATCCGCAGCCGCGTGGCCACGCTGACCCGCGCGTTCCTGGCCGAGGAGGGCTTCCTGGAGATCGAGACGCCCACCCTGATCAAGAGCACGCCCGAGGGCGCCAGAGACTATCTGGTACCCAGCCGCGTTCACCCCGGCTCCTTCTACGCGCTGCCCCAGTCTCCCCAGCTGTTCAAGCAGCTGCTCATGTGCTCCGGGTATGACCGCTACTTCCAGATCGCCCGCTGCTACCGCGACGAGGACCTGCGCGCGGACCGTCAGCCGGAGTTCACCCAGATCGACATGGAGCTGTCCTTCGTGGATGTGGACGAGGTTTTGGACGTCAACGAGCGCCTGTTAAAGAAGCTGTTCAAGGAAATCTGCAATTATGACCTTGAGCTGCCGATCCCGCGCATGACCTGGCAGGAGGCCATGGACCGCTTCGGCTCCGACAAGCCGGATTTGCGCTTCGGCATGGAGCTTAAGGACGTGTCCGAGGTGGTGAAGGGCTGTGAGTTCGCCGTGTTCAAGAACGCGCTGGAGAACGGCGGCTCTGTCCGCGGCATCAACGCCGAGGGCCAGGGCCATATGCCCAGAAAGAAAATCGACGCGCTGGTGGAGTACGCCAAGGGCTTCGGCGCCAAGGGTCTCGCCTACGTGGCGATCAACGAGGACGGCACCTTAAAGTCCTCCTTTGCCAAGTTCATGACGGAGGAGGAGATGAGCGCGCTGGTGGCTGCCATGGGCGGTAAGCCCGGCGATCTGCTGCTCTTCGCCGCGGACAGAAACAAGGTGGTCTACGACGTTCTGGGCAACCTGCGCCTGGAGCTGGCGAGACAGCTGGATCTGTTAAAGAAGGACGACTTTAAGTTCCTGTGGGTGACCGAGTTCCCGTTATTAGAGTACTCCGAGGAGGAGGGCCGTTTCGTGGCCATGCACCATCCCTTCACCATGCCCATGGACGAGGATCTCAAGTACATTGACTCCGATCCCGGCAGAGTGCGCGCCAAGGCCTACGACATCGTATTAAACGGCGTGGAGATGGGCGGCGGCTCCGTCCGTATCCACCAGGGCGACGTGCAGTCCAAGATGTTCGAGGTGCTGGGCTTCACGCCGGAGCGCGCCAACGACCAGTTCGGCTTCCTGCTGGAGGCCTTCAAGTACGGTGTTCCGCCCCACGCAGGCCTGGCCTACGGCTTCGACCGGATGGTGATGCTGATGGTCGGCGCGGACAGCATCCGCGACGTGATCGCGTTCCCCAAGGTGAAGGATGCCTCCTGCCTGATGACCGAGGCGCCCACGCCGGTTGACCCCAAGCAGCTTAAGGAGCTGGGGATTGAGGTCGCAGAGACGGAAGAATAAGATAAGTTGATCGATTGACCGGGCAGCTGCCTTTATGATATAAAGGGGCTGCCCGGTGTTGTTTAAGTGCAGCGAACCGCCGACAAGGTCTGCGGGTCACTGCGTAAGGAGATGATGGAATGAGCGTTACGGTGGCCGACCTGTTGAAACTTCCGTCCCTAAAGCCCGCCCGGGTGGTGGCCGGGGCGGGGGGACTTTCGCGCACGGTGGCCTACGTGTCCGTGCTGGAGTATGCGGACCCGCAGGCCCTTGAGGACGGGCTGTTCCCGGAGGACACCTACAGCGGCAGCGAGATCGTGATCACCGGATTCATCAACAATCCCAGGGATGAGCGGCTGCAGTGCGCGGTGGTGAGGCGGCTGGCGGAGGCCGGCGAGGTGGGGCTGATCCTGTACTATGTGGGGGTTTACATGCCCGCGGTGCCGGAGGAGATGAAGCGGATCGCCGAGGAGAAGGATTTTGTGCTGATTCTGATGCCGGAGGGGCGGATGGATTTCCGCTACGGGGAGGCCATCTGCGAGATCATGGAGCGCATCGTGCGCGACCGCATGGCCAACCCCGCCTTTGTGAGCGAGCTCTTAGAGCAGGTGTCCCGCCTGCCGAACCACCAGCGCACGGTGGACACCATGCTCAAGATGCTCAGCGAGCGCATGATGGCCTCGTTCCTTTTGACGGACGGCTCCCTGCGCGTCCTAAATGAGGCCACCTGGCCCCGCAGTCTGGGGAAGACCCTGGGGGATTATCTGGAGAGCGGGGAGCTCCCGGAGCCCCAGGGGGAGGCCTGCGTGTACTTGGACGGCTCGGACTACCGGCTGAGCCGCGTGCCCGTGAGGCTGGACCAGAGCCGGTGCATGGAGCTCTTTATCTTCCGGGAGGGGGAGCCGTTACCGCAGTCCGCGGTGGAGCAGGCCGGGGATGCGGTGCGCCTTGCGGCCAGCATCTGGAGCACCCAGCACGACGCGGTGGCCGTGCGGGAGCTGGTGCGCGCCATCCTTCAGGATGAACCCATGAAGATGCGCCGCCTGGCGGACATTTTCCACATCGACGTGGCGTCCATCCACTCCATGCTGATTCTCCACGGGGAGCGGGAGTGGGATGACGGAAACTCCTTTGCCGTCCTCCAGAGCCTGCGGGAGCTGTTTCGCACCTACTTTGGCACCGTGGTGGCGGACGTCTACGAGGGGGAGCTGGTGCTGTTCGTGGACGGGCCCCGTTCTTTAAACGAGGAGCGGGAGCTCCAAAGGCAGCTAGACGCCTGCCTGGCGGGCGAGCGGCAGCACCTGACGCTCACCTGGTGCAACCACCTGGCGGACACTGCGGCGGTGCGGGAGGCGTTTCTGCTGCACCGGGAATACCGGGCGGACGCCTGCAAGCTGTTTCCGCACAAGAACGCCTACCACACCCGGGAGATGGAGTTCGCCCGGGCGTGCCGCTTAAAAATCGCGGGCGGGGAGACCGGAGTGTACGAGACCCAGAAACCCCTGGAGTCCATCCGCAGGGAGAAGGATGAGGGCTGCTTAGACACGTTAGAGGTATACCTGCTCGACGCCCAGTGCAGCTGCCAGAGGACCGGGGATCTGCTCTTTCTCCACAAGAACACGGTCAAATACCGCCTGGCCCGGTGCTCGGACCTGGTGGGCTACCACATCGGCGATTTCCCGGACACGCTGCCCCTGTACTACGCGGTGGCCGCCCGGCGCCTGCTGCGGGCGGAGGACATTTGTCCAAAGTGACAAAAATGTGGGTGAAAATTCGTTTGGGCGGAGGATTCCGATTTCAGACAAAGTTTAGTATGCTTATGTGAGATAAGGCCGGCGGGGTCAATCCGCCGGCTTTTCGTGAACGTAAAGGAGCGTGTATTGTATGCGGAAAATCGGATTGTCTGAGATCGAGGACATCGCCCTGGGCGCATCCCTTCTGGGAGCCGGGGGCGGGGGAGATCCCTATGTGGGAAAGCTGGTGGCCATCGGAGCGGTGCGCGAGTGCGGCCCCGTCACCCTTTTGGACCCGGAGGAGGTGCCGGATGACGCCCTGGTGATGCCCATCGCCATGATGGGCGCGCCCACCATACTGGGCGAGAAAACCATCGGCGAAAATGAGTACCAGAACCTGTACGAGATGGTGAGCAAATTCTTCGGCCGCCAGGTCTACGCCTTCATGCCCATGGAGGCGGGCGGCGTGAACTCCATGCTGCCCATCGCGGCTGCGGCCAGAATGGGGCTGCCACTGGTGGACGCCGACGGCATGGGGCGGGCCTTCCCGGAGCTACAGATGGTGACCTTCACCATGGGCGGCGTGTCGGCCACACCCATGGCCCTGGTGGACGAGAAGGGCAACAGCGCCATCTTCAACACCATCACCAACAAGTGGACCGAGGAGCTGGCCAGAGCCGTGACCATGAGCTGCGGCGGCTCGGTCTCCGTGTCCCTCTACTGCATGGACGGCGCCACCTTAAAGCGCTACGGGGTCAAGAACATTGTGACCCGCAGCCAGAAGCTGGGCGAGGCCATCCGCAGGGTGAAGAGCGCCGGGGGCATGACGCCGGAGGAGGCGTTTTTGCAGTACGCCGAGGGTTACCGCCTGTTTAAGGGCAAGATTGTGGACGTCCTGCGGGAGACCAAGGGTGCGTTCAACTACGGGAACGTGGTATTGGAAGGAATTGGAACGGACAAGGGCCGCCAGGCGAAGATTGTGTTCCAGAACGAGAATTTGTGCGCCGAGGTGGACGGACGGATTGTGGCCACTGTGCCCGATCTGATCTGCATGGTGGACGCGGAGACCTTCATCCCCGTGACCACGGACGCGTTAAAATACGGCAAGCGCGTGCTGGCCGTGGGCTTAAAGTGCTATGAATCCTGGCGCACGGAGGCCGGGCTTGCGCTTGTGGGCCCGCAGTATTTCGGGCTGGACACGGACTATATTCCGCTGGAGGAGCGGGTCAATGGAGGTGAGGCGGATGTATAAGCTGGGAATTGACGTGGGCGGCACCAACACGGACGCCGTCCTGATCGACGAAAACCGCCGGGTGGTGGCGGAGGTGAAGCACCCCACGTCCGGGGATATCTACGACGGAATCGTGGGCGCGGTGCGCGACGTGCTGGCCCGGGCGGATGTGGACCGGGCGGAGATCCGCCAGGCCATGCTGGGAACCACCCAGTGCACCAACGCCATCGTGGAGCGGAAGAATCTGGCGCCCATCGGCATCCTGCGCATCGGCGCGCCCGCGACCCTGGGGATCCCACCCATGGTGGACTGGGATGAGGATATCCGCCGGATTGCGGTGGATTACGCCATCGTGGGCGGCGGCTTTGAGTACGACGGAAAAGAGCTGGCGGCCTTCGACCGGGACGCGGCCAGACGGTTTTTTGAGGGGCTTAAGGGCAAGGTTCAGTCCGTGGCCATCTCCTGCGTGTTCTCCACTGTGCGAAACGACCACGAGCTGGAGGCCGCGGCCCTGTGCCGCGAGGTGATGGGGGAGGACGTGCACGTGTCCATCTCCAGCGAGATCGGCTCCATGGGCCTCATCGAGCGGGAGAATGCCGCGATCTTAAACGCGGCCCTCTATCAGGTGGCGGAGCGCTTCACCGAGGGCTTTGCGCGCTCCCTGGCGGAGGAGGGCGTCACCAACGCGGACGTCTACTTATCCCAGAATGACGGAACCCTGATGACCATGGAATACGCCCGACGCTATCCCATTCTCACCATCGCCTGCGGCCCCACCAACTCCATCCGCGGCGCCAGCTACCTGAGCCGGTTCACTGACGCGGTGGTCATCGACGTGGGCGGAACCACAACGGACCTGGGGATGATCCAGAACGGCTTCCCGCGGGAGTCCGGCGTGGCGGTCACCATCGGCGGCGTGCGCACCAACTTCCGCATGCCGGACGTGATCTCCATCGGCCTGGGCGGCGGTTCCATTGTGCGCTGCCACGAGGACGGGAGCGTCACCGTGGGCCCGGACAGCGTAGGCTACCGCATCGCAGAGAAGGCCCTGGTGTTTGGGGGTGACACCATGACGGCCACGGACGTGGCGGTGCGCCTTGGGATGGCGGATCTGGGGGATCCCTCCCTGGTGGCCGGAATCAGCGAGGAGACCGCCAGGAAGGCCATGGACGTCATCCGCGCCATGATCGAGGACAGCATCGACGCCATGAAGGTCTCCGGGGCGGATATCGACGCGGTTTTAGTGGGCGGCGGCTCCATCATCGTCCCGGAGCAGCTGGCGGGCACCCGGAAGGTGGTGAAGCCCGACCACTTCGGGACGGCCAATGCCATCGGCTCCGCCATCTCCAAGGTGAGCGGAACCCTGGAGCAGCTGATCAACTACGATGAGATTCCGAGGGAGGAGGCCCTCAAAAAGGCGCGCGCGGAGGCGATTGAGCTGGCGGTCAAGTCCGGCGCGGTCCGTGAGACCGTGGAGATTATCGACGTGGAGGACGTGCCTCTGGCGTACTATCCGGGGAATACCAACCGGGTGAAGATCAAGGCGGCCGGGGATCTGGCGGACGCGTGAGCCAGAAGACCATAAAAGGCCGGATTCACTTCGCTGTGACTTGTGAAGTGAATCCGGCCTTTTGGCTAAAACGCGCTGCCGTAATTGTTGAGCCACGCCCGCTCCTCAAAGGGCTTCTTGGGCGCTCCGGGGTTCTCCTCGGCGGGGATGCCCAGGGGCATGTAGATGGCCACGGTCAGGTCCTCCGGCACGCCTAAGAGCTCACCCATCCGCCGGGCCTTTTCGCCCTCGATCTGTCCCTCGATCCAGGTGGTGGCGTAGCCCTTGGCCGTCGCCGCCAGGAGGATGTTCTCCGCTGCGGCGGAGTAGTCGTGGACGTGGTAAGAGTTTCCGGCGTAGGAGATCGTCTCCTTGGTCAGCAGCAGAATCGCTGCCGGGGCGGTTTTTGCCCACGGCTTGTCGTAGATGTCCGCCAGCTGCCGGACAAGCGCCGGGTCGTCCACGGCGATAAAGCGGGTGGTCTGCTGGTTGCAGCCGGAGGGAGCGGCGACGCCCGCCTCCAGAATCTCCTTCAAATCGCTTCTGGGAACCGGCTCCGGCTTAAATTCCTTGCGGTAGCTCTTGCGCTCACGGATTGCTTCCATTGTTTCCATAAAATCAGGTCCTTTCTCTGCTGAGACTGATGATCAGTCTGAAGTGTATTAATCATAACAAGTTTTGAGGGAATTGTAAATAAATATACGGGACGGCAGAATTGCCGGGACAAAAGAGATACAAAAAAAGTCAGACAGCAAAAACGCTGTCTGACTTGTCTTAAATTCATGCGGGTAGCCGGACTTGAACCGGCACGGAGTCGCCTCCGAGGGATTTTAAGTCCCTTGTGTCTGCCTATTCCACCATACCCGCATTCGCACGTACCACGGCTGAAAACGAGGACAATTACACGCTCTGCGCTGTTGTCCTTAAGCTATAACTGGCACGCTAATGGGCGAAGGTGGATTCGAACCACCGAAGCAATTTGCAGCAGATTTACAGTCTGTCCCCTTTGGCCACTCGGGAATTCGCCCATATGCTCGATAAGCATTGATAATCTTACCACAGTCATGAAAAAAAATCAAGGGTTTTGAAAAGATTTATGGGGAAATTATGGGGGAAAAACCGAAAAAAAGCCGCTCCGCCAATGCCTGGCGGGGCGGCTTTTCCGGTCAATTTTGCGGTCAAACAGAAGTCACAATTATTTCCCCATCTTCCGCTGGATCAGCTTCACAATCTCCATAATCGGGATGATCAACACAGCCAGCCCCAGGGCCACCGCGTACTCGTTGAGGTCAATGGGTGTGAACTCAAACGCGTTTGCCAGGAAGGGCACCTCGATCACGGCGGTGGTCAGAATCAGGGATACGACCATGGCGCCGAACAGGAAGTGGTTGTGGGTGGTCATCTTAAACAGGGAGCCGCGGCGGCTTCTCATGTTTAAGGAGTGGAAGATCTCAACCATGGACAGCGTGAGGAACGCCATGGTGGTTCCGTCCGGGCTGTTGACGAACTCCCAGACGCCGCTCTCGATGTAGTGGCCCAACAGGTAGGACACCATCACCAGGATGGTCACGATAAAGCCCTGGAAGAACACGTCGAAGCCCATGCCGCCGGCGAAGATTCCCTCCTTGGGATCTCTGGGCGCGCGCTTCATGATGTCGGGCTCGCTCTGCTCCAGTCCCAGCGCCAGGGCCGGGAAGCAGTCGGTGATCAGGTTGATCCACAGCAGGTGCACCGGCTCCAGGATCGTGAAGCCGATCAGGGTGGCGAAGAAGATCGCCAGCACCTCCGCCAGGTTGGAGGCCAACAGGAACTGGATGGCCTTGCGGATGTTGGCGTAGATCCGGCGGCCCTCCTCCACGGCGGAGACGATGGTGGCGAAGTTGTCGTCCGCCAGAACCATGTCCGCCACGTTCTTGGTCACGTCCGTGCCGGTGATGCCCATGCCCACGCCGATGTCCGCGCTCTTGATGGAGGGGGCGTCGTTGACGCCGTCGCCGGTCATCGCGGTGATCTTGCCCTTGGACTTCCAGCCGGTGACGATGCGCACCTTGTGCTCGGGCTGCACTCTGGCGTACACGCCGTAGTTCTCAATGTTGCGGTTGAATTCCTCGTCGCTCATGTCGTTTAACATGGCGCCTGTGATCGCCTGTGAGGCGTCGGTGATGATTCCGAGTTCCATGGCGATGGCCACGGCGGTGTCCTTGTGGTCGCCGGTGATCATGATCGGGCGGATTCCCGCCTGGCGGCACTCTACGATGGCGGCCTTGACCTCCGGGCGAACCGGGTCGATCATGCCGGACAGTCCCAGGTAGATCAGATCCTGCTCTAAGAATTCGGGATCGGAGCTCTCAGGCATCTGGCTCCAGTCGCGTCTTGCGGCGCAGAGCACGCGCAGTGCGCGGTCCGCCATGGCCTTGTTGCTCTTTAAGATGCCCGCGCGGATCTCGTCGGACATGGGCACAACCTTGCCGCCCACAAGCGCTCTGGTGCAGCGCTTTAACACCTCGTCGGGCGCGCCCTTGGTGAACTGGACAATGGTATTGTCGCTCGTCTCATGGACGGTGGACATCATCTTTCTCATGGAGTCGAAGGGAGCTTCCGCCACTCGCACGTAGGCGGCCTTTAAGTCCGGCTTCGCCATGCCGTGCTTGAACGCGTCGTTCACCAGCGCGCACTCCGTGGGCTCGCCCACCGCGTCGTGGCTGTCCGGATCCAGCTCTGCGTCGGAGCAGAGGGCCATGGCCAGAACTAAGGCGTTCTCGTCCTCCGCCACGTGGTCCACCACGGTCATCTTGTTCTGAGTTAAGGTTCCGGTTTTATCGGAACAGATAATCTGCGTACATCCCAGGGTTTCCACCGCGGTCAGCTTGCGGATGATGGCGTTGCGCTTGGACATGTTGGTCACGCCGATGGAGAGCACGATGGTCACCACGGCGGCCAGGCCCTCGGGGATGGCCGCGACGGCCAGGGATACCGCCACCATGAAGGTGCTCAAAATCGTGTCGCCGGTGATTCCCTCGGGGGTCATGTTGGCGCGGAACAGGCCGACTGCGAAGATCACCACACAGATTCCGACAACCAGCACCGTGAGGATCTTGCTCAGCTGGTTTAGCTTGATCTGAAGCGGGGTCTCCTCGTCCTTGGCCTGAGCCAGGGCGTCTGCGATCTTACCCATCTCGGTGTTCATTCCGGTTCCGGTGATCACCGCCTTGCCGCGGCCGTACACCACCGTGGAACCCATGTAGATCATGTTTTTGCGGTCGCCCAGGGGGACATCCTTCTCGCCCTCTAAGTTTAACAGGCTGACGATCTTGTTGACCGGAACGGACTCGCCGGTCAGGGCCGCCTCCTCGATCTTCATGCTGGCGCACTCGATGATTCGCCCGTCCGCGGGAACCGAATCGCCCGCCTCCAGCACCACCACGTCGCCAGGCACCAGCTCTTCACTCTTTAAGGTGACGATCTTGCCATCCCGGAGCACCTTGCTGGTGGCTGCGGCAATCTCCTGTAAGGCTGCGATGGCGGCTTCGGCCTTGCTCTCCTGCACCACGCCCAGAACGGCGTTGATGATGACCACGATCATGATGATGATCACGTCGGCGAAGGACTCGCCCTCGTAGTAGGCGGTGAAGCCGGAGATCACGGCGGCCACGATCAGGATGATGATCATGGGGTCGGCCAGCTCATCTAAGAAGCGCTTGATCAGGGAGACCTTTTTCCCTTCCTTCAGCTTGTTCTTTCCGAATTTTTCAAGCCTTTTTTCCGCCTCCGCGCTTGTGAGGCCTTCCGGGGACGAATTCTGTTCCTTCAGCACGTCCTCCACACTGGATAAATACTCTTTCACGTTTTGTTCCTCCTTTAAACTTATGGTGAAAAAGGTGATTAATTTATAAAAAAGACCCATACACAGCTATGTTAAACAAACCTGCATATGAGTCTCATTCTCTAAAGATAAGCCAGACCGCTGTGCAGCAGCCATTTTGTTGACTTACCTCGCATACCCTATCTTAGCATTAGTATGCGGAATTACTCCCTCATTTATTCCCGCGGCCTTCCGGCGGGGCCAAACACTCCGCAGATGACTGCGGTCACGTCACCAGGAATCGGAAAAGACAACAAAAAAAGACTCCACCTGTCACTTCCTCCGAGAAACGAACAGGTAAGTCTCGTCATTTAAAACCAAGCCAGGGAACCACGCGTTTGGACGGCTCCAGTGTTGTTGACTTTGTCACGCTTTGCTGCGCTGACTACTCCCTTACAATAGCATTAGACTAGCACGAATTGGAATTTCTGTCAAGGATTTTTCACGTAAAGATTTCGTTCAAAAAAGTTAAAAATGGTATTGACAATTAAATAACGAAGTGCTATATTGAAAAAGGATTTGAGATCCGCTTTTTAAATACATAGTTTGTTTGACTGTTAAATAAATAGAGGGGCGAGAGTGGCGGAAATGATAAATACACATTCGTTCTTATGAATTAGAAGGCGGATTTATTTTTTGCCCAGTTTGTTTGAGACATAAACAAATAGATGGAGAATATTTAACAATGAATGAAAACACGCAATTCAAATACCGCTGGTGGGGCAAGGGCGACATCGACGCGTCCCTCGGAATCTTCTTTGACGGATTCTCGAAAATACTGACCGCCACCGGGATTATGACCGCGGTGTTCGGCATGCCGGCGCGGGTGGTGATCGGAAAGGTGGTGCCGGGAATCGGGCTGGCCATCTTCCTGGGAAATCTGTGGTACTTCTACGAGGCTTGGTGCCTGGCGCACAGGGAACGGCGGCAGAATGTCACCTCCCAGCCCTTCGGGATCGGCGCTTCCCAGCTGTCCGGCTGGCTGTACCTGATCATCGGCCCGGTGTACTGGCAGACCGGGGACTGCGACCTGGCCCTGCAGGTGGGGCTGGCCGCGGCCTTTGTGGGCGGCCTGGTGGAGATCGCCGGCGGCTTTGCAGGGCGCTGGATCGTAAGGACGGTCCCCAACAGCGCGCTGATGGGAAACATGGCCTCATCGGCCATGGTGTGGCTGTCCATCGTGGGACTGGCCATGGTGTTCGACAAGCCGGTTTACGCGGTGCTGCCGCTGTTCATTATTATCATCGACTACCTGGGAAAGGCGGACAAGCGGTTCGCGAAAATACCCTCCGGGGTGATCGCCATCTTAATCGGAACGGCGGCGGCCTGGGCCTGCGGCTACTTAACGCCGGGGGCGTTAAAGGATTCCTTCTCGGAGTTGGGGTTCTACCCGCCTTCCCTGGGAATCGGCGACATCGCGGCCGGGTTTAAGGGCATTGTGCCGTATCTGCCCGTGATCATCCCGCTGCAGATCAACAATTTCCTGTCCACGCTGCAGGGCCTGGAATCGGCGAAGATGGCCGGGGATGTCTACCCGGAGCGGCGCTCCATGATCATGGACGGCGTCTCCACGTTGACCGGCGCGCTGTTCGGGAACCCCTTCCCCACCACGGTGTACTTCGGCCACCCGGGCTGGAAGGAGTTGGACGCCAGGGCGGGCTTCTCCCTGGTCAACGGGCTTCTGTGTCTGGTGATCTGCACCACCGGGCTGACCGGAGTGATGATGTCCGTGATCCCCACGGAGGCGGTGATGGTGCTGTTGATCTTTGTGGGATTTTCGGTGACGGACAACACCTTCCGCTCCATGGACAAGAAGTACTACAATGTCATTCTGCTGTCCATGATCCCCATTTTGTTCCAGTACATGCAGACGCTTGTGAACTCCTCGGTCCAGGCGGCCGGAGGCACCATGGCGTCAGTTACGGCGGAGCAGTTTGCGGCGTACTCCGTGCCCATCCGGGGGATCATGTACCTGGGAAACGGCGGTTTTCTCACCAGCCTGCTGCTCGCCGGCCTGCTGGCCTGCGTGGTGGACCGGAGGTACAAGATGGCGGGGGCCTTTGCGCTTGTGATGGCCGCCTGCGCGGCGACCGGAATGATCCACTGCGAGGGGATCGCGCTGTTTACGGAGCCGGGGATGATCTTCGGGGCGGTGTACTTGACGGTGGCTGCGTTACTCTACATGAAGGGGCATTTCTTCGAGGCCGGGGAGGCGCGGCAGGCCTGAGACGGGCCGCAGAGCGAATTGGCTGCGCCGGATCTTAGGCGGGGCGCAGGCCTCGGGGCGAATTAGCCGGGGCGGGCCGATTATGAATAAAACAGTAAAGGATTCAGGAGGATAAACGGTATGGAAAAGGCAAAAATACCATTTTTTAAGAAAGCGGACTTGGACGCGTCCATCGGCGTGTTCTTCGACGGATTTTCCAAGGTGATCGTGGCCATCGCCATCCTGGCGGGCACCTTCGGGCTGGACTCGGGGACGATCTTCGGCACCATGATGCCGGGCATGTTTTTGACGGTAGTTGTTTTAAACGGCGGACTTTGGCTCTATTATAGAGGGATAGCGGCCAAGCGCAACGATCCGAACCTGACCGCCATCCCCGCGGGGCTTCAGGCGGGCAGAATGTTCATCTGGCTCTACAGCATCATGCTCCCGGTGTTCTTAAGCACCGGAAACGCGGACCTGGCCTTTAAGACCGGCGTGCTGGCCCACCTCCTGGGCGGCATCGTGTTCATCATCGGCGCGTTCGTGGTGCCGCTGGTGTTAAAGATCGTACCGGCGGGCGCGCTGTTCGGCTCCTTAGCCGGCGGAGCCATGGCGTTTCTGATCATGCAGTCCATGAACGGCGTCTTAAAAATGCCCCTGGTGGGCTGGCTGTCCCTGATCGTGCTGTTCGTGATCTATCTGGGCCGTGTGGAGACCAAGCTGCCCGCCGCCCTCATCGCCATCGTGGTCGGCTCGGCGGTGGCCTGGATCAGCGGTGTCATGGGATTTGGCGCGGTGCAGGAATCCCTAAGCAGCCTGAGCTTTTACATCCCGCACCCCACCCTGGGAATCTTTGACGGACAGGTGGTGAAGGAGATGATCCCCTTCCTGCCGATCATCATCGTGTTCTCCTTAAACGAGGTGATCACCGGAATCCAGGCGGTGGAGCAGGCCAAGGAGTGCGGCGACACCTTCTTCACCAACACCAAGCCCCTGGTGCTCTGCGGCGTGGCCAGCGTGGTGGGCGCATGCTTCGGCAATCCCCTGGCGGTGGGCCTCTACTGGGGCTACCCGGGCTGGAAAAAGATGGAATCCGGCACCGGCTACCACCTGGGAATCGTGGCGCTGTATGCGCTGGTGGGCCTGACCGGCCTGACCGCCATCATCAACGCCTTTATCCCGGAGGCGGTGGTGCTTCCGATCCTGGTGTTCGTGGGAATTTCCAGTTACTCCCAGGCCTTCGAGGTGGTGGATAAGAAATATTTCCCCGCGGTGATCATGGCCTCCCTGCCGGTGGTCATGGACTTCATCGTGGACAACATGAAGGAGGGCGCGCTGCCCGGATTTATGGCCTTTGACCCAGGCTCCGCCTTTGTGGGACTGCTGGTGGGCTGCGTGTTCGTGTTCATCATCGACAACAACTGGAAGAGCGCTTCCATAACAAACCTGGTCGCCCTGGGGCTTACGGGGATCGGCATGATCCACTCACCGGGAATTCTCGGCACCGAGACCTACGGGCCGGATATGGGATTTGTCCAGGTATACATTGTGCTGGCAATCGCATTTGCCCTGATGCACGTCATGAAATTTAACCAGAAAGAGAGGAAACTCAAGTGAAGACATTAGTGATTATCGGAGCGGCCAGACCTAACGGCCACACCAGAAAGATGGTGGATTTGTTCCTGGAGAATCTGGACGGGGAGAAGGAGATCATCGACGCGTACCGCACGGATGTGAAGCCCTGCCTGGACTGCCGGTACTGCTGGAAGACGAAGGCCTGCGCCGTCAAGGACGGGATGCAGGAGATTTACCAGAAACTGGAGGAAGCGGACAACGTTCTTCTGGCTTCTCCGATCTATTTCCACTCCGTCACCGGCCGCATGAAGACGCTGATCGACCGTTTCCAGGTGTACTGGGCCGGCCATGTGAGAAACGACATGCCCGAGAAGCTGCTGCGCAAGGGCGCAATCCTTATGGTGGGCGGCGCGCCCAGCTTTGAAAATCAGTTTCTCGGCGGCGAGCTGGTGTTAAAGAACCTGCTGAACGACTTAAGCGCCGAGTGCCTCGGGGAGGTGTGTCTGCCGAACAGCGACCGCGACTCCTTAGAGACCCGCCCGGATATCGCTGCTGCGGTGGTGGAGCTTGCAAAGAAAATGAACGGCGCAAATTAAACTGCGCCGGTGCCTATAAAACACAAACATAAAGGAGGAATTTATTATGCAGGGTTATACTTACACAAAGGGAGAGCATTATCCGATGGAGCATCTGGTGTTTAAGGTGGCGCCGGAGGATGTGGAGCGCTATCTGGAGGTAGACCACGAGATCTGGACCTTAAAGGAGGCCTTCGCGCCGGGCTTTGACCACATTCCGTTCCTGTACAAGGAGGTTTGGATCAACGACAACAAGCCGGGCGAGATCCATTTCATCTTCGCCTGGGAGAGCATCGAGTCCTGGAGAAAGATCGATCAGAAGGAGTACCAGGCGCAGCTGATCAAGGAGTTCGACGAGAAGTTCGGACGCCCCTACGAGCTGATCCGCGTTGTGCAGAACGAGGAGAACTTCGGCGTGCACCGCTACAGCCGTTTTGAGAGAATCTAATTTGGGAGGAAATGTAAGATGAGATTTGAAGATAAAGTAGTGATCGTGACAGGCGCCAGCTCCGGAATCGGCGAGGGCGTTGCGAAGAAATTTTTGTCCGAGGGCGCCAAGGTTGTGGGCTGCGGCATCGAGCCGGAGATGCACATCCAGGATGAGAACGCCATCTACGTGCAGGCGGACTTAACCGACGCTTCCCAGGCGGAGCGCGTGGTGGCGGAGGCCGTGCGGGCGTTCGGCCGCGTGAACAAGCTGGTTTGCTGCGCGGGCGTGACCTTCATCGGCTCCCTGGAGACCACGGACTATGATAAGTTTATGCGCGAGCTGTCCATCAACCTGGGCGGCGTGTTCAATATGTGCAAGGCGGCGGTTGTGGAGCTGAAGAAGCAGAAGGGCTCCACTATCGTGACCGTGGGCTCCGACTTGGGCGTCCGCCCGATTCCCGAGCGCATCGGCTACTGCCCGTCCAAGGCGGGTGTGATCATGCTGACCAAGTGCATCGCCCTGGAGTATGCGCCACATATCCGCGCGAACGCCATCCTTCCGGGACTGGTGCGCACGCCCATGATCGAGCAGCGCTTCACCGAGGCTGAGGATCCGGCGGCTCTGGAGGAGTCCTACGCCAGCCTGTATCCCCTGCACAAGATGGGCAAGATCGACGACATGGCAAACGCCATTGCCTTTTTGTCCAGCGACGAGAGCGGCTTCATCACCGGCGAGATCATGCACGTCTGCGGCGGCAGCCTGATTTAACAGGAGGATATGACAATGGCGACCTCTCTATTTAAGATGCCCTTTGACATCGAAAAGACAAAAATCAGACAGATTTACCGCAGCGAAGAGCTGGACAAGGCCCAGGTGGAGACCATCACCTGCGACGAGATGAAGCAGATTTACGGCGAGTTAAAATTCGACCACCTTCACGAGGACCGTCCGATCACATACACCTCCCTGGTGACCTCCATCGACGGGCGGATTGCGTTCACGGACGCCCCCCAGGGACCATTAATCGCAAAGCTGAACCAGTGCGACGGCGACGGGGCCGGGGCGGACTGGTGGATCTTAAACATGCTGCGGGCCGTGTCCGACGGCGATATCATCGGCGCCGGGACCATGAACGCGGAGAGCGATTACACCGCCCACGTGTTCTCCCAGGAACTGGAGGACGCCAGGATCGCGGCCGGGATGCAGCCGGTGCCGTGGAACATTATCTCCTCCCTGGACGCGACGGACATCCCCTTTGACCACGTGCTGTTCCAGACGCCCGAGGTGCCGGTGATGATCAGCACCTCCAAGGCGGGGATCCCGGTGATTCAGGAGAAGATGAAGCAGGATTACTACCTGGTGGGCCCGGTTGCGGACATCTCCGAGGTGACGGAGGAGATGATTGCGGGCATGAAGGCGAACCAGGACAAGATTTTGGTGATCGCCACGGGCGACAAGGCGCCGGACTCCAAGGTGGCGCTATACATCATGAAGAAGTTCGGCCTGGACAAGGTGCTGGTGGAGACGCCCTCCTACATGCACTTCCTGGTGGCCCAGGGCCTGATGGACGAGCTGTTCTTCAACTATTCCTGCATCTATGTGGGCGGCCAGGCGCTGACCATCGGCAAGTTCGGGCGGGAGTTCGGCTCTAAGGATCACCCCCACACCCGGATGCTCAGCATCCACACCCACAGCGACCATTTCTTCTACTTCCGCCACAGGCTGATTTACGGCTGAGGAAGCAGAGGGGAGAGGAGTAAAAGACATGCCGTGTATACAGATTAAGACCAACGTGAAGACCGCGCGGGACGTCTCCGACCGGATCAAGGCGGGGTTGGGGCAGGCCATCGCCTACCTGCCGGGAAAGAGCGAGGACTGGCTGATGGTGGCCATCGAGGATCACTGCCAGATGTACTTTGGCGGGGAGACGGACCGGCCCATCGCCATCGCTGAGGTGAAAATCCTTGGCGACGCCGTGGACCGCGAGGGCGCGGAGAAGATGACCGGGGAATTGACCCGGATTCTCGGGGAAAACCTGGGCGTCGCGCCGAAGGACCTTTACATCAAATATGAAGCGCTCCCGGACTGGGGCTGGAATGGAAAAAATTTCTAGTTCTTGCCGGGGAACGCCGCAAAAAAGGGCAGGGCAAGTTTCCGAAAAAGGAGACTTGCCCTGCCTGTTTTAATTCCTGCGAAGGGGAGTCACTTCGCCTTTTTTAATTTCCGTGAAGGGGAGTTCCTTCGCCTTTTTTAATTTTCGCCGTGCCGCGCCAGCCACTCTAAGGCCGCGCAGGTGTAGGCCGCCGCAGCCGTGGGCAGCGCGTCCTCGTTGAAGCGCACCTTGGGGTTGTGCTGGCCGTACCGCTCGCTTTCCTCCTCCACGGCAGCGCCGACGGTGAAGTAGGAGGAGGGGACCTTCTCGGAGATGAAGGCGAAGTCCTCGGAACCCATCACGTGGAATACGGGGAGTGTGTCTAACTTTGGGTCCATCTCCTTCAGGCAGCCGATGAGCTCCTCATTTAAGTCGGGGTTGCACACCACGTTCGGCACATTGCAGAGGACCTCGAAGTCCATGCCGGTCCGGTAGGTGTCCGCCACGCCCTGGGAGACCTGGCGGATCCGGCCGATGAGGTAATCCCGCACCTCGGGGTCAAAGGTCCGCAGGGTGCCCTGGAGCACCGCCTGCTGAGGGATAATGTTGGAGGCGCTTCCGGCCGAAAACTGTCCAATGGTCAGGGCGGCCTCCTTTGCCGGCGGGCATTCCCTTGCGATCAGCTCCTGAAGCGCCAGGTAGATGTGGACGCCGGTGTTTATGGGGTCGATGCATGTCTCCGGCATAGAGCCGTGCCCGCCCACGCCGGTCAGGGTGATCTTAAAGCCGAAGACCGAGGCCATGGGGTGCTCGCCGTAGGCGATGGTGTTCATGGGGACCTGGGCGAACACGTGCATGGCGAAGGCCGCGTCCACGGTGGGATTTTCGAGGACTCCCTCCTCCACCGCAGCCTTTGCGCCGTTGAAGGTCTCCTCGCCGGGCTGGAACAGCAGCTTCACCTGACCCTTCAGCTCGGACTCATGCCGCTTTAAGAGGAGGGCGGCTCCCAGCAGGGTGGCGGCGTGCATGTCGTGCCCGCAGGCGTGCATGCAGCCGTTTTCGGAGGCGAAGGGAAGCCCGGACTCCTCCTCCATGGGCAGAGCGTCCATGTCGCTCCGGAGCAGGAAGCACCGCGGGCCTCTTCCCAGCAGCGCCGTGACGCAGGAGCCGTTCACGCTGACCTGGGACGGGATGCCCATATCGGCCAGGGCCTTCTGCACAAACGCGCTGGTTTTCGGAAGCTCCAGACCCACCTCCGGCATCTGGTGCAGGGCGCGGCGCCACTCGGTCAGCTGGCCCTTTAGCTCAAGCGCCTCCTCTAATATGTTCTGATACATAAAAATTCCCCTTTCCTGTTGCGATTTGCCAGACGGCCCGGCCGCGGGTATGTGACCCCGTAGCTGGCAGTTTGACATAACGTTGTAATGTAAAAAATCGTAACAGATCCAGGGGAGAATGTCAAATTAATTTGATGCTATCGGGGCGGCCTAATCCCTCCGCGCCCCGTTTCCGTCCACGTAATGCCCGTCCGGGGTCGTGCGGTTGGCGTACATGGCGCCGCTGCCGTCGAAGAAGTACCAGCGGCCGTTTATATTCTGCCACCCGGTCACCATGGCGCCGCTGGGATCCAAATAATACCAGATGCCGCGCTGCTGCTGCCATCCCGTGGCCATGGCGCCGCTTCCCTCCAGGTAGTACCAGCGCCCGTTGATCAGCTGCCATCCCGTCAGCATGGCCCCGCTGGGCTCCAGATAGTACCAGCGGTTGTTGATCCACTGCCACCCGGTGAGCATGGCGCCGCTGGGATTTAGATAGTACCAGCGCCCGCCCAGGTTCCGCCAGCCGGTGGCCATGGCGCCGTTTCCTTCCAGGTAGTACCAGCTCCCATCTATGAACCGCCACCCGGTGAGCATAACGCCGTTCCCTTCCAGATAGTACCATTTATTGTCGATCTTCTGCCATCCGGTGCACATGTAGCCGTCCCGGTCAAAGTAGTACCAGGCGTTGTCGATGTTTTTCCAGCAGCTTGCCGGGTAGTCGCCGTTGTTGTAGCGGTACCACCATCCCCGCTGGTTCTGGACCCAGCTGCCGTTACTGTAGCGGGAGGCCTCGTAGTCCGAGAACGTGCTCTCGTCGGAGTAGTCGGACCAGTCCCCGGCCTTGCCGTCGTAGCGGGCGATGCCACGGACGCGGAAGGTGTAGTCGCCGCCCTGGGTGATGTCGCCGCGGAAGTCGTAGGTGGTCTTGGTGGTGGTGACGGTGGTCAGAAGCCTGCGGCCACGGTAGAGGCGCACCTCGTAGTGCTTGACCCCGTCAACCTCGTCCCACATGGCGTAGGAGCCGTCCCACTCCAGATACTGCACCTGGTCGGGCTTGCCCTCCACGCGCTTTAGATAGACCTCTAAGGACAGGCGGTTGCCGCTCTCCAGCACCTTTGCGCGCCGGAACTCCGCGCCCACGCCGCTAAGCTTAAAGTGGCTGGACGTGGTGTAGGAGAAGCGGTAGCCGTCCGCCGCGCGAAGAATCACCGTCACCTCGGGCCGGTCGCCCAGGGTCCACTGGTCCACATCGTTTGTGAACTCTGCGCTCTCCACGGTGAATTCTCTGCTGGTGGTTTTTGCAGTCACTGTGCCGGGGGCTTCCCCGGCCTTGGGGGCCTGCTCGTAGGAAAATGTGATCCTGGCCGTGTCGATCTTCTCAGCGGCGGCGAAGGCCGACAAACCGGCCAGGCCGGAAATACAGATAGATAAAAACAGGCAGCCCAACATTCGTTTCATGATCCCTTTCATGTCGTTCCCTCCAAACATTACTTGATAGATTCATTATAGATAATTGGCCGCCTGTGTTCAATTTCGTTTCAATTACGTTATATTTACAATTTTCTTCCACTCCTCAGCCGTGCATGGAAAGCACCTCGAAGAACGCCTCGATGGCCTGCATGGAAGCGCCAAGAATCGGGGCATCGCTGCCCAGGGTGGAGAGCAGAATCTCCTGGGTGTGGGTGATGGGGAGCACGATGTCCTTCATGATCTCCGGGAGCAGGTAGGGCAGGGACTGGATCAGGTGGGAGTTCAGGATGATCATCTCGCTGTTCATGAAAAAGATGATGTTGGACAGTCCGATGGCCAGGTTGTGGATAAACCGGTCCAGCACCCCCAGCGCGTCCGGATCCTGCTCCTGGATCAGGTCGATGAACTGGTCGATGTCCGTCAGAGGCGTCTCACGCTTCCGGTTTATCTCCTCCAACAGAGCCTGGTCGGAGCAGTACTGCTCCCAGCAGCCGTATTTTCCGCAGGAGCACTGGCGCGTCTCCCGGATGTTGACGGTGTGGTGTCCCACCGCGTTGGCAAAGCCCAGGTAGCCCCTCACCAGCTCCCCGTCCGTGATCATGCCGCAGGAGATCACATCCGTGATGCTGAGCACCGTCATCTCCCGGTACTGGGGGTAGAGGCGCGACTCCATGGAGGCGGCCAGATTGCCGTCGTTGTCGATGTAGACCGGCACGTGGTAGCGCTGGTCCAAAAGCGATTTGATGTCGATATTGTGCCAGCCCAGTTTGGGGATGAAGCGGATCACCCCGTCCAGGTCGATGATGCCGCGCACGGCCAGGCTGATGCCGATGAGTCCGTAGGGGCAGGGCGGGATTGCGCTGATCATCCGGTCGATCTCCTGGTAGAGCTGGCGGTAAACGCAGGCGAAGGCCGGCTCCGTGATGGCGAAGGAGCGCCGCAGCAGAATCTCGTTGTTTAGGTCCGTCAGGATCAGCTGCACCGACTGCACGCCCATGTCCACCGCGATGCAGTAGCCCGCCCGGGCGGCCAGCGTCAGGATAATAGGCTTTCTGCCGCCGTTTGAATCCCCGGTGGTGGTCTCCTCCACCAGCTTTAAGCTCATCCACTCCTTCACGATGGTGGAGACGGTGGCCTTGTTTAAGCCCGTCTCCTCGGAAATCCGCGCCCGGGAGATGTGCTTCTTGTTCAGTATATGCTTGATGATGGTCAGCCGGTTGGCGGACCGGATGTCCCTTGTCTGTGATATCTTCATAAAATAATCCCTCATCTGTACGGAATTTCATGCAAACAATCCGTTTCCTTATTATATCATACGGGGAGATGCCGTGCAAGAAATACAGGGCGCCCGGATAGCACCCGATACTACACCGGCATCCCGCCCGCAACCTGACGCTTTTTAATGGACGAAAAGGGCATTCTGTGGTATACTGTTTAAGAT
>USJW01000071.1 GCA_900555045.1 uncultured Clostridium sp. | reverse complement strand
CTTTAACTTATGCTAAAAAATATTTTTGTATACTAAATAATTTTGTTGATTATCTCATGAATGTCTGTTACAATGTCATTAAGATCATTTATACCAAATAAATGGAAACAGGAGGAACAGTTATTATGGAACAGTTAATTTGGCTTGTCCCGGTAACCGGACTGATCGGCTTTTTGTTTGCGGTGTTCACGCGTCTGCAGGTCATCCGCCAGGATCCGGGAAATGACAAGATGCGCGCGATCGCGGACGCCATCGCGGAGGGAGCGCGTGCATTCCTTGCCTCAGAGTACCGCGTGTTAGTGATTTTCGTGGCCGTTCTGTTTGTGGTGATCGGCCTTGGCACCGGCAGCTGGATTACAGCGGGCTGCTTTCTGATGGGAAGCCTGTTCTCCACCATCGCGGGCTACCTGGGCATGAGCGCAGCCATCCGCGCAAACTGCCGCACGGCAAATGCGGCCAGACTCTCCGGCATGAACCGGGCGCTGTCCATCGCCTTCTCCGGCGGCAGCGTGATGGGCATGGCCGTGGTCGGCTTGGGCCTCATGGGCGTGGGCGTACTCTTTATCTTGACAAAGGATGTGGGCGTGCTGTCCGGCTTCAGCCTGGGCGCATCCTCCATCGCGCTGTTCGCCCGTGTGGGCGGCGGCATCTACACCAAGGCCGCTGACGTGGGCGCGGACCTAGTTGGCAAGGTGGAGGCGGGAATCCCGGAGGATGACCCCAGAAACCCGGCCGTTATCGCGGATAACGTGGGCGACAACGTGGGCGACGTGGCCGGCATGGGCGCAGACCTATTCGAGTCCTACGTGGGCTCCCTGATCTCCGCACTCACCCTCGGAATCATCTCCTACCAGTTAGAAGGAATCCTATTCCCGCTGTTGCTGTCCGCGGCAGGCATCATCGCCTCCGTGATCGGTGCCCTGATCATCCGCGCCGGCAAGGGTGCTGACCCGCACAAGGCCTTAAAGACCGGCGAGTACAGCGCCACCGCGCTGGTGATCATCGCCGCGCTGGTTTTGAGCCAGACCTTTTTCGGAAACTTCCGGGCCGCCATGGCCGTGATCGCTGGCCTGATTGTGGGCTCACTGATCGGCTTTGTGACCGAGGTTTACACCTCCGGGGACTACCGCTTTGTGAAGCGCGTGGCCCAGCAGTCTGAGACCGGCTCCGCCACCACCGTGATCAGCGGAATTGCCGTGGGCATGCAGTCCACCGCCATCCCGATCCTGCTTGTGTGCGTGGGCATCTTCGTATCCTTCAAGCTGATCGGACTCTACGGAATCGCCCTGGCTGCCGTGGGCATGCTGTCCACCACCGGCATCACCGTGGCCATCGACGCCTACGGCCCCATCGCGGACAACGCGGGCGGAATCGCTGAGATGGCTGGCCTGGACGCTTCCGTGCGCGCCATCACCGACAAGCTGGACTCTGTCGGAAACACCACCGCAGCCATCGGAAAGGGCTTTGCCATCGGCTCCGCAGCCCTCACGGCCCTGGCCCTGTTCGTCTCCTATGCGGACGCCGTAAAGCTGACAACCATCGACATTCTGGACGCCAACGTGATCATCGGCCTGTTCATCGGAGGCATGCTGACCTTCCTGTTCTCCGCCATGACCATGGAGTCCGTGTCCAAGGCGGCTCACCAGATGATCGAGGAGGTTCGCAGGCAGTTCCGCGAGAAGCCCGGGATCCTTGCGGGCACCGATAAGCCCGACTACGCCTCCTGCGTGTCCATCTCCACCACGGCCGCGCTGCGCGAGATGTTCCTGCCCGGACTGATGGCGGTTGTTGCGCCTCTGGCCACCGGCCTGCTCTTAGGCCCCAATGCCCTGGGCGGCCTGCTGACCGGATCCTTAGTCACCGGCGTGCTGACTGCAATTTTCATGTCCAACTCCGGCGGAGCGTGGGACAACGCTAAGAAATACATCGAGGAAGGCCACCACGGCGGCAAGGGCAGTCCCGCCCACAAGGCCGCAGTGGTCGGCGACACGGTGGGCGACCCCTTCAAGGACACCTCCGGCCCCTCCATCAACATCTTAATCAAGCTGATGACCATCGTCTCCCTGGTATTCGCACCGCTGTTTTTACAGTACGGCGGGATCCTGTAAGTTCAGGGTATACGGGACAGACAGATAAAAACGCGCTGCGGCAGGTTCCCTTAAACCTTGCCGCGGCGCGTTTTTTTGTTTAGAATTCTTTTAGGGGGCTCTCCGATTCGGCAGGCGAACGCATATTAAAAGACCCTGGCGCTGGGAACGCCAAGTACAAGGCAACTCCATGCCACTGCTGCCGCCCCACCCCCCAAACACACTCCCAGCGGTATCACCTCTTCCTCCCCATCCCGCTTCCTCACATAATACGCTTCGATCTCCCCCGTGAGAATCACACGCCTCACATACCCAATCAGATACAAAAACCTTTTTCTCACAATCCCCCGCCGCACCATCCGCGCAAGGGACCACACCGCTCCAAGGCACAGCCCTAAAAATATCCCCGCGCCCCCGGCCTTAACCCCCATAAATCCCACGATCACAGCCGCCAGTTTCACATCCCCCGCGCCCACCCCCCGGAACCGGAACAGCGCCAGGCCGGGGATCATTGCCACAAGCATCCGCAAAGCAGCCAGGACCGCCCCCCGGGCCGCGTCCCCTCCCCCCTGTGCAATTCTCCGCATCACCGCGCCACCGCTCTCCCACGCGATCCTCTGCGCCGCCTCCCCGCTCCCCCACGCCAACATTCCCTCAAACAGCACCGCGGCCGCCGCCCCGCCGAGTATCAGCCAGTTGGGAATCCGTTTCGTCCTCCCGTCCCATATGCTCACCGCAGCCAAAAAAGTCATAAACACCCAAAATTTTAGCATTGTCCCTGCATGTTCCCCCCTCTGCACTCATAAAATACTCTTAAATGGAATATACTGCCGGAAATACGGCCCATTTGAAATTGAGATTGTTTAGAATTGAACGTCTCTCAGATGATTGTCTATTATGACTCCACATCGGTTAAAAGTCAATCATTTTTTATAAGACTTGACGGTACGCCTTTCTGATGCTAAACTATAATTGGTTCAAAAATTTAAACCAAAGGAGGAAAGCGCGTATATGACCACGCCGGAAAAATTGCAGGAACAGTTTCACCAATGTATGCCGCTATTCATGGCTCTGGGCGATGAGATGCGCCTTTCCATCATCGAGGTTCTGACCCAGGAGGCCTTCGAGAGGCGTCAGCCGTCCGGATACATATCCTTCGAGGAGAACGCGCTCAACGTGAACGAGATCACCCGCCGCACCAGCCTCTCGCGGCCGGCCATCTCCCATCACTTAAAGATCTTAAAGGACGCCGGCCTCGTGGGCGTGCGCCAGGAGGGCACGGCCAACTACTACTACCTGACCCTTCGGGAGTCCAACCGGATTCTCATGGAGTTAGGCTACCGGCTGGAGGAATTCCTCTATTAGGCCTGCAAAATGAATAAGATGCCATTTTCCAGATATACTATTTCTATCAATATCTGGGAGATGAAATGCATGAAGAACCTGTTGCGGGCCAGAAAGGAATCCGCCGCCACCCGCGTGGCGAGCGAGAACACCCGGTACCTGCGCGCGGAGATCGAGCGGAGCAAATGTGCGATCGACACGGCGCAGAACCATTTCGAGCAGGTGGTGGATCCCACCCTGATCGACTGTTATATCTACGAGCTGAACGCGGCGCAGCTGCGCTACCAGTTCCTTTTAAGAAAATTCAAGAGCCTGGAGATCTGATCTTCCCGGCTCCTGTACATAACACTACACTACAGAGATTGCGAGGACAACATCATGAGCACTTGGTATGAACGGGGCGTATTTTACCACATGTATCCCCTGGGGATGACAGGCGCCCCCAAGCACAATGAAGCTGCTGAGATCACCCACCGTTTTGAGGAATTAAACCGTTTCGTCCCCCACATCCGGGATCTGGGCGTGAACGCCGTCTACATAGGCCCCCTGTTCGAGTCCACCTCCCACGGCTATGACACCCGGGACTACAAGCTGGTGGACCGCCGCCTGGGCGACAACGAGGATTTTAAGAATTTCGTGGACCTCTGCCACGAGAGCGGAATAAAGGTCGTGGTGGACGGCGTGTTCAACCACACGGGGCGGGAGTTTTTCGCCTTCCAGGATATCCGCGAGAAGCGCTGGGATTCCCCCTACAAGGACTGGTACAGGGGCGTAAACTTCGACTGGCAGAGCCCCTGCGGCGATCCCTTCGGCTACGAGGCCTGGCAGGGACACTTTGAGCTCCCCTGCTTAAACCTCCAGAACCCGGAGGTCCGCCGCTACCTCTTCGATGTGATCCGCTGCTGGATCGACACCTTTGACATCGACGGAATCCGCTTAGACTGCGCCAACGTGCTGGACTTTAATTTTATGAAGGAGATGCGCCGCGAGACCGCGGCCATGAAGGAGGAATTCTGGCTCATGGGCGAGGTGATCCACGGGGACTACACCCGCTGGGTCAACCAGGAAATGCTCCACTCCGTCACCAACTACGAGCTGCACAAGAGCATCTACTCCGGCTTCAACGACCACAACTTCTTTGAGATCGCCCACAACGTGCGGCGCTTGGAGAACATCGGCCGGGAGCTCTACACCTTCGTGGACAACCACGACGAGGACCGCATCGCCAGCAAGCTGACCGACAAGGAGCACTTGGCCCCGGTGTACATGTGCCTGTTCACGCTCCCCGGCATCCCCAGCGTCTACTACGGCGGCGAGTGGGGCGTGGAGGGAAAGCGCACCCGCACCAGCGACGACGACCTGCGCCCCGCCATCTCCATGGACCAGGCCGAGGCGCTTCACTGTGAGCTGACCGACCTGATCGCAAAGCTGGGCCACATTCACGGCGAGAATCCGGAGTTTCACGCCGGACGCTACCAGGAGCTGCTCTTAACAAACCGGCAGTACGCCTACGCCCGCTGGAGCGAAAATTCCGCAATTATTACCGCACTCAACAACGACATCGCTCCGGCTGCAATGAGCATCCCGGTTCCCGTGAGCGGGAAGACCGCCGTGCACCTGTTGGATGAAAATCTGGAGGAAGTGCCGGTTGAGAACGGAAAGATCAATATCACAGTCCCGGGCAACTGGGGCGCAATCCTAAAGATCAAGGGGGATTAATCATTATGGCTAAGACCAATGCATCCGCAGCAGGCGATGCCTCTAAGAAAGCGGCTTCCAAAGCGGCCGCCGGCAAATCCACCGCCAAAAAGAGCAGTACAAGATCTGCGGCGAGGACCGCAGGAAAAACCAAGGCGAAGCCGGCGGAAACCGGATTTATCACCGACTTGGACCGCTATCTCTTCGGAGCGGGCACGCACTACGAAATCTTCGAGAAGCTGGGCGCCCATCCCAAGACCTATAACGGCCGCGCGGGCTACTATTTTGCAGTCTGGGCCCCCCACGCCAAGGCCGTACATTTGGTGGGCGATTTTAACGGCTGGAACCCGGAGGCCAACCCCATGAAGCGGCTGGACAAGTCCGGCATCTGGGAGTACTTTAACCCCGGCATGAAGGCCGGTGAGCTGTACAAGTTCGCCGTCACCACTGAGACCGGCAAGGTGCTGTTCAAAGCGGACCCCTACGCCTTCAGCGCGGAGTACCGCCCTGGAACCGCCTCCCTCACCGCGGATATCGGAAATTACAAGTGGACGGACACCCAGTGGATGAAGGCCCGCAGCGAGTCCGACCCCCTGAAGGCCCCCATGAGCATCTATGAGGTGCACCTGGGCTCCTGGCGCAAGAAAAACCGCCCGGAGAAGGACGGCTACTATACATATGTGGAGGCGGCCCACGAGCTGGCCGCGTACGTGAAGGAGATGGGCTACACCCACGTGGAGCTGATGGGAATCGCGGAGCACCCCTTCGACGGCTCCTGGGGCTACCAGGTGACCGGCTACTTTGCCCCCACCTCCCGCTACGGCACACCCAACGAGTTCATGTACTTTGTCAACTACCTGCACCGCCACGGCATCGGCGTCATCCTGGACTGGGTTCCCGCCCACTTCCCCAAGGATGCCCACGGGCTGGCGGACTTTGACGGCCAGCCGCTGTACGAGTACGCGGACCCCAAAAAGGGCGAACACCCGGACTGGGGCACCAAGGTGTTCGACTACGGCAAGAATGAGGTGAAGGACTTCCTGATCAGCAACGCCATCTACTGGGTGGAGAAATTCCACGTGGACGGGCTGCGCGTGGACGCGGTGGCCTCCATGCTGTACTTGGACTACGGACGCCAGGCGGGCCAGTGGGTTCCCAACAAGAACGGCGGGAACCAGAATCTGGAAGCCATCGAGTTCTTTAAGCACTTAAACACGGTTCTTCGCGGGCGCAACAGCGGCGCAATGATGATCGCCGAGGAGTCCACCGCGTGGCCCAAGGTGACCGCACACCCGGAGGTGGACGGGCTGGGCTTCACCTTCAAATGGAACATGGGCTGGATGCACGACTTTTTGGAGTACATGAAGTTAGATCCCTATTTCCGCAAGTACAACCACCACCGCATGACCTTCGGCCTGACCTACTTCACCAGCGAGAACTACATCCTGGTGCTCTCCCACGACGAGGTGGTGCACTTAAAGTGCTCCATGATCAACAAGATGCCGGGGCTGGGCAAGGACAAATTCTCCAACCTAAAGGCCGGCTACACCTTCATGCTGGGCCACCCAGGAAAGAAGCTTTTGTTCATGGGCCAGGACTTCGGCCAGTGGCATGAGTGGGATGAGAAGGTGGCACTGGACTGGCAGCTGACCGACGAGGAGGACCACAGGGACCTTCAGAATTACGTCCGCGACCTGCTCCATCTCTACCGCAAATATCCGGCTCTCTACCGGATGGACAACGACTGGAACGGCTTCATGTGGATCAACGCCAACGACGGCGACCGCAGCATCTTCAGCTTCGTGCGCAGGGATGAAACCAGCCGCAAGAGCCTATTGTTTGTTATTAATTTCACACCCGTGGACCGGCCGGATTACCGGGTGGGCGTGCCCAAGAAGGGAAAGTTTACCCTGCTGCTGGACAACGAACACGGCGCGTATAAAGCCGCTGAGGCCAAATCTTACACATCCGCCAAGGGTGAGTGCGACGGGCAGCCCTATTCCTTCTCCTACCCGCTGCCGGGCTATGGAACCGCCATTTTCCGTTTTTGACAATGGTTCGCCAAAAAGAATGTTAAAAATTTATCAAAAAGGGTATGTACTTTTTTCCCGGGTTGTAGTAGAATAAAGGCAATGCGATAAGTAGTGAATCGCACCACCGTTTATAATGTTTGGAAGGAGAGTATAATTATGGCAAAACAATTAATTTCCAGTAGCGAAACGAAATGTGTTTATCGCGACGGCGACCTTGCCATCAAGGAATTCTGCGAGGGATTCCCCAAAGCTGAGGTTCTGAACGAAGCCCTGTGCACTGCCCGTGTCGAGGATCTTCCAGGCCTTCATGTGCCGAAAGTTTTAGGCGTTTCCGTGGTGGACGGCAGATGGTCCATCATCAAGGAATTCATCGAGGGCAAGACCTTACAGCAGCTGATGGACGAGAACCCGGATAAGGTTCAGGAGTACATGGAGCAGATGGTAGACCTGCACCTTGAGATTCACTCCAAGGTTTGCCCGCTGTTAAACAAGTTGAAAGAGAAGACCATCCGCGCGCTCAAGGAAGAGGAGCAGCTGGACGACAACACCCGCTACGACCTGTTGACCAGACTGGATGGCATGCCAAAGCATACCAAACTGTGCCATGGTGATTTCGATCCCTCCAACATCATTGTGAAGGAAGACGGAACCATGTACGTGATCGACTGGGTACACGCTTCCCAGGGCAACGCAAGCGCGGACGTGGCGAGAACCTACCTCCTTCTGAGCCTGAAAGATACAAAGAGAGCAGAGATGTACATGGATATGTTCTGCGAGAAGACCGGCACGGAGAAGCGCTACGTGCAGGGCTGGCTTCCCATCGTGGCAGCCGCTCAGCTGGCCAAGAAGCGCCCCGAGGAGAAAGAGCTGCTTGAGAAGTGGCTCAACGTATTCCCCTACCAGTAAACAATAAGCTATCACACGGACTGAAACGTGCGTCCCAAGGGATGCACGAAAAAGGGCCGCCGCTTCGCTGATCGAACCAATCTTCTCAGCAAAGCGGCGGCCTTTCTGTTGTCTTAGATATCGTAATACAATTCCACATCCGTATTTAAGTACTTGTTGACGATCGCCAGATGGGTTGCAACCCCGGTCTTTAGGGCTTTCTCATCCATGGCAAACTGCGGGTGGTGGAGCGGATAGCTGGTGTCCTCTCCGGAGGAGCAGCCCAGCCACATGAAGGTCCCCGGGACCTTGAACAGGTAGTTGGAGAAGTCCTCGGAGGCCGTCGCCGGCTGCCGCATGATCTTCACATGATCTGCGCCGATGGTCTCCTCCAGCGTCTCCTTTAGGAGCTGGGAAGCGCAGTAGTGGTTGATTAACGGGTTGACCGCGGGCTCGTTGACGAACTTGTAGGTGGCCCCCACGCCGTCGCAGGCGCTCTTTATCACCCGCTCCAAATCCTCCAGCGCCTTCTTTCGGACCTCCTGGCTGTAGGAGCGCATGGTGCCGGTCATCTTCACCGTCTCCGCGATGATGTTCCACAGGAATCCTCCCTCGATGGTGCCGATGGTGATCACGAGCGGCTCCATGGGGTCGGACTGCCTGGAAATAATATACTGGATGTTGTTGATGACCTGGGCGCTTAAGGTGATCGCGTCGATGGACTTGTGCGGCATGGAGCCGTGCCCGCCCTTGCCGGTCAGCTCGATGGTGAAGCAGTCCAGAGCGCTCATGGCGGTTCCCAGGTTGAACGCGACAGTCCCGGTGGGCTCCATGGGCTGCATGTGAATCCCATAGATCGCCTGGACTCCGTCCAGCACGCCCTCGTTGATCAGGGAATAGGAACCGCCTGGCGGGGGCCCCTCCTCCGCGGGCTGAAAGATCAGCCGGACAGTGCCGTCAAACTCACTGCAGTGTTCCTTTAACAGCTTGGCCGCCCCGAGAAGCATGGCCGTGTGGCCGTCGTGGCCGCAGGCGTGCATATTTCCGGGATGGGTGGAGGCGAACGCACACCCGGTGTTCTCCACCACGGGAAGCGCATCCATGTCCGCCCGGAGGGCGATCATCTTTCCCGGATGTGCCCCCTCGATGTCTGCGGTGATGCCGTATCCGCAGATGTTGGTGCGGATCTTCTCAATCCCGAAAGATCGAAGCTTACTCTCCACATAAGCCGCGGTCTGCGAGAGCTCGTAGGAGATCTCAGGGATCTGATGGAGGTCCCTTCTATAACCGATCACCTCGTCCTCCACGGACTCAGCCAGTTTCACAATATTCTCAATCATACGCTACACCTCTCTGCCTTTTGTTTTGAGCCTTTATCGGAGCAGGTTGATAAAGAAACCTGCCAACAGTGTGGACGTCACGGTCACGCTTGTAAAGCCGCCGATCAGCATCTTGGACATGATATGGTCGGTCAGATATTCCTTCATCTCTGCGTCCTCGGTCACGCTGTTGATCACCTCGTTGGTGATGATCATGTTCGGCGGGAAGCCGTAGAGGGCGTTTAACGCCACCGCGAAGCTCATCTCCCAGGAGAAATGAAGGATCTTTCCTGCAACCACCGCCATCACGAACAGTCCGCACACGCCGATCACCAGGATACCGATTAACGGCCCGATGATCATCTTAAACATCTCCGGTGTAGCGGAGGACAATCCGGCGAACACCATGGCCATCGCCGTGGTCTGGAACATGCCGTAGCTCTGTGTGTCGTTTAAGCAGTTTTTCTCGAGCAGCCCCACCTGGGAGAAAATCACACCCAGAACCAGGCAGAATACGTAGCGCGAGACCACGCCGCCTGTGAGGCGCTCCAGCCTTGCGGCCACCCACACGGTGGCGAACACCACCAGCAGGGCCGTGTAGATGGAACGGTATTTCTTGGGTATGGGGGGAACGAGGCGTTTACGCTCCTCCTTGGCTCCATCCCCGGTACCGGTTGTCTTGGAAGCGGTCCATTCTGCCCGCGCCTGCGGGAACTGTTTCATCAGGCGGTTGGCCTCTCTTTTCAGCATGATCGTCGTCAGGGGATACCCCACAAACCCCTGAACCACATACACTACAATCGCCAGCACGGCCAGTGTCTCAAGTCCCAGCTGCGCAGCGCCGTTCTGCATGATGATCGCGGCTGTCATTCCGCCGGCCAGCGGGGGAATGGAAACCACAACCGTGTTCCAGTCGAACAGCCGGCTGCCGACCAGCAGGAGCAGTCCCACCAGTCCGGCCAGGCTGCAAAGGGAGATGACCACGGTCTTCCAGTTCTCGAGCAGCTCCTTCGGCGAGAGCATGGTGCCCATGTGCACCACGATCACCAGCATGGAAGCGATGCCGATGGCGGAAAAGCCGGAGACATCGATGATGTCCTTGGGAATGATACCGCTCCAGAACCCCAGAAGGAACAGTACCGCCACCACGAAGACGGACGGAACAAACGCCTTTGTCTTCGTGGATACAATCTCACCGATCACATAAAGTATTAAAATGACCACCGCACACTGGATAAAGTCAAAGCTTAGCATAAAAACCCTCCTCGTACCTTCTCTTTTGCATTGCTGTCGTTACTTGCGGTAATCCGGCTCCCGTCCGATCTCGCTGATGATCTCTTTCATCCCCTCGATCATCGTGTCGATATCCTTCTTATTGTTGAAGTACTGGCAGGAAATACGGAATCCGCCGATATAGTCGGTAAATCTCTGTGCAATAAAGATCTTCTTTGCGTGGAGCTTCTTTAAGATTGCGCGGTCCACATCCAGATCGTCGTACAGGCGTGCGATCACGATTCCGCCGAAATGTCCCGGATCTCTGTGTGTGATCACGGTTCCGCCGATCTCCTCGATGCGGTCCATGCAGTAGGTGGCGATCTCGCGGATTCTGGCTTCAATGTTCTCGATGCCGATCTCGTTGACCAGTCCTAAGGACTCGCCCAGCGTGATTGCGCCCGTGTAGTTGGAGGTTCCGCCGATCTCGAACTTTCTCGCGGTCTCGTCAAAGGTCCAGTCGTTTACGGACGGTGCCGCCGGGTTCTCCCAGTATGCGCCCCAGCCGCCTTCCGGAACGGTGGTGTTTAAGTAGCCCGCGTAGGACTGTTTCAGCTTCGGAAGGGTCTCCTTGTTGACGTAGAGAACGCCGGTTCCGTACGGGGAGTTGAGCCACTTGTGGCCGCCCGCCGCCAGAACATCGATGTGGCATGCCTTGGTGTCGATCTTGGTCACGCCCAGCTGCTGAACTGCGTCCACAACCAGGAAGATTCCGCGCTCCTTACAGAAATCTCCCAGCTCCTTTAAGTCGGTCTGCCAGCCGTTGCACCACTCCAGGGTGGACATCACGATCAGCTTGGTTCTGTCGTCCGCCAGCGCTGCGAAATCCTTCGCGGTAAAGCGGTTGTCCTCGGTCTTGCAGACGCGGATCTCAAAGTTCTTCTCTTTTCTCATCACGCACCAGGGAAGCGCTACCTGGATGAACTCCAGATTGGTGGTGATGATGTTGTCGCCCTCCTCCAACGGAATACCCTGGGCGGCGATGTTTAAGCCGTGGGAGGTGCTCTCGATCAGTGCGATCTCCTCCGGATCGGCGTTTAACAGCTTCTGTGCCTCCACATACGCCTTGTGGCGAAGAGAGTCCATGGCGATGTGGTGCGCGCTGGAGTTTGCCTCATCCTGTCTGGCGGTCATGTCCGCGAATGCCTTCACCGCGTTCACCGCTCTCTGGGGTGCAAAGCTGACGCATGCAGCGTCCAAAAATGTCATTGTCTCCAGTACCGGCCACTCTTCTTTTCTCAGTTTCTCCCAATCGTAACTCATAGCAAAAACTCCTCCTTGTTTTTTATTCTGTACTAAGCATACCGGCTTTGACCGTCAAAAACTATAAAGCACTTTACAACTTTGCACTTTTATTTTACTTTTTCAACAAAAAAGTTTATAATTGCCGTAGACAAAAATTAAAGGAGGGAACGATTATGGATGAACAGTGGGTCAGTGAGACATCGCCCTGGATCTGCTATCCTTTGGAAAGCTGGCAGCCGCTCATCGGGAATCTGAAGCCGATCATATATAAAAGAAAAACCTTTCTGTACCACCAGGATGACGCCGCCGCCTTCACATATATAGTGAAGTCCGGCAGAATCCGGGTCACCGCCTTCAGCCCGGACGGGGCGGAAAAGCAGCTCTACATCGCGGAGGCGGGGTGCTGCTGCGGGGAGGTCTCCTGCATCATGGGCCTGCCCCACGCGTCCTCGGCGCTCTCCATCGTGGACACCTACGTCTACCGGGTCTCGGCGGCCGAGCTCATAAGCACCATCCGCGACAACTGGGAGATCAACATGCGGATTTTCAACATGGTATTCCGCAAAAATATCGTGTTCCGCAACCAGATCCTGGAGCTGAGCTTCTCCCAGTCCCTGGAGCGCACCGCCAGCCTGCTCTTAAATCTGTGCAAGCAGTATGGGGTCAAGGAGGAGGACGGCTACCGGATCGACATCCACTTCACGCACTCGGAGGTGGCCAGCATGGTCAACGCCAGCCGCGTGACCGTGAGCAATATCTTTACCTGGATGTTAGAAAACGGGTATTTAAAAAAGCAGGGCCGCTTCGTGGTGGTCACCTCCCTGGAAAAACTCCGCCAGCTGGCCGCAGGCGATGTGTCACCGCAAAACAATGGCCCGCAGGCTGCGCCAGCGGGCCATTACAAGCAATAAATACCCTGTAAGCGCAACCACCGGACCGCTCCCGGTGTATGGCTTACAGGGTACTTGTCAATTCTGATTTTCCTGATCTTCCGGCTCCCCGTCCTCTTCCTCCAGGAGCCCGATCTCCGGGTAATCGTCGATGGTCGTCCACTTCACCGGGAACGCCACCACGACCTTAAACAGGTCGCCGTCGATTACAATCTCAAACTCTCCATTCTGAAGCTGGGTCAGGCTCTTGGCGATCGAAAGGCCAAGGCCGCTGCCCTCCGTCGTGCGGGACACATCCCCCCGCACGAACCGCTCGGTCAGCTCGTCCGGCGAGATGTTCAGCGGATTCTCAGAAATATTCTTGATGGTAAAGATCGCCTTTCCGTCCTGATGGATCACATCCACGTAGATCCGGCTGCGCTCCATCGCGTACTTGAAGGCATTATTGTAAAGATTTTCCAAAACTCGCCAGAGTCGCCGGCCATCCCCCTGGATCACAAGGGGCTCCTTGGGCAGGTGACTGACCACCTCCAGATGGCGCTGCTCAAACTTCTCCGCAAACTCTCCGTTGGTCTGGTGGACCAGCTCCACCAGGTCGATGTCCATAATCTCCAGCTTTAAGTTGCCGGAGCTGGCCTTGGAGGCCTCCACCAGGTCCTCGGTCAGCGTCTTTAAGCGCTGGGACTTCTGCTCCAGAACCTCGATATATGCCTGGACCTTGGGGTCCTGAATATGCTCCCGCTTGATTAAGTCCACGTAGTTGATGATGGACGTGAGGGGCGTCTTGATGTCGTGGGACACGTTGGTGATCAGATCCGCCTTCAGCCGCTCGCTCTTCACCTTCTCCTGAAGGGCGGTGTCCAGGCCGGCGCTGATGTTGTTGATGTGCTCGCCCAGGTTTTTCTCCTTGCCGCTGAGCCTGGATAGGTCCACCTGAAGGCTCGTATTTCCCTGGGAGATGCCGCGGATCGCCCCGTCGATCTGATCCAGCTGGATCTTCTTGGTGAACATCCGGTGGAATATCCCTGCGTTAAAGCAGACGAAGGTTGCCGTCAGGATCAGCAGCACGATCTTCTGCTTGAAGGTCCGCTCCTCGATCATGTACACGGTCAGAAGCCCCCACATGAGCGCCACCTCAAACAGCAGGCCCACCAGGAACCGGATCACCAGCCCCGCCGCGTAGGAGGCGTTGGCCATGTAGTCCCGCGCGGAGTCCACCGCCCGCTTTAAGAGGCTGTTCGCCCACATGGTCCTGGCCTTGTAGCGCCGGATCATCCCGAAGAAGCAGATCATGCTTCCGGCGTATATGACAAGTACCTTCATGAGCTTGATCCAGTACCCCCACTGGTCCTCCTTGAAGAACAGGCTGATCAGCCGGTTTCCCACGATCCGTCCCAGGTACAGACAGGCGCACACGCAGGCCACCCACATGGCGATTCCCACCTCCGTGAAGGTCTCGTCCGCCGGGTAGAGCCGGATGTTCTGGCTCCCCGCGTAGGTGTGCCCGGACATCATCATCAGAAGAAGGATTGTAGCCAGGCAGCCCATACTGCCCGCGACCACTCCCGCCATGCCCATGATAAAGTTGTCGCGGGCGGCCGCGTACTGCACCGCCTCCTTGGCGTACGCGTCGTCGTTGGGGTAGGAGGTGTCCACCGCGACGATCATGTAATACTTGTTGTTCCCGTAGGGGTTCCACATCTCCAGGTAGGGCGCCACGTTGACCGGCACATCCGTCAAGTTGCTGTCCATGCGGATCGTGTTTCCGGGAATGTAGAGATAGCGGCCCGAGGCCTTCATCTCGTCCACCGTCATGTTCGGGGCGTTGGTGTAAACCGACTGCTCCTTGCCGTTGTCGCTGTGGTACACGATCTGGAAATGCAGGTTGGTCTTGTTCTCAATATAATTATAGTAGATGGAGTAGTAATCTCCCAGGTAGTCCAGCACGCTGAGCGCCAGGTCTTCCCTGCTCATCCGGTTGTCATCCGGATCCATATCCATAAATGCTGGATTCTTTCCCATCCACTTGACCGTGACCTCGTCGTCATCGTCGTCGTCCATGGAGGTGGGCACGCCCTGGACGCTGAAATTCTCGTCCAGATAGTATCCCCGCTTCTTGGCGTAGCGCACCAGCCAGTCCAGGGTCAGATTCTCCTCCAGGCCGGGCCCGTCGCTGATCTGAGCGATCGTCCGGTTCATGTCCAGCTTTCCGTTAGTCTCAAACACATCCCGGTAGCCCACATAGGTGAATATCTTTTCAATGTCCTTCTCCAGCCTGGTGGAAAACTGATCCGAGTCCTCGTAGGCCTCGTCGTAAACCCAGCTTATTCCCTTTCCGTAGTCGGAGTTAAAGTACATGGCGCTGATGCCCGCCGCTGTCACCAGCAGGAACACCACATGCAGCGCCGTCAGGATTATCTTTTTGTGCTGATATCGATTGCGTTCTTCCACCATAGGCCCACCTACTGCTTCTCGATCTTGTAGCCCACGCCCCAAACCACCTTTAAGTATTTGGGCTCGCGCGGGTTGATCTCAATCTTCTCGCGGATATGGCGAATGTGGACCGCCACCGTGTTGTCCGCGCCGATGGCTTCCTCGTTCCAGATCTGCTCGTAGATCTCGTCGATGGAGAACACCTTGCCCGCGTTTTTCACCAGCAGAAGCAGGATGTTGTACTCGATGGGGGTCAGCTTGATGGGATCGCCGTCCACCGTGACCTCCTTGTTGTCGTCGTTGATCTGCAGGCCGCCGCACTTGTAAATCTGCCCGTCGGGCTGCTGATTTAAATTGCCCAGCTGCGTGTACCGGCGCAGCTGCGATTTCACCCGCGCCACCAGCTCTAAGGGGTTGAACGGCTTGGTGATGTAGTCGTCCGCACCGATATTGAGGCCCAGAATCTTGTCCGTGTCCTCGGATTTGGCCGACAGGATGATGATCGGGATGCTGCTCTTCTCGCGGACCTTGAGGGTCGTGCGGATTCCGTCGAGCCCCGGCATCATCACATCGATGATCAGCAGATCCGCGTCGTGGCTCTCCAGAAAATCGAGCACCTCGTACCCGTCGTAGGCCTTGATCACCTCGTAGCCCTCGCCCGTCAGATAGATGTCGATCGCCTCCACAATCTGCTTGTCGTCATCGCATACCAGTATCGTCTGCATAGCTGTCCTCCTTCTTGGGAATCGGGCGCGCTGCGCGCGCCCTGCACAATCGCATCTAGAATATTCTCCAGGCACAGATAAAGTTGTTCGCCCACCACTGGGTCAGCCCTCTGTGCACCACCCGGCCGTTACTGGAGGAGGCATCGATCACGGTCCCTCCGCCCGCCGCGATGCCCACATGTCCGCGCACCACGACGATATCGCCCGCCTGGATATCGTTAAAGTTGGTAATCTTGGTGTAACGCCCTGCGTTTCTCCAGCCCGAGGACGTCATGTAGCTCTGGTTGACGCCCACCTGGTTTAAGCACCAGTAGACGAAGCCCGAGCAGTCGAAGGCATTGGGCCCCTTGGCGCCCCACACATAGGGGCTTCCCAGCTTGGAGCTGGCCACGGAGATCAGGGATGCAGCGCCTCCGCTGGCGGGCGCTCCGCCGGACGGCGGTTTGAAGGTGCTGCCTCCGCCGTTTCCGCCTCCCGTGTTCCCGCCGGTATTTCCTCCGGTGTTTCCTCCGGTATTTCCACCCGTATTTCCTCCGGTGTTTCCGTGTCCTCCGCCGGTGTTCGCCCCCGCGTTGCCGGTTCCGGCCGCAGGCCTTCTCACGTTATCGCCGGAGAGCTTGGCCAGGGTCTGCACGCCCACCAGGCCGTCCACCGTCAGCCCATTCCTGGACTGGAAATTCTTTACAGCTGTCTCCGTGGCCTCGCCGTAGTAGCCGGTCACGTTGCCGGAGTACAGGTAGCCGTGCTTGCTCAACAGCTGCTGCATCCGCTTGACCGCGTCGCCGCGCTCACCCAGCATCAGACCGTTGGATCGAGCGTTGGGGCTGTTTAGCGCCATCCTGGTGGACGGCCCTAAGTAGCCGTCCACGACCTGGTCGTTTCGGGCCTGGAACTGCTTGATGGCGATGGCCGTGTCCTCGCCGTAGGTTCCGTCGGGCTCCGTGGTCAGGTAGCCCAGCTCCTTCAGGCGCTTCTGGCAGGCCAGAACCACCTCGCTCTTCTCGCCGTAGGACAGGAAGTTGGGCTTGATCTCGTCGCTGTAGATCAGGTTGAAGGTCTTCTGTCCCACTTTTCCGTCCTGGGTGAGGCCGTTGACCTCCTGGAGCTTTAACACCGCGGCCTCCGTGGAGTCGCCGAAGTTTCCGGTGACCAGATCCGCGGTAGCCAGATAGCCCAGCTCGTAGAGTCTCTGCTGAATCCGCTCAATATCGTCGCCCTGGGTTCCCTTGGACACCGCATAGTATTTGGCGTCCGGGGACATGATGGCGTCCCAGGTGGTGTTGCCCACGATGCCGTCCTGGGCCAGCTCATTCTGCCTCTGGAAATGTTTTACAGCCTGCATGGTCATCTCGCCGTAGTAATCCGTCGGCTCATCGTTGTCCATAAAGCCCAGCTCCATCAGGCGGGCCTGCAGCTTCGCCACAATCGGGTGGCGCACACCGATCCGAAGATAATCCGGCACCGGCTCCACGTCCCCCAAGTCCACGCCGTTTAGGTTCGGAAGGACCTGCCCGTCCAGTCCCAAAGGTGCGATGGTCTCCGGGACCGCCTGGATCACCAGCGCCTCGCTGGGCGTCGCCTCCCTGGGTGTCGCGTCCGTCTTCGCCTTGCAGCCCCCCAGCAGCAGCGCCGCAGAGCAGGCGGACATCAACAGTGTATATTTGATCTGTCTCCTGTATTGATTCATATTTCTTATGTACCCTTCTGTGTTCCGTCGTATTTTCGCGCTAAATCATACTTATTCTAACATATTTTAAAGGGTATGGCGATAAAAACTTTCTTAAGAAAGGGTGACCAGCCCGCCGTCAGCCACCCCCTTGATCCGGATTGTGATATCCGCTATAATAAAACCCTCCATTAAGACACCAATCTTTTATTTTGTGATAGCATCCACCTGGAGGTGACTGACATGAACACTTACAGAACGGCCGAGGTCGCGGCCATGATCGGGATTCACCCGAATACGGTCCGCCTGTACGAGACGCTGAAGCTGATCCCCGCGCCCGAGCGGAGGCCCAACGGCTACCGCGTGTTCACGGATCTTCACGTGGCGCAGTTCCGGGTGGCCCGGCTGGCTTTTGAGGTCGAAATTTTGCAGAATGGATTGCGCAAAAAGATTGTACAGATGGTCAAGACGTCCGCGGCAGGCGACTTTGACGGCGCCCTTGCGCTCGCCGGGGAGTACTTAGCGCAGGTGCACCGGGAAAGGGCCAATGCGGAGGAGGCGATTGCGCTGGTGAGGCAGATCTTACGAGGGGAATGCGGGGAATACGCGGAGAGTGCGGAGATCGCGGAAAACGGTAAGTGCGGTGAGAGCTCCCACTTTTTAAGGCGCAGGGAGGCGGCCGAGTACCTGGGCGTCTCCACGGACACACTGAGAAACTGGGAGCTCAATGGCTTGCTCACCGTGAAGCGCCTGCAGAACGGCTACCGCGTCTACACGGACGAGGATATCAGACGGCTAAAAATCATCCGCTCGCTGCGCTGTGCCAACTATTCCCTGGAGGCCATTTTGGGCATGCTCTGCCAGCTGTCCCGAAACCCGGACATCGATATCCGCCAGGCGCTGGACACGCCGCGTGAGGATTCGGAGATCATCGCGGTGTGCGACAAGCTGGTCTCCTCCCTGTCCGCCGCCAGGGACAACGCAGAAAAAATCATCGAGCTCCTGCAGGAAATGAAAATCCGCTTTTCTTAAACCCTCCAGTTTGCCACCAATGTTTCCATTGGTGGTATTCTTTTTTTACAAAAAACATAAGGAGGTAACACATGCAGAATGTCATTGAGGTTTGCCGGCTCACAAAGTCCTACGGCCAGCTGTGCGCGGTGGACGACGTGAGCCTGTCGGTGGCTCGCGGGATGGTCTTCGGGCTTCTCGGGGCCAACGGCGCGGGAAAAAGTACGATGATCGAGTGTATTCTGGGGACAAAAAGGGCGGACAGCGGTCAGGTTTCGATTCTGGAAATGAACCCGCAGTCGGACCGGAAGGCGCTGTTTGAGAGGGTTGGCGTGCAGTTTCAGGAGGCCAGCTACCAGAACAAAATCACGGTGGCGGAGCTGTGCCAGGTCACGGCCTCCCTGTACCGGGATGCCGCCGACTGGCCGGCGTTACTCTCCCGGTTTGGGATCGGCGACAAGCAGAAGAGCTTTGTGAGCGATTTATCCGGCGGCCAGAGACAGCGCCTGTTCATCGTCCTCGCCCTCATTCCCAACCCGGAGGTCGTATTTTTGGATGAGCTCACCACCGGACTCGACACCAAGGCGCGGCGGGAGGTCTGGAGGATCCTCTCCGGTCTCAAGGAGAGCGGACTCACGATCTTTCTCACCTCACACTTCATGGACGAGGTGGAAGCCCTGTGTGACCGGATCTGTATCCTGAAAAAGGGGAAAATTGTATATCATGGGACAGTTTCAGGGGCCGTCGAGAGCAGCCCGTGTGAAACATTTGAGGACGCGTACCTCTGGTACACGGATGAGGAGGGGAATGTCGATGAAAACATTTAAGACGATGCTAAAAACAGAGTTGAAATTGTCGCTGCGGGGCATGGATATGTTCATCTTTGCAATCTGCGTTCCGCTTGTGGTGCTGATCATCATTGGAATTTTATTTGCGGATCAGCCCGCTTTTCTGGAGCAGTCCTTCGGCGCGCTGGCCACCATCTCCATCTGCGCGGGCGGCGTGATGGGGCTGCCGCTTGTGGTGTCCGACTACCGGGCCAGACGTATCCTAAAGCGCTACCAGGTGACGCCGGTCAGCCCGGCGATGATCCTGCTCGTGCAGGTGACCATCTACACCCTGTACGCGGTGCTGTCGCTGCTGTCCCTGTACATTGTCGCAGCGCTTCTGTTCGGCTACCGGTTTCACGGGAATTTGGCCCACTTTTTCGGCGGCTATCTTCTTGTGATCGCCTCCATGTTCAGTATCGGCATGGCCGTGGGCGGCATCGCGCCGGACACGAAGATCGCCGGTGTGATCGCCAGCGCGCTGTACTTTCCGATGCTGATCTTCTCCGGGGCCACGCTCCCCTACGAGGTCATGCCCCCCGCGCTGCAAAAATTTGCGGATATCCTGCCGTTGGCCCAGGGAATCAAGCTGCTAAAATCGGCCTCCATGGGGCTTCCTGCGGGAAACATGGCGATTCCGGCCGCCGTGATGGCGGGGATTGCCGTAGTCTGCGCCGGCGTGTCCCTCAAATTCTTCAAGTGGGAGTAGAAGGACCGGCGGGAGCGGGAGGACAGGGCAAGGGGGTTCCCCTGATCCTCCCGGCAACGCATGGCCTGCCTGTGGGATCTTCTATTTCTCACCCCGCAGCTTCTTTCCGCTTCTCCCGAACCGCTTTCTCTTGAAAAACGGCACCTTGGCGGCGGCCGCCTCCGCTCTTCCGTCCTTCTGATAGGCGCGGATGGTCTCGTCCAGTTGTCTGAACCGCTCCTCGTCCTTCTCGTCGGACACGCGCAGCAGGTACTCCAGCTCCCCTCTCAGCTTCTCGTTCACAAGATAGCTCACGTCCTGGCTGAGCTTCTCATTGTTCACCTCCAGGGCCCGTCCGATAATCAGGTTCATGATCTCCTGGAACTGCTCCATCTTCTCCTCGTTGGAGAGCACCGGCAGCGCGGACGCCCGAACCTGAGCCAGGCTTGTCCCGCCCTCGGCCGCGTCCTCCTTGAACTCCAGAAGCGCCGCGTTGATGTCCCGCTCCAGAATTTCGTCGGTCAGCGCCGCGCCCTCGCCGTCCTTTTTGAGGACCTGGTTTAGGGCGTGCTTGATGGCCTTCAACTGGTAACCCTTCTCCTTCAGGTTTTTCACCTGCTTAAACATACGGATATGCAGATCCGTGTAATACCGATGCCCCATCTCATTCCGTGGAATCTCAAGTTCCAGTTCGTCTTCCCAGTACCTTAATACATGGGCCTCCACATCAACCTTTTTGGACGCATCCGATATCAGATAATGTACTTCATCCATAGCCATTCTCTCCTTCACATCTTAACAGGCACCTTCTGCCTTATTACTAATGTATGCGTTGAGAATGGATATTATGCCCAATCTTTTTTAATTAAACATGCACGCGGACAGACTTTTTTACCCTCTTACCCGCCACTTTCCGCACAAAAATACCGGCACGCCGGGGCGATTGCGCTCCGATATGCCGGTATGTATTGTTCTATTCCAATGAGCCTTCCCCCTGGGGCCGGGTGGCATTCACGAACTTCGTGTACTCCGGCTTCCAGATGAGCGTCACGGTTCCGATAGGGCCGTTACGCTGCTTGGCGATAATTACCTCCGCCTCGTTGGGGTGTTCCGTGTCTTTGTTGTAGTAGTCGTCGCGGTACAGGAACATAACCACGTCCGCGTCCTGCTCGATGGCTCCGGACTCACGCAGGTCCGAAAGCATGGGGCGGTGATCCGTTCGCGTCTCGCAGGCGCGGGACAGCTGGGACAGCGCCACCACCGGCGCGTGCAGCTCGCGGGCCAGCGCTTTTAGGGAACGGGAGATCTCGGAGATCTCCTGCTGGCGGTTGTCGTTTCCGCCCTTGCCGCTTCCGCTCATCAGCTGCAGGTAGTCGATAATCACGATGCTGAGCCCATGTTCCAGCTTCATCTTCCGGCACTTGGAGCGCAGCTCCGAGATGGAGATACCCGGCGTGTCGTCGATGACCAGCTTGGCGTTTCCAATAATTCCCACGCCCTCCACCACCGCATCCCAGTCGGAATCCGTCAGGGAGCCGGTTCTCAGCTTCTGGGCGTCCACGTTGGACTCCATCGAGAGCATACGGTTGACCAGCTGCTCCTTGGACATCTCCAGGCTGAAGACCATGCAGGGCAGGCCCTTCCGCACAGCCACGTGGTCCACCACGTTCAAAACAAAGGCCGTCTTACCCATGGAAGGGCGGGCGGCGATCAGCACCAGATCCGACGGCTGAAATCCGGACAGCTTGTAGTCTAAGTCGATAAACCCGGTGGGCACGCCGGTGACGGTGCCCTGGGTCTTGTAGGCCTCCTCGATCTTCTCGAGCACGTTGATGGCAACCTGCTTGATCGGCACAAAGTCCTGAGTGCTGCGGCTCTGGAGCAGGTTGAAAATCTGTTTCTCCGTGTCGGCCAGAATGTCCTCCAGGGGATCCTTTCCTGCGTAGCAGGTGTTCGCGATCTCCTCCGTGGTGCGGATCAGCTTTCGCAGCACCGCCTTCTCGTGGACAATCTGTGCGTAGGACTTCACGTTGGCCGACGTTGGCACCATGGTCACGATATCCCGGACAAAATCCAGGCTGCTGACCTCCGGCGGCACGTCCTTCTCCTTCAGGCGGTCCTGCAGGGTCACCAGATCCACCGGCTTCCCCTCGTTGAACAGCTCCACCATGGCGTCGAACATGACGCCGTACTGATGCTGGTAGAAATCGCTCCCGATGATAATCTCTGAAGCCGCGATCACTGCCTCGCGGTCCATCAGCATCGAGCCGATTACCGACTGCTCCGCCTCGATGCTGTGGGGGAGCACCCGTTTCATCAGCGCTTCATCCATGTTTCACTCTCTCCTGTCTGTGCGCCAAAGGGCGCTTCGGCGCAGTGCCCTTTAGGCCTCAACCACCTTGACTCTCAGCTTCGCGGTCACATCCTTGTGAAGCTTCACGGGAACCTCGAAGGTGCCCAGCGCCTTGATGGGATCCGCTAAGATTAACTTCTTCTTGTCGATATCCAGCTTCAGCTGATCGCTCACCGCTTTTCCGATCTCCTTGGTGGAGACGGATCCGAAGGCTCTGCCGCCCTCGCCGGCCTTGATGGACACGGTGACGGAGGACTCCTCCAGCTTTTTCGCCAGCTCCTTGGCCGCCGCCAGCTGCTCCGCCGCCAGTCTCGCCTCGTTTGCCTTCTGCAGCTTTAAGTCATTTAAGTTCTTGGTGGTCGCCTCCACGCCCAGCTTCTTGGGCAGAATGAAGTTGCGGGCGTACCCGTCGTTCACCTTCACCACCTGTCCCTTCTTACCCAGGGCTTTGACATCTTCCAATAATACAATATCCATTGTTCTCAACTTCCTTTCCTAACTTTATGATACTTCGCCTTCCTCCAGCATCTGCCGGATCACAGCTTTCAGGCGCTCTTTGCCTTCCTCAACCGATATGTCGGCGATCTGGGCGCCGGCGATCGTCCGGTGGCCGCCCCCGCCTAACTTCTCCATCATCACCTGCACGTTGACCTCGTCGATGGAGCGGGCGCTGTAGTAGATCACCCCGTTGTAGGGCGTCAGCACCACCGAGGCCTTGATGCCCCGGATCTCAAGCAGCTCGTTGGCCGCCTGGGCGCCGATGATGGTGGGGCTGTCCAGCCCGTCGGAGGGGCACACGCTGATGGCGAAGGAGTCCATATAGACCTCCGCCAGCCGCACCGCCTCGGCCTTTGCCTGGTAATCCACCATGTTCTCCCGGAACAGCTTGCGCACGCGGGTGATATCCGCGCCGCTTCTGCGCAGGTAGGCGGCGGCCTCGAAGGTGCGCACGCCCGTCTGATTTGTAAAATTCTGGGTATCGATCACGATTCCGGCGTACATGGCATCCGCCTCCGCCGGCCGGACCTTGATCCCATCCATAATATACTGCAAAATCTCCGCCACCATCTCGCAGGCGGAGGACGCGTAGGGCTCCACGTAGGAGAGCACCGCGCTGTCGATGATCTCGCTGCTGGTCCGGTGGTGGTCCAAAACCACGATGGTCTTCACCAGCTTTAAGAGCGCCGGCTCGTCGGTGATACTGGGGCGGTTTACATCCACCACCACCAGCATGGTCCCGCCGTCCACCAGCTCCGCGGCCTTCTGGCCCGTAAGGAACAGATCCTCCGGGTACTCGGAGTTGCCCACAAAGCGGTCCATCATCGGGCGGACCGAGGAGGTCACCTCGTTGACCACGATGTTGGCCTTCTTGTTCATCGCCGTGGCGATCCGGTAGATTCCCACCGCGGCGCCGAAGGAGTCGATGTCCGACAGCCGGTGTCCCATGATCAGCAGGCGGTCCTTGGTCTCCATCAGCTCCCGGAGCGCATGGGCCTTCACGCGGGCCTTCACCCGGGTGGTCTTCTCCATCTGCTGGGCCTTGCCGCCGTAGTACTGGATCTTCTCCGCGTCCTTCACAACCGCCTGGTCGCCTCCGCGGCCTAAGGCCATGTCGATGGACGTTCTGGCATACTCATAGTTCTGGCTGTAGGTCTCGCCGTTCATGCCGATTCCGATGCTGAGCGTCACCGCCATATCGTTTCCGATGTTGACGGTCTTCACATCCTCCAGAATCGAGAAGCGGTCCTCCTGGATCTTGGGCATATACTGCTGCTTGATGGCGAAGAAATATTTGTCCTTCTCCATCTTCTTCACGATGCCGTTCATGCCGGAGACGTACTTGTTGATCTTGCGGTCGATCAGTGCGGTTAAAAGGGACCTGCGCACCTCCTCCACGCTCTCCAGCGCTTCGTCGTAGTTGTCCAGATAGATTAACCCGGCCACCAGCTTCTGGTCGTTGATCTGCTGCATATACTTTAGGGTCTGTGTCTCATCCAGCAGATAGACCACGGTCACGCAGTCGTCAAAGCCCTCAAACATGGCGCCAGCCCTCTCGCTGTCGATCGTGACCTGGCGCAGGTCGATGCGGTAATTTCTCCCGCCGTAGGCGCTGTGAAGCGTCACCACTTCGCCGTCTGTGGCCAGCTGTTCGCGCTTGACCTCGGGAAACATGGAGAGCAGATTCTTCTGCGCCGCCTTGTCATCCCCAAGAAGCCGCGTAAACTCCTGATTTTTCCAGAGAATCCGTCCACTCTCGTCCACAACCGCGTAGGGGACTAACATCTCCTCCATCACCTGCAGCTGCTTCTGATTGTAGGCGGCGGAATATTCCACCAGCCCGCCCAGGATGCCCTTTTTTCTGGAAAAATAGAGCCACAGCGCAATCCCGACATAGACAACCGTGAACGCGGACACAATGATCCCTGCCTTCACGGAAACCAGGCCGACTACCAGACTTAATATTATCAATAGCGCCGACAAAAATAGCGGCCACTGTAAGTACAGGCGGAATCTCCCCCGTACCCTTCCTTTATCTTTCATAGTCTTCCTCCAAAAATAAACGCTCGGAATACGCCTATCTTAAACAGTATACC
>USJW01000070.1 GCA_900555045.1 uncultured Clostridium sp. | reverse complement strand
GTACTCCGAACCCGCCCCGCTTTTTTGTGGGGACTCGGGAAAAGTCTGAGGACCCAGCAAAATCTGGAGCCCCAGCAAAGGTCTGGAGCCCCGGCAAAGTCTGGAACCCTGGTAAAGTCTAGGACTCCGCAAAGTCTGGAGCCTCGGCAAAGTCTGGGGCCCCGGCAAAGTGTGGGACTCCGCAAAGTTCGGAACCCCAGCAAAGTCTGGGGCCCCCGGCAAAGTCTGAGGCCCCAGCAAAGTCTGGCCCTCGGCAAAGTCTGAGGACCCAGCAAAGTCTGGCCCCCGGCAAAGTCTCCCCCCCGTCCCCTCTCTTCCTCCCAATAATGAAACCTACACCTAAGCCTCCACCTCCACTGCTCTCTTCCGCCCTGCCAGTGCATGGCAGCCCAGGCACAGCGCCACGGTGACCGCCATGTCCGGCAGCGTGCTTCCCACCGGCGTGTCCATTTGCATCAGGCCGCGGTAGGCCAGAAAGCCCAGAAGCCAGATCACCATGTTGGCGGTGTTCATGCTCCGGCCGCTGTGATCCCGTTTCAGCAGGAAGAAGTCCGCGATCTGGATCGCGATCATGGGCGCGAACACGGAGCCGATCAGATACAGAAAGTCCGTGATATTGTCCATGGGGTACACGATCGCCCCCACCGTGCCGATCACCGTCACCAGCACAGCCGCCCACTTCTCCTTGATCTTCGCGGAGATGGACACGCTGGAGACCCCGGCAGAGAAGGCGTCCAGGAAGGTGGTGGTCACGGTGGACAGGATGATGATCAAAAGTCCCGCCGTCCCCAGGCCGGCCTTCACCATGATCTGGGCGATGTCGGAGCCGCCGGTGCAGATGGCGGCGCCCATGCCGATGGCGTACATGAAGCAGCTGACCACGCCGTAAACCCCTGCGCTGGCCGCCGTGGCCGCGAAGGGCCGCTCAGCCTCCCGGGTATAGTCGCTGATTAAGGGCAGCCAGGACAGGGGCATCGCCACAGACAGCTCCACCGCGGCCCCAAAGCTCATCGCCTCCCCGGGCGCAGCTTCCGCTACAGCGGGGATTCCACCCTTAAAGATCACCGCGCTCAAAATCAGCGTCAGCACGAACAGCGCGGCCATGGCCACGGTGTTGATCTTGCCCAGGTTGCGGATTCCGATGGCGATCCAAACCAGGATCAGCCCTCCGATCACCAGGCACCACACCCAGTGGCCGGGGTTTGCGATGCCGCCCGCGGCCAGCGCCCCGTCGTAGATCATGATGGCCGTCCACCCCAGGAGCTGCAGCACGTTGAGCGTGGAGAACAGCAGGCTTCCGCGCTCGCCGAAGCTCATCTTCACCGTCTCCATAGCGCTGCGCCGGGCATAGCCGCCGATCAGCCCGGCCAAAAACAGCAGACCGCAGCCGATCACATGGCCCAGGAGAATCGCTGCCATGCCCTTTGCCATTCCCAGGGGCGCTAAGTAGGTTCCGGTCAGGATCTCCGCGATGGAGACCCCGGCGCCGAACCAGATTAAACTGTTGCCAAATACGGTGGTCCCGCTGCCCTTTTTACTCATTGTCCAGCCCTCCCAAATACTCGCCGCGGATGGCGAAGGCGTGGTTCATGGGCCCGCTGCCCTTGCCGAGGTCCAGCATGGCCGCCAATGCCCCGGACAGGTAGATCTTGGCCCGCTCCACCGCCGTCTCCATATCGCAGCCCTTCGCCAGGTTGGAGGCGATGGCGCTGGAGAGCGTGCAGCCGGTGCCGTGGGTATTTGGGTTGTCGATTCGCTTCCCGTAAAACCACCGGCAGCCTTTCCCGTCGTAGAGCAGGTCGTTGGCGTCATTTCGCTGATGTCCGCCCTTCACAAGCACGGCGCAGCCGTATGTGTCGCCGATCATGCGCGCCGCCCGCTCCATATCCTCCTGGCTGTTCACCGCCATGCCCGAGAGGACCTCCGTCTCCGGGATGTTGGGCGTGAGCACCGACGCGATGGGCAGCAGACACTCCTTAAGGGTGCTCACCGCCTCCTCGCTGATCAGCCGCGCGCCGCTGGTGGCCACCATCACCGGGTCCACCACGATATTCCTTACCCTGTAGTGCACGAGCCGGTCCGCGATCACGCGGATCAGGCCGCTGGAAGAAACCATTCCAAGTTTTACTGCATCCGGGAAGATATCCGTGAAAATATCATCCAACTGTTCCTTTAAAAATTCTGGAGTCACCTCCATAATTCCTGTTACGCCGGTCGTATTCTGCGCAGTCAGTGCCGTGATCGCGCTCATGGCATATACCCCGTGAGCGGTCATGGTCTTGATATCTGCCTGGATGCCGGCGCCTCCGCTGGAATCGCTTCCAGCGATTGTTAATGCTGTGTACATACTTATGTCTCCCTTCGCATTAATTTTGTTAGGCGACGCTAGTGGTGCCCCCAATCCGCCGCCGGGGCAGATTTGCCCCTGTTTGACTGTATCTATTTCAAGGCCATTTGATAAAAGCCGTTGAAATCCGTGAAATCCTCCATATAGATATCCGCCAGGGCTAAAAGCTCCCCCCGGTCCGCCGCCGCGGAGGCGTCCTGCACAACCGCCACCTTAAATCCGGTGGCCTTGGCCGTGCGGGCGGCAAAGCAGGCGTCCTCGAACACCCAAATATCCGCCGCAGATCCGGCCCCCAGCGCCTGCGCGGCCATCCGGTACACATCCGGCTGCGACTTTCCCGCACCCGCCTGGGCGCAGGTGAAGATGCCGGCAAAGCACTCCCTGACCCCCAGGCGGCAGAGCGCCCCCTCCACCAGGTTTTGGTCCCCGGAGGTGGCGACGACCATGGGGATCCGGCGGCTCACAAGCTCAAAAAGAAATGATTCCACCCCCGGTTTAAACTGCGCCCGGTACAGGTAAAAATCCCGGATCACGTCCGTGACCCCACGGATTATCTCCTCCCGGGACTGTCGCAGCCGGTAGCGTGATTTTAAGTAGTCCGCCCCCTCGGACATGGACATGGGATAGAGCAGCGCGCCCAAACCGGGCTCCGGCTCCTTTCCCAGCCCGCGTATGTACAGCGCTCCCGCCTCATCCCAGATGGGCATGGAGTCTAACAGCGTGCCGTCCACGTCGAAAATGGCCCCCGCAATCATCCGACCATCCGCCGGACGGCGGCCCCAAGCTCCCTCGTGGCCCGCTCGATATCCGGCTGGGCAAAGATGGCGCTGACCACGGCAACTCCACAGATTCCGCTTCCCGCAAGCTCCCCCACGTTGTCCCGGGTGATGCCGCCGATGGCGATCACCGGGATCTTCACCGCCCGGCAGATCTCCTTTAACGTCTCGTAGGACACGTCCGTGGCGTCCGCCTTGGTGCCCGTGTGGAATACCGCGCCCACGCCCAGGTAGTCCGCCCCTCTGGCCTCGGCCGCCAGCGCCTGCTCCACCGTCTGGGCCGACACGCCGATGATCTTGTCCGGCCCCAGCTTGGCCCGCACATCCCCGGCCTCCATATCGCTCTGGCCCACATGCACGCCGTCCGCGTCAATGGCAGCCGCGATCTCCACGCTGTCGTTGATCACAAACGGGACATGGTAAGCGGCGCACAGGGCTTTCAGCTGGCGCGCCTCCTCAAGAAACGCGTCCTGGTCCAGCTCCTTCTCGCGCAGCTGCATGAAGGTGGCTCCGCCCTTTAGGGCCTCCTCCACCTGCTCCCTCAGCGTTCTCCCGTTCAGCCAGCTGCGGTCCGTCACCGCGTACAACAGCAGATCTCTCTCATCGCACTTCATACTTTGCTCCTCTCTCCAGAGCATCCCCGTCCATGTTGCAGATACAGTCGATGATGCGGTTGCGGTAGGTAGAATTTCCGTCCCCCGGCTCCATGCGGGAGAAGGCGGTCTCCCCGGCCAGGCCCATCAGGCACACCGCAGCGGCAGCGGCCTCCAGCCGGTTGTCCGGGTTTGCCGTCACGTAGGCGGCCATCACAGCGGACAGCTGGCAGCCGGTTCCGGTGATCTTTCCCATCTCCGGCCGCCCGTTGCGGATCACATAGCAGCGCTCCCGGTCCGCCACCAGATCGATGGCCCCGGTCACCGCGACGATCGCGCCGGTCCGTGCGGCGAACCCCTTCACGAAGGCCACCGCCTCGTCCAGGTTCTCCTCCGTCACCGCGTCCGCCACATCCGCATCCACGCCCCGGGTGTTCCCGCTGCCCGCTGCCAGAGTCTTGATCTCCGAGATATTTCCCCGGATGACGGCAAATTTCACTGTCTTAAGCAGCTCCAGCGCGGTCTTTGTCCGCAGCGCGCTGGCCCCCGCGCCCACCGGGTCCAGCACCACCGGGTGTCCCAGGCGGTTCGCCATTTTCCCGGCCTTCTCCATGGACGGGATCGTCCGGCTGTTGAGGGTCCCGATGTTGATGGTCAATCCGCCGCAGATGGCGGTGATCTCCTCCACCTCTCCCTCGTCGTCCGCCATGATGGGGCTTCCGCCGCAGGCCAGCAGGACGTTCGCCACGTCGTTCACCGTCACATAGTTGGTGATATTGTGGATCAGCGGCACGGCGCCTCTCACATGCTCCAGGCAATCTTTAAACATTTCCTTCCTCCTCTTCTCGTGTCCAGCCAAGGGGAACCGAGGTTTCACACAGCGATGGCCCGCAAGCTCCACCGGCGGCCCGACGCATCAAAAAAACTGCGATGCGCCAATAGAGGCAGCATCGCAGTCAAAATGTACAAACCGGCTATGATCCCTACGTTGGCATTATCCAAATCAGGTCATGGGTCGGAGCAGTCTCAGCTCCCTCTCAGCCCACTACTGTGAGCTCCCCGTTTTTTATTTACAAGACTTATTATACTCGGGTGTGACAAGATTTCAAGTGTTTTTTATCCGAACCCCCTCGAACCCTCTCGAGCGGCCAATTTTTACGCCTGCGCGGCGTCCGTCTTCACCTGCTTCTGCCCGCTCTCCGCGGATTCCACCCGCGAGTACAGGTACACGCCGCCGATGGTCACCAGGCCGCCGAAGATCTGAAGCGCGGCCGGGATCTCCCCGAACAGCACCACCGCCATCGCAGCCGCGGCCGCCGGCTCGCAGAGCTTGGAGGCGGAGACGAAGGACGGTGAGAGGAATTTTAAGCACCAGCTGAACACGCTGTGTCCCAGGATCGTGCAGAACACCGCCAGCAGGAAGCCCACAAACACGGACTGTGCGCCGTACCCGGTCAGCGGCTGCCCGCCGACCGCCGCAGCCAGACACAGGGCCCCGGCGCAGAACACGTAGACGATGTAGGTGTACGCGGTGGTGGACATATTCTTTCTCACCTGGCGCCCGATCAGGGTGTAGACCGCCGAGAACATGGCCGCCCCCAGCGCCAGCACATCCCCGTAGAGATGGTTTCCGCCCGCCGAGTAGTCCGACAGGGCGATGAGAAGGCTTCCCGCCACCGTCACCGCGATGCTCCCGGCCGCGGGCTTTGAGACGCGCCCGCCCAGAACCAGCGAGAACCCGATGGCAACCCAGATCACCTCCGTGCAGACGATGGCCGTGGAGCTGGCCACGGAGGTCTTGTTTAGCGACTCAAACCATGTGGTAAAGTGCAGCGCCAGAAAAATTCCGCTGACCGCGCAGAGCGCCACGGTCTTCCGGTCGGCCGCCGCCAGCTCCTGCCGGAACTGCCGCTTGCCGAGCGCCACCGGCGTCATTAAGACCACTGTCCACAAAAGCCGGTAGGCTGCCGTCACCACGGAGGGTGCCTGGGAATACTTTACAAATATCGCGGACAGGGAAATTCCGATAATCCCCACCACAATCATTACCATCGGGTGCTTTTCAATCCAATTCATCTCTCTTATTTCCTTTAATCTAAATTATTTTTTACTGCAAACACGGCCAGCTGGGTCCGGTCCTTGAGCTCCAGCTTCTCCAGCAGCCTGGACACATTGTTCCGCACCGTGCCCTCAGCCAGATAGAGCGCGCGGGCGATCTCCCGGTTGTCCATGCCCTGCGCCAGAAGGCGCAGAATATCCCGCTCCCGGTCCGTGAGCCCGGGGATGTTTGGCGGAGGGGAGGCCAGGGCTATGTCGCCCGGGCCCCGGCTGCCCGCGCCTCCGCCGCCCTGCCCTTCTCCCTCCGGGCTCAGGGCGCCCGCGGCCGCAGACTCCCGCATGGACCGGAACACGCTGTCCCCGAATATCTTGACCCCCATGCAGACCGCCTTCACGGAGCGGATCACCGCAGCGTCCTCCATCTCCTTTAACAGGTAGCCGTCCGCCCCGCTGGCGACGGCCTCCTCCACGGTCTCCCGGTCGTCAAAGGTGGTTAGCACGAGAATCTTCACCTCGGGCATCTCCTCCTTGATGCAGCGGATTCCGTAAGCGCCGTCGAACTTCGGCATCCGCATATCCATCAGCACCACGTCCGGCTTTTCCTCCTGACACAGCAAAAAGGCCTCTCGGCCGTCGCCGGCCAGGCCCGTCACCCGGATATCCGGGTCCTGCTCCAGGATCGCCTTCAGCCCCCTGCGCAGGATCTGTATATCGTCCGCAATCAACACTTTAATCATTGAGAATCCCCCTCCGATTCCACCGGAAGCCGGATCGTCATCTGAAATCCCGCGCCCTCCTCAGAGGCCACCCGGACCTGTCCGCCCGCCTCCTCCACTCTGCGGTAAATTCCCTCTAACCCGTTTCCCCGCTTTATCTCCCCGCAGCCGCGCCCGTTGTCGAACACGTAGAACGACAGGCTGTCCCCGGAAAATTTTAAAATCGCGTCCATGTGCGTGGCCCCCGCATACTTCAGGCAGTTGGTCAGCGCCTCCTTGAAGCACCTCTGGACCACCGGCGTCAGATGGCTGTAGCGCGAGCCGTCCGCGCCCTGCACCGTGACCTCCACCTCGAACTCCCGGACCGTCTCCGCCAGCTCACGGACCGCGCGGCTCACCAGCTTTTCATTCCCCATAGCCTTTAAGTTGTTGATGGAACAGCGCAGCTCCCGGATTCCCCCTGCCGCCAGCTCCTCCGCCTGGGCCAGGCAGCCCGCCACCTCCCCGTCATCCCCTGCCTTCTGCCCGATCCGGGCCAGCTTTAACAGCGAGTTGATCATGGTCAATGTGTGCCCCGTGGTGTCGTGCACCTCCTGGGCGATCCGGTTTCTCTCCCGCTCCACAGCCAGACTGCGGTCCGCCTCCGCCAGCTCACGCTCACGCTCACGCAGCTCATAGTGGCGGCTCACATCCGCGGCCAGCACCGTCCCCGCCAGAAACTGCCCCTTCTGGTCGAGATGCGTCTGGCTGCGAATCTCCAGAAAATGGCCCGCACTCCGGACGACGGTGTTGTAGTTTTTTGCAGTGAAGGGGGATTGAGGCGATATGGGCGATATTTTGGAGGAGGAATGCGCCTGCCCGCTCCATTCCGCCTGCAATGTCTCCTCCAACCGCCCCACCGCGTCCTCAAACTTTTTAAGCTCGTCCCCGGTCTCCACCCCGAACCATGCGCCGGCCGCGGCGTTGGCGTAGGTGATCCGCCCGCGCTCATTGTAGACCAGCACCGCCTCCGGGAGCTCCGCCAGGATCTGCCGGAACGCCATGGGATTGACATTCAGGAAATCATAGCGGTACACCGCCAGCAGCATGAGCAGGCAGGACACGGAAAACGCCGGCGGCGTTAAGTCAAAGCCGGTCCGCACCGCCCCGGAAATGTGGAGCAGATTGAACAGCAGCGGGACCGCCACGGACACCAGGATGAGCCCGATGTGGAGGGCCCGCACCTTCCGCCTGCGAAAATTCCTCGCCACCGCCGCCATCCCGGCCACCACGCAGGCGTAGGTGAACACCACGTGCAGGTAAAACACCGGCCCGTATACCACGTCCCTCACCGCAAACCGCGCGTAAAACAGGTGGTGCGCCCCGTTGGTCAGGAGCATCGCGTAGTGGAACAGGGGCAGGGCCCACAGAAGCGCTGCGCCCCAGCGCGGAATCCGCCGCTGCCCGTAGAGAAGCGCGAAGGTGAGCCAGGCCGGGCCGATCAGGCAGATCCCCACATAGGAGACCGCATAGGCCAGATACAGTCCCGTCTGTGTGCGGACGATGCCCAAAAACAGCTGTGGGATGCACCAGACCACGATCAGGAGCTGGCAGGCGATGAACGCCCCGGTGATCCGGTTCCGGTCCGCCTTTAAGAACAGCCAGACCGCCGTGTAGAGCGACATCGCCACCGCCGCCACATAAGTAATTCCCAGCAGAATATCAAACATAGTGATTCCCCGTTTCCCGTCGGACGGGGCACATGTCCCCGCCCGTAACCTGATTATACGATAAGCCCGCAGACCTGTCAAAGCAAATACTCAGTGCTTTTTCATTTCTCCCCGCGCGGCGAACAGAATCAGCCCGATCCCCGCCGCCAGCAGGTACACCCACCAGGAAATGCTGAGCCAGAATCCCCTGGTCACATACAATGCCACCGCCAGTGCGGTCCCGCCGGAAATCCATATCCACCTGCGGCATCGCTTCACGCAGGCCGGCAGGAACACCGCCAGGCAGATCCCTTCCAGGATCAGTGCGTCCGCAAGCTTTCCATGCGCCACCGCGTCACCGGCCAGCGCAAACAGACACAGCGTGTAGAGCGCCGTCTGCACAGGGACAACCGCCGGCTTGGAGTTCCATATTTTTCCAATCACCCAGATACACCCGACAGCGGGGATCAGATTGATCTCCAGCCGCACGATTCCCGGCCATGTGATGAAAGGCTGAGCCCAGAATGCCGCCACAGCAAGGGCAAGTGCCACCGTAAACGCGGTTCTCCGTCCCCGCGGGATTGCGGCAAACTGCACGGCCCAGACCGCCTCCAGCAGTATGCAGGCAAATCTCCACCCGCGCCCCGGCGCCGTGATTCCCAGGATAACCAGGAGCAGTCCGGCGAGAATCGCAAACCAGTCGGCGTGTTCCGCGGTAAAACTCTTCGAGGGGGAGCTCTCCCCGGCGCACCCTGCCACCGGCCAGACCAAACGGCAGCCGCCGCAGTACACGGACAGCCCCAGCAGGGTTCCCCCATATATCTGTGCCTCCGAAAGCCCGCATGCTCCGGGTTCCAACAGCGCGACCGGCATGTACAGCGCAGCCGCCGCGGTAAAGAAGTGCAGGTTCAGATTTCCGGTGCGGTAGGTCAGTAGGTACACCACAGCGAACGCCGCCAGCACCGCCGGAAGATAATCAAACACCGGAGCTGCCTGCCAAAGACCGCCGTAGAACGCTCCTGTCACGGCCAGAAGGGCAAGCATGAACGCCACCTGGAAAAACCGCTCCATGCGCATGTCTTTTCTGCGCAGTCTCCACACCGCATACTCTGCCCCGAGAACCGCCAACACCGCCAGATGGATGCTCACCTGCATGTCCATCCAATAACTGCACGCCGCGTAGGTCTCCAGCAGGATCAGCACGCATACCCCGTATTCGGATAATATCCGTTTCTCACTCTCCTGCTCCCGGCATTTAATCGCCAGGTAAATGGCCGCCGCCAGATAGAAGGGGAGACTTCCGAAGCCGCGCCACTGGTTGTAGAAAAAGTACCCGAGCCCCGCCACGCATGCGAGTGCCAGGATTCCCGCCTGCATGCGATCCTTTTTCCGGAGATCCCAGATCATGAGCATTGCCAGCAAAACCATAAGAAGCAGCTGCCCATCGACCGCCGCATAGCCGTAGAGTTTCGCCAGGGAAGCCGCCAAAAGCGGAAGCGCCGCCAGCACAAGTGGGATTCCACAGCGGACCTGTCTCACGCTCCTGCTCCACCGGGCTACCACCGCGGTGAAGGCAAGAATTGCGGCCACCGCCAGGACCAGCGGCTCAGCGCTCCCGTAAACCAGAAGCGCGCTCCATAAAAGCAGCGCCGTGAAAAAGCCGGCGAGCGCCGTAAACAGGAGATCTCCCGCCCGGTGGGCGAGGGGCCAGCCGATACGCTCCTCAACGAGGAACAGTACAGAGAACACCAGCGCCGCCGCAAAGAGCTGCCGGACATTTCCGTGCACCAGATAGAACACGAAATAGCACGCAAACGCCGCCGTCATCAGACTGTGAATGCAGGAAATCAGCATGTTTTTGTGCCGAAACGCCTCCAGCGTGATGTCAAGCAGCAGAAGCGCCATGCAGACCATCCCGTGGAGCGTCAGCCCATACTCCCAGACGGCCTCCAGCATGACTCCCCCGGCCAGGAGGCCTGCCATCGCCAGTTCTGCGGCCCGCAGATACCCGTTAAGCACCGCGAAAAACGGCAGACTCTTTAACACCGCCAGAAGCACCAGAACGGCCGCGAGAATGTAAAGGCAAGCCGCCGCGCTCGCCGGAGCCACCGCCCGCCAGAGGCCTGCCAGCAAAAGCGCTGCAAAGGCCGCGGTGCTCGCCGCCGGTGTCTTGTTCCCGGCAAATCCGCTGGCTGGCTCGTTTCCGCTCTCCCGGCTGCGGTTCATGCCAAAATACAGGTGAATCCCCGCCATCAAAAACGCCGCCGTCCCGGTCACCGGCCCCCTCCCAAAGACCACCAGGACCAGCGCGCTGATCCCCCACAGGTTAATCGCCGCAAATTCCGGCAAAAGCCGCGCTATGGATTGTGGGATCCGGCTCTCTGTGTTTCGCCGCAGCGTCTCCGTCGCCGCGAGCACGAGAAGGCCGTAAACCGCCATGCCAAGCGCGAAGCCGCCCGCGCCGGGATGGAGGGATCCCACGGCCAACGCCGCGGTCACCGTAAAACCGGCGAGGGTGCACCCCGTGTAAACCTTGTCCGCGTATTTCTTGAGCCCCGCCACAAGGGCCCCCTGGGTCATCACAGCGCCGATCAGAAGAACCAGGCACCAGTTTCTTCCAAAAAGGGACAGCTCCGGTCCCAGTAGCTCAAAGAATCCCACCGCCAGAACCGCCACGGACAGGAACATGCTGCCGAGAATGTAAAACGCCTTTGCCGTGCGCCGGATCTGCAGCCTGCGCTCCGCCACCGCGCTGGCCCCGAAAAAGATCCCGGAAAACGCCGTCACCACCAGCGCCTTCCCGATATCCGGCAGCACGCGCCAGGCGGTGGTAGCGAAAATAATTCCCGCAAGGATGACAAACACCACCCCGATCACCAGCGCCGCCGTTCCCTGCCACACCGAATTTGTGTTCATGTCTCCCGCAGCCGCAAAGCGCGGTTTGGAGGGGAATGCGGGCTGAAGCTTGGGACGGTCCGCCATGGGCGCATGCTTACCTTCCAGGGCTGAATCTGCCGCGCTCACAGCCGGTTGGTTCGGAAATTGAGCGAAAACAGGCTCGGAAGCGGGCTCCGCTCCCCGCTTCTGGTACCACTCAAGCTTTCCCTGCAGCGCCTTGATCGTCCGTCCTCTCTGCCCGACCACCATCGCAAGCACAATAATCACTGCCCCCTCTGCGAGCGGAAGCAACAAATAAATCCCAATCAGCCATAGTGCCATCATAGCCATCCCCCTATTCTGCGGACATGTCCCGCGGCGATCCGCGCAGTGTCACCCGCAGCCCGCCCTCTGTCATCTGTCTATCCCCATTATACCGTCCCCACACCTTCCCGGACAGATGTCATGCGTAACAACCTGCAATGACAAATGTCACTGCATTCTCGCCATAAAACCAAAAAGGGCGCCGGGAAACAAGCCTTCCATTCCTGTTTCCCGGCGCGAATCATCTTGATTCATCCTGCAGGCCGACCTAAAAACCGCCCTGCAAACCGCCCCGCAATTTTTCCCGCATACCACCCTTCCTCTTCACACATCTAACCCTTCCACCGCGCCTTATCTACGTACATCCTTTGATCCGCCCGGCTCAGCACATCCCCCAGGTTCCGGTCCAGCCCTGCATCGTAAAACGCATAACCTGCGGCAATCCCCGCCCGGAAGGCCTGCTTTGCGTCATAGCGCTTCATCTCCTCCCGCAGGGTCTGCACGCCCATCTCGACCTCCTCAGGGCCGCTGCGCTCCGTGATCACCACAAACTCATCGCCGCCGATTCGGTAGACCGTCCCCATCGGGAACGCCCTGCAGATGGCGTCCGCACAAAAACGGATGTATTCGTCCCCCACATTGTGGCCGAACCGGTCGTTGGCCTGTTTTAATCCGTTCAAATCGCACATAACCGCGCACAGGGGCGCCTCCTTATCCAGATTTTCATCGTATTTCTCGGATTCCCGCTCAAATGCCATGCGGTTTTTTACACCGGTGAGGCCGTCATAATCCCGCTCCTGCTCAAGCCTGCGCTTGGCCATGTGCTCGCCTGTCACGTCCTCGATCACGCCGATGAACGTCCCGTCCCGCTCCTTGCAGCTTAAGCGGATCCACGTGTCCCGCCCCCCTGCGAACAGCCTGACCGTTCCATCCTCCTCCGAGGACTGTCTGCCGAGCATGCGAAGGAACTCGCAGAACGCCGCCTTATCCCCCGCGAACTTCCGCTCCTGGGAGCGGCTGAGCCCCAAGAGCTGCGGCACCTGCATGGTCATGAGCACCCGGTCCCGGTGACCATTTATCTCGAACACGCCCACCGGAACCTCCGACAGCTCCATGAGCCTCGAATATTTGGTAAACCAGCGGCTGATCGTCAGCGCCAGAAGAACTCCCAAAAGCAGCGAGATGCAGAAGGAGGTGGCTATAATCGCCTCGATTTTCTGGGGATACGCAAACAGCGCGCTGCGCTCTAACAGGCCGACCAGAAACCACTCCTCCCCTGAGAACGGCGTATTATTGTAGTACATCCCCATCCTGTGCAGACTGGCGCATATCTCGGGTCCGCCTGCCTTCCCGCCCACGCTGTAAACGGCGTAATCCTCGTTTACAGGCCGCAGGTCCAACTCCTGTCCTTCCTTAAACACCCGCTTCTGAACCGCCCCATGGATCACAGAGGCCCTAAGGGGCGCGCCCGGCTCATCCCGGGTTGCAATGATGTATCCGTAGGAATCCGGCGCCTTGAGCTCCGAGGCTGGAAGACGCTTGTAGAGATAATTGACCGAGATCTCCACCCCGAACACGCCGATGGGATTTCCCTTTTTGTCCGACAGCGGAACCGAGTAGGCGATCACCTCCTCGCTGTTCGGCGTGGGCTTAAACGGCCGGCTCCAGTAGCCCAACAAAGCTTCCTGGTCCGTGAGATCTCTGTTCTCAAAGGGCTTCTGGTAGAAATCCTTCGGGATCGCGCTCAAATCCATGCGGTAGCTCCAGTTGGCGTCCGTAACGATATTCAATCGCTCCGCCACATTCCACGGGCCATACAGCAGATAGGTGCTGGCGTTCTTTTCATCCGTCCGGTCCGGGTTGGCGTTCTGTATGTAGACCGCAGCATGCTCATCCGTGCCCGGCTTCACCTCATCGAGGACAAGAAATGCACCGGTTGTCTTGGTGTAGTTCATGGCGTTTAGCACCACCGGCGCGACCTCCTCCAGGATCTGGTCCACCCCGGCCTTCCCCTCCGCCTCACCGCTGGAAAAATACTTTTGAATCTGATTGGTGTAGAGCCCAAAATTCGTCCACACCGCGTTCATCTCATTCTCCAGATTGTCCGACCGGCTGCTCACCTTCTCGGAAAAAATCTCACACGCGTTTGCCTTTGAATGGCGGACTACTCCACCGGCGGCGAGCACGGCCCACATGACCATGCTCTGGAGCACCACCGAAACAATAAATGCCAGCGCCATCTTGCGCGCGATGGACTTACTCTTCATCCTTTTCTCCATTCAAAATCTGATCCATCTGTGCCGAGAGCCCCTGGTACCAGCTCTCAAAATTCTCCTCGCCCACATATTCCGACACGAGCGCATCCCGGTCAAAGCCCGCATGGACCCGCACCGCTAACTCCTCCAAATCTGTGTTCACCTTATCGCCCAGCGACTCGCCGAATATCCGGTCAGCCTCATAGGCGCCCTTAAAACAGCGCTTCACATAGAATTCCCGATTCTCCATGGCCCCCAGCGCAGCAGTCACACTCTTCTCTACCGCCACACTGTTGTCGTCCTGGCTGACATGAGCCAGAATCTCCGGAAGCGAGAACAGCGCCGCCTTCTCCACCGGCAGATACCCCGTGGACGCCGCGAACGCCACGTTCTGATCCGGCTCGGTAAACCACTTCATAAACTCTGCGGATGCGTACTCATGCACCGGGTCCGAGGAGAACGCGCAGAGATTCGCACCCCGCTGGGTCATGTACTCCCTCTTTCCCTCAAAGGTGGGGTAAGAGAGCACGCGGCACTCGACGGGATAGCGCTTCCCCTCGTTCACGATCACCTCCTCCGGGAAATACCCGGCACCCGCGGACGAGCCGATGTACGCCACCAGCTTTCCGCTCTTGACGCCGTCCTGGTTGTAGGTCTCGCTGCTGTACCAACCCATGAGATGCGGCACATAGTACAGGTCCCACACCTGCTTCGCCACATCCCTCGGGTAGTCGAATACCACCTTTCCGCTCTCGTTCCGGAACGGCTCACATCCCAGCTGCACCGCAGACAGAAGCGCGAAATCATTGTACCCGTTCATACCCAAAAACGGCATGCCCCCGGACCATTCCCAGTAGCACTTTGCCGTCTCTGCGAGGCCCTCCCAGGTGCCAAGCTTCGCCGGATCCACGCCGGTCTCCCGGGAAAAACGTTCAAACTCCGTGGCGTTTAAGAACAACAGCTCCGTGGACTTTGCGATGGGCAGCATCCGCGGGGAACCGCCCTCCTCCCACATGCCCTCGGCCAAAAATTCCGGGCGGTACTTTTCCAGCTCCTCCTCATCAAAATAATTCTCCAGGTCCACCAGCGGCACAATCTCGTCCAGGCGCCTGGCACTGTCCGGGTAGGCGGTAAACAGATTCGGCAGCGGCTCCGCGCCGATGATCTCGTTGGCGGAATCGTACAGCGCCTCGTCTAACTCCGCGCTGCTCCCAAAGCCGTAGGCATCCACAATGATTCCCTTTTCCTTCCCCACCGTGTCGTTGAACCGGTCCACGCACCGGTCAAACTCGGCCTTCGCGAACGCGTTGTAGGCGTGCCAGAGCGTGATCACGGTCGGTGCGTTCGGATCCGGCCGGTCCGCCCGCCTGGAGCAACCAGGCACGGCAAGCACTACCGCAGTCACGGCCACCGCAAGCACCACAGCCTTCTCAAATAATCGTCTTATCATTCTCCTGCCTTTCCGGCGGCAGCCCAGCCTCAGGCCTGCATAATCGCAGCCGTCTGCCGTCTCGCCTCCTCTAGCCGCCCGCGAAACTGCGGGTAAAAATCCGTCTGACCGTCATATGGCTTCACAAAAAATTCATTCAGGATATACAGATTCATATCCCTGGCCGCGCTGGCCCCCTCAGGCGTCCGCACCCAGTCCTGGATCTCCTTGAGGAAATAGTGCCAGTCCGCGATAAACGGCTCATACTGCTTCAAATCCGGCGTGTCAATCCACTTGCGCACCTTCACCTTGGCCCGGCTCTCCCTGGGGCACTCATGAACCTGCAAAAAATAGTGGAATGATCCGTCCTCATACAGGCGGCCCAGCGGGAAAATGCGGCAGAATCCCGGCCGGAATCCATGAATCGAGCAGCGTCCCTCCCCGTTTAAAAAGGCGCAGCGCTCCCCCTCCCCGCCCATCTTTAAGTTCGGCAGGATGACCCCGTCCACCACATTCAGCTCCAGATACCGCGCCAGCAGCTCCTGAAAGCTGCAGGACAGCCCGGATGTCAGGCGATAAATGTCTAACGGGTCCAACACAATGGAACTCCCCATCCCCGTGCAGCAGGTAAAGCAGCCCTCACAGCCGCCGCAGTCCGCCCGCACCATGTCATTCAGGCCGTACAGCCTGCCGTCCGAAATTTCCCGAAGATCAATATGGCGTTCCATCAAAAATCCCTTTCCTTATGTAAAATGCAAATTTGTCACTTTTTTGTATTGTAACCTTGCGGGGAGGAAAAGTCAACATTTCAATCCCCCCGCATGCAGTTGTCCCGGCTGTTTTTATTGCATAAAAAGAGTCCCAGGCGACGGTCTGAGACTGCGAGTACTGCTTGATATGAGTTGTTAGGCGCTTGGGGATTATGGGAATAGGATTTCTATTGGCATAGCTCGCCAGAGCTGTGACAAAGGCATCCTGAACTCCCCCGGCAGTTGATTTCATTTCTACTCGCACAGCTCGCAAAAGCTGTGACTCCAGACACCGGTGAACTTCAAGAGATCTATTTATTTCTACTCGCACAACTCGCGAAAGCTGTGACAGAACCGGACAATGGTAAGCTCCCATTTATCTGTATTTCTACTCGCACAGCTCGCAAAAGCTGTGACCTTTCAGGGCGTTGTGTATTGCGATCCCGGTGTAATTTCTACTCACACAACTCACGAAAGCTGTGACTTCAATCATTCCCTATATTTTTCTTCTTTCCCCCATTAATCAAGCAAAATATCCAACATTTTTTCATTCTCTCTTCCTTTTTCTCCCCCTCCCATCCTATTTCCCTATCTTCTTCTCTCTTTTCCCCTGCGAACCTCCCTCCACTTCACTCATCCCCTATGCTTCGCCCAGAAGCAACTCCCCCCTCTCCACCTCAAATCCCCACCCCCATTAAACCATTCCCTCTCCTCCCCTCAACCATACCACACCCCGCACATCAATTCAATATTTTCCCTCATTCATCTCAATCCCCCCTCCTCACATCCATACATACACAAAAACCTTCTCCACCACCCCCATCAAAAAACACCCCAAGACCTCACCGGCCTCAGGGCGTCCATTCTAACTCATCTAATTATCTACAAATTTCCATCTTACCCTCTTGCGGTCTCACCCTTCACCTCTAAAACCACCAGTTCGTAACATTCAACGTCATGGTATGGCAGCAGGCGATCATTGCGAACATGATCGTATTGATCAGCGCGCCCAGGTAGATCTTTCCGGTCTTCAGGTACAGCCGTCTGGAGATAACCGTGCACACGGTCTGCACGATGAACAGGCTCCAGGTCTGCATCACGCGGGCGCTGTTTAACGGAACCTTTCCCACCTGTGAGAAGGTGTAATACTGGTAAATCCACAGGCAAAACAGGCCGATGCTGTTGACGACGCACATCAGAAGCGTGTTCAGCCATTCCTTCCTGCCCTTAACCATACGCCCGATACACTGCGTGAAGGCGTTGCTGAAGAAGAACAGTCCGTAGAGGATCATGAACCGGAAGGAGATCAGGAACGGCTCCTTGGCGGGCCAGCGGATCACGAAGTTTCCAAGACGGAACTCGTTTCCGAAGAAGAAATGCCCGAAGCCCACAATGGCGTAGCCCACGCCCACCGAGCACACAGCCAAAAGAATCGTCTTCCACAGATCCTTTTTGTTGATCTTCATGTTCCACTGTGAGGGCGGCATGAGCTTTGGCCCATTGGACATAAAGTATCTGAGGAAGAAGATGCCCACGGTCAAAAGTCCCGCAGTGGCGGACCACAGCGCCTGCTCCAGCAGCAGACCCTGGGGCCATATTCTGGTACCGAACAGGCTTCTGGCCGCGAAGGTCTCGCCCTTGTGCCCGCCGATCCACATAGCCAGCTTCATCATGTATGTAACCGGGATGAACCCGCCGACTGCCATGAATCCCCAATAGAGGAACTTGGTGAAGGCCGTCTGCGGCGGCATCGGCATGTATACATCCTCCGGCGACTTAACTAACAGGCTGCCAAAGTAATTGCTGGTCAGCATCAGGCAGCAGGAGGAGAACACTGCACAGAAGAAACCGATCATGCCCAGCACGGAGAAGATCATGGAGAACTGCCCGGTCAGGCTGGTTGCCGCCATCGGGTTCGGCGCTGTAAATGCATTCTGGAAGAAGTCCAACGAGTTTCTGGTGGACGCCGGTGAGTAGGGGTTCACCATGTGAATTTCCTTCGGCTGATACAGTGCGCGAATGAATTCCTTCTCGGAGCCGTTTACCGTCCCCTTGTAAATCTTACCCACCTCAACTTTCTCATTATCCGCTAACTGATAATTATCCAACTCATTGATAAAAGTGCGGGCATTGTTGGATTTCGGGAAGGTCCAGGGGCCGCCCGCCTCCGTCGTATAGTTGTTCTCGTCAAATGCGCCCGCGCTCACGCCGTAGTGCACGTCGTAGGGCAGATGAACCTCATCCCCGCTCTCCAGCACATCGTCCGGATTGTAGTTTAAGTACGGGAGCCAGCTTCCGTTCACGGCCAGCTGCTGGTTGCCCATCAGGAACACGGCCGCGATCTTGTTGGGCTTGCCCAGATATTCCTGAATCTTATAGTAGGCGTAACAGGCGTCCGCCGTCTTGCCGCCCAGGGAATGTCCCTGAATTCCGATCTGGTTCTTATCCACAATCGCCAGATTGTTGTATACGAACTCCACCACGTCGGCCATTCCGGAGGTGGGGGCGGTGGTGATGTCCTCGAAGCTGCTGCCCGGGTTCGCCGTCACCAGGAAGAACGCGTCCATGGGATTTTCCTTCCAGTTGGAGGCATCCCCGTGCCCGTCACAGTCCATGGTGATCGCCACGAATCCTCTTTTTGCCAGCTCCAGGGAGACAAAGTTCTGGCTTTCACGGCCGTTGTAGCTGCCGTGAAGCGTGATCACGCAGGGCGCCGGGTTCTCGGGCGTCGCCGTTTTCGGCTGATAGATGGTGAGGCCGATGTCATGCCCCAGGCTGTCCACAATCTTGATATCCTTGGTTATGATGCTCCCAAAATTCGTGTCAATCAACGCTGTGCCAAAAATGGATATCAAGCAAACGATGATCGAAATAAGGAGAAATTTTGCGTAAAACTTCCGATTCAATTTCATCTGAAATACCTACCCTTTCTTTAAGTAAACGTTCATACCTCTCCGCCCGCGCACTCCGGCGCGGTCACTATGACGGATACCCCGTCCATTATCACGGTGATCCCTGCATCCGGCTTTCCCAGAAGGCGGTCCGCTTTCTCAAGCGCCTCCTCCATCGAGGCCGCCGGTATCATGTGAAGTTCCTTCACCATCTTAGCCGGAGCCGACGACACGAAAATGATTCTGGCCCGCCTCAGCACTCTCGCAAAGATCTGCGACTGCCACTGGTCCGGGATTGTGCCGTCCACCGGTGTGGCCAAAAAGCGCTCCATCAGGCGGTTCTCATCCGGTTCGTCCCGGAAGGTCTCGTAGAACGCCTGACCCCCATGGCCGTCCTCCGACTTTGCCACCATGATGATGACTCCCCCTTCATTTACCGTGGCCTCCGCGGCCGTCATTCCCTTCACCGCCTGGTAAATATTCTGATCCAGTGGATAACCCCCGTTTGTGGATATCACTATATCAGCGGGTACGGCAGCTGTCCGGCACCAATCATTCAGAAAGCGCACGCCCTTTTTGTGGGCTTCGTCGCAGTCACCGGCCACCGCATAAATGATTTCCTTTTTCTGGTTAATCACCACATTCACGATAAATGCCAGGCCCGCCTTCTTCGCCGCATAGATCATGTCCCGGTGAATGGGGTTGCCGTCGATGATGCCGGTCCGCGAGAAGGGGCTGTCAATGAAGGCGGAGCAATGGTTCGCCAGAACCGTCTTCCTGGCGGCCACTCCAGGCAGCACGCTTTTGCGGCCCCCGGAAAATCCGGCGAAGAAATGGGGCTCAATGAACCCCTCCGCGCACAGCAGATCCGCCTCCACCGCCATACGGTTTAAGATCAGCTCTCCGCCCGAGGGAAGCGCGCCCAGCGAGACGAAATCACCCGCGTCCTCGCAGCTGTGAACCACGATCTTCTCACGCCTCACAATCTCCTCGCCAAACTTAAGCACCAGCTCCTCCTCTGTGGGCGCCCGGTGACAGCCGGTGGCAATCAAAATGGTAATATCCGCATCCGGGTTGCCTTTTCGTATCTCGTCCAGCATGGCCGGGATAATGTACCTGCTGGGCACAGGGCGTGTGTGGTCGCTGGCGATGATCACCACCTTCTTCTTTCCCCTCGCCAGCTGGCACAGCCCTGGCGAACCCTCCGGCCGCTTAAGCGCCGCCCTCACCAACTTCTCCTCCCCCAATTCGGGTTGATACGTGTGAAGACGGGATTCCAAAACAGCCCTTATCCGGTGTTCCGGGAGCGTGAGCGGAATCGTTCCCCTTCCGTAAGCCAAATCAAATGTTTTCATACTCCCTCCTCTAAAATGCAGAAACATTTTAATATGTAACTTTTCATAGAAATTTTAGCGAATTTTTAACGTTCTATCAACTTTATATGTGTTATCTTTTGAAACATTTTACAAAAGCTATCGATATTTTTGTTGCAATATGTTACACTTGTTTCAAGTGTTAAAGACAGGAGAAGGGTTATGGAAAAGACAACTAAAATATTGGGGATTGCGCCCTACGAGGCGCTTCGGACAGCGATGGTCAAGATCGCCGGGAGCAGAAGAGATCTGTCCGTCGACATCTATCTGGGGAAAATGAAGGAGGGCGTCGACATTGCCAAATTCCATCAAAATGAAAACTACGATGTGATTGTCTCCAGGGGGGCCACCGCCCGCCTGATCAAGCAGGCTGTACACATTCCGGTGATCTCCGTGGACTTTTCAGCATACGACATCCTCCGGGCGATCAAGCTGGCGGAAAACTATCCCTACCGGTATGCGGTGCTGGGTTTTCCGGGAATCACCCAGAAAGCGCGGATTCTCTGTGATCTGCTGCAGAAGGATATCGAAATTGTGACCATCTATCACGAGGAGGACGCCGAGGACGCCATAAAAGATCTAAAGCTGCGAGGCTTCTCCATGGTGATCTGCGGCACAGTCGGCGAAGATTACGCGAAGAAAATCGGACTTTCCAGCATCCTTGTCCTCTCCGGGGACGAGAGCGTGGAGACGGCCTTTGACCAGGCCGTAGAGATGAGCCATGGGTATGCGTACATGCGTGAGCGGAAAACGCTGTACGAAAAAATTCTGTCGGATGAGAAGGAATCCCTGCTCCTCTTTGACGCCGAGGGATCGCTGTGCTTCTCCAGCTGGAATGGAGAGCGCGGAAACGCAGTGGAGACACTGCAGCCGGACTTAAAGACGATGCCGCCCGAGGGCTTCCAGAGAGTCCAGGCCATCAAAAACACCCTTTACGAGATAAGCGGAAGCTGGATTGAGCTGGGCGACCACCGCTATGCGCTGTTCCGGGTTCAGGAGGGGAAGATGCCCACGGGAGTCGGCCGTCAGGGACTCTTTTTCTCCAACAAAAAGCAGGCGGAGTCCTACTATTACAACAGCTTCTACGGTGCCTCCGGCGCCCTGGGAATGATGGAGGAGAAGATAAACGCCCTGTCGAACACCGCCCAGCCCGTGATCATAACCGGCGAGGAGGGCTGCGGAAAGGATCAAATCGCCCGCTACCTCTATATTCACAGCCTGCTCTGCAACAATTCCTTCATCATGGTGGACTGTGAGCTGATCAATGACAAGAGCTGGGCCTTCCTGGTCAACAGCGCCAACTCGCCGTTCACCGAGACCAGCCAGACCTACTACTTTAAAAACCTGGACCGCCTACCGGAGAGCAAATACCGCCAGCTGGAGTTTGTCCTGTTGGACCAAAACCTGCACCAGCGCAACCGTTTTATCGCAACCTGCGTTTCCGAGCGGAATGGCCGGCTGCCGGAGCGGATCCTGCGGTTCATCAACCTGTTCTCCTGCTCCAAAATCCGCCTGCCCTCCCTCCGGGAATGCAAAGCCGAGTTTCCCATGCTGGCCAGCCTTTACATGGCGCGCAAAAACGTGGAGCTTGGCAAACAGATCCTCGGTTTTGAGCCCGGCGCCCTGGAGCTCCTTCAGGACTACGACTGGCCCTGCAATTACATCCAGCTGAAGCGCGTCCTGGACGAGCTCACCGCCATTACGGACACCTCCTACATCAGCCGTCTCGACACCAGCCGCCTGCTGGACGAGGAGAAGCATGCCTTCGGCGCCGAAAAGGGCGCCGATTCTATCGACTTAGACCGCACGCTGTACGAGATCAACCGGGACATTATAAACCGCGAGCTGGTCCGCATGAAAGGAAATCAGTCGGCGGTGGCCAAGAAACTGGGGATCAGCAGAACAACCCTCTGGAGGTACTCGAAGGAGTAAACACTCCGCAGCGGCCAACGCAGGCGGCTCCATCACTGTTAAGTCCAACGTCCTCGCGAAAATCGGCAAAGGGCGCTGCGAAAATGGGCCCGCCAGATGCGGCGGGATCCACGCCTTTGACGGGAAAGACGGCCTATCCGACAAAATGTCAAATAGGCCGTCTTTTTTTACTTTAAAAACTCGCTCGCACATTCTACATAATTCATGTTATACTATATTTGTTGTCGCACCCTATACTGGCAACAGGAAGGGGGTGTATACATAATGGAATTACTCTCTTTTATTCTCTCTATCATAGCAAGTGTTGTTGCCTACTTCATTTGCAAATGGCTAGATAGGAGATAACCGCGACAATTAGCCTAATGAAAACCCCAGGACTGGTACTCCTGGGGTTTTCGCTTTGTGCTTACATATAGATATAATCTCTTTTGCCTGTTTACATTATAGCAAACACTACCTGTAAAATCAAGTGTAGTTTTTAATCAACAAAATGCTTACTTATTGTTCAACGCCGCCTGCGCCGCAGCCAGTCTTGCGATCGGCACACGGAACGGTGAGCAGGATACGTAGTTTAATCCTACCTTGTGGCAGAATTCTACGGATGAAGGATCTCCACCGTGCTCTCCACAGATACCCATCTTCAGGTTCGGGTTTGTCTTGCGGCCTTTTTCAGCTGCCATCTTAACTAACTGTCCAACACCATCCTGATCAAGTTTTGCGAATGGATCAGATTCGTAGATCTTGTTAGTATAGTAAGAATTCAGGAATTTTCCGGCATCATCACGGGAGAATCCGAATGTCATCTGTGTCAGGTCATTTGTACCGAATGAGAAGAATTCTGCTTCTTCAGCAATCTCATCTGCTGTCAGTGCTGCACGAGGAATCTCGATCATTGTACCAACATGGTAGTTGATATATTCACCTTTTTCTCTCATTACATCTTCTGCAGTAGCGATAACTACTTCTTTAACGAATTTCAGCTCTTTCTTCTCTCCTACTAACGGAATCATGATTTCAGGAACGATATCGTATCCCATCTCATCTTTAACTTCGATAGCTGCTTCGATGACAGCTCTTGTCTGCATCTTGGCAATTTCCGGATAAGTTACAGCAAGACGGCATCCACGATGTCCCATCATCGGGTTGAACTCGTGAAGGTCATCACATTTAGCCTGTACTTCTTCGTAGGTAAGTCCCATATCTTCAGCCAGAGCTTTGATATCTTCCGGATCTGTAGGAACGAACTCATGAAGAGGCGGATCCAGATAACGTACAGTCATAGGACGTCCTCTGAGGGCTTTGTACATAGCCTTGAAGTCTGCCTTCTGGAACGGGATCAGTTCGTTTAATGCTGCTTCCCTGGCTTCTACTGAATCAGAAAGAATCATTTTACGGATCTTCGGAATACGGTCAGGATCGAAGAACATATGCTCTGTACGGCAAAGTCCGATACCTTCTGCTCCAAGTTTAACAGCGTTCTCTGTATCAGCCGGTGTGTCTGCATTTGTACGAACCTGCAGTTTACGGAACTGGTCAGCCCAGCGCATGATACGTCCGAAGTTTCCGCCTACAGCTGCTTCTTCTGTAGCGATATCACCTTTGTAGATCTTACCTGTTGTACCATCAAGTGAGATATAATCTCCCTCGTGGAATGTATATCCGCCAAGTTCGAATACTTTATCTTCTTCGCTGATCTTGATCTCTCCGCATCCTGATACACAGCATGTTCCCATACCACGTGCAACTACGGCTGCATGAGATGTCATACCACCGCGGACTGTCAGGATACCTTCTGCTGCATGCATACCTTCGATATCTTCAGGAGATGTCTCAAGGCGGACAAGGATTACTCTCTCGCCTGCTTCATGTGCATTCTTTGCATCATCAGCTGTGAAGTAAACTTTACCGGCTGCTGCTCCCGGAGATGCCGGAAGAGCGGAACCGATAACTTCACCTGCTTTAAGCGCTGCTGCATTGAAAGTAGGATGCAGTAACTGATCAAGTGATTTTGCTTCAATACGGCAAACTGCTTCTTCCGGTGTGATCATTCCTTCGTCTACCAGGTCACAGGCGATCTGGATAGCAGCAGGTGCTGTTCTCTTTCCGTTACGTGTCTGTAAGAAGTACAGTTTACCTTCCTGGATGGTGAATTCCATATCCTGCATATCGCGGTAATGGTTTTCCAGTTTCATAGCCAGGCTCATGAACTGTTTGTAGCATTCCGGCATATCTTCTGCCAGTTTTGTGATAGGCTGCGGTGTACGTACACCGGCAACAACGTCTTCACCCTGGGCATTGATCAGGTATTCGCCATAAATACCCTTCTCACCTGTGGATGGGTTACGTGTAAATGCAACACCTGTTCCTGATGTCTCACCCATGTTACCAAATACCATTGTCTGAACGTTAACAGCTGTTCCCCAGTCTCCAGGGATATCATTCATACGGCGGTATACGATAGCACGTGGGTTGTCCCATGAACGGAACACGGCCTTAACAGCTTCCATAAGCTGGACCTTCGGATCCTGAGGGAATTCCTGTCCGCCCATAGCTTCTGTATAAACTGCTTTAAATCTCTTAACGAGTTCTTTTAAATCATCTGTTGTAAGGTCTGTGTCAAATTTAACACCTTTAGCTTCTTTTACTTCGTCAATGATCTTTTCGAAGAAAGACTTCGGAACTTCCATAACAACATCTGAGAACATCTGGATAAATCTTCTGTAAGAATCGTAAGCAAATCTTGCATTCCCGGTTTTCTTAGCGAAACCTTCAACAGAAACGTCATTCAGACCCAGATTCAGGATTGTATCCATCATACCCGGCATAGAAGCTCTAGCACCGGAACGAACGGAAACCAGAAGCGGATTTTCTGTATCACCAAACATCCTGCCGTTCTCTTCCTCTAACCAATTGATAGCCTCGAAGATCTGTCCCTGAATTTCCTGGCTGATCTTTTTGCCATTGTCATAGTAATTTGTGCAGGCTTCTGTTGTTACAGTAAATCCCTGTGGGATCGGCAGACCTAAGTTAGTCATTTCTGCCAGGTTAGCACCTTTTCCTCCAAGGAGGTTCCTCATTGCTGCATTGCCTTCCTTGAATAAGTAAACCCATTTTGCCATTTTACCAATTCCTCCTAAAATGTATTTGTTTATGTTAGTGCAGGAGAAAATCCCCTACAAAACAACCGCATCTGCGAAATACTCGCACAGTTCTATTTTAACCATAATTTCTGCACTCGTCAAGTTATTGTTGCCGTCGAAATGTATTTTT
>USJW01000069.1 GCA_900555045.1 uncultured Clostridium sp. | reverse complement strand
CGTCCTCACTCTCCAGGATCCCCCCCCCCCCCCAATTTTCCATTCCTCTCGCAGCTGCGCTGCGATCTGCGCCGCTCCGGGAAACTGTTCTTCCAGCCGCTGGCAGAACATATCCCAGTATCCGTTTTTCGGACAGCCCGAAAGCGAGACCCATAAAACATCTGCCTGATGGCTCTTAAAAAACTCTTTCACAGCAACGGTCTTTCCGTATCCCATAGGAGCCTCGATAATCGTAAGCGGCTTCTCAAGTATTGCATCCAATTCCCGCTTTAAGTTCTCTGTAAAATAAAGACTTCTGATATCAATAACCTTTTTCTCCATAGCATGCACTTTCTTGTCGCTTCATCGCAGACCAACAAATACGCTCTTTATACTTTTATATTACAGTGGGATATCTCAAAAAGCAATCAATAAATATTGCCGATTTTCGGGCTGTGCCTGCCGGCGTCCCTGGGCGGATTTAAGCCGCTGGCCTGCCAGTATGCCCATTTTTCATGCTCATTCTGATTTAACGTTTGATGATCGGTTGGAGGAAGGTATTCGGCAGCTGCAGCCCGCCAAAATAAACCGTCACTCCGACAAACGACGCTTCAAAACCGTCTGCCCCGACAAGTAATTCTCGCCCACCTCCCGCATCAATGCCTCAAAATAGCGGTTCATCTCCTCCTGTTGGGCGCGGGCGATTTCTTTTGCCGCGGCGGTGTAGAGCTTGTCCGACAAACGGCAGAGCTTGCGGTGGTACTCCCGAAACAGCGATGGGCCTTCATCCGGCAGCCCCTCCGTCGGAAGGCCGCTTTCGTCCACCAGGTAGAACGGCTCGCCAATCTGCCCGCCGAACAGAATGGCTCTGGCCACCCCCACGTTTCCGATGAGGTCCAATTTATCCGCGTCGTAGACAATCCGGGCCTCCGTGCTTTGAGGCACTCTACCCTTTTTGTGCCGGTGAGTGAGAATGCACTGGGAGACATGTTCCGCAAAGGCCTCCGGATAACCCTTTGACAGCAAATAATGTTTCGCTTTCGCGCTCCCCACCACTGCATGGCAGACACTTTCGTCCCGCTGCTCCTCCACCCGCCCGATATCGTGCAGCAACGCGGCGGCGATCACGACATCAAAATTGATGCCATCCGTCTGCTCCGCCACCTGGGCCGCGTAATTCACCACGCGATACACATGCAGCCGGTCATGCACGGTGTCATTCATACACTCCAGCATATAGCCTTCTATTTCTCTGTACTGAGATTTTTTCATTGTACCCCTCTCTTTTCCCAAAGACCCGCTAACGGCCTCTTATCCGCCGGAACCGGGCTGCCTCACTCCCGTTAACCTTTAATTCTAAGGCCTGCCGCGGTAAATGTCAAACGGCTCACTACAGATTCCTGAGAAAGATCTCCATAGAAGTTAAGTGCACATAAACCCGTACCAGACGGCAGCGAAAATGCAGTAAAAGTTTTTTTCAAAAAGTATTGACAAACAGCCTTTTCTCATGTATATTAATATCAGTAACAATTACTAATATTGATTTAAAGATAAATATCAACTGAAAAGGAGAATATGAATTATGAAGAAATGGGTTTGTACTGTATGTGGTTATGTTTACGAAGGCGAGCAGGCTCCTGAGAAATGTCCTCAGTGCGGAGTTCCGGCTTCCAAGTTTAAAGAGCAGGCAAGCGAGGGTATGGCTTGGGCATGCGAGCACGAGGTTGGCGTTGCTCAGGGCGCTCCCGAGGATATCATGATGGATTTGAGAGCTAACTTCGAGGGCGAGTGCTCCGAGGTTGGTATGTACCTGGCAATGTCCAGAGTTGCCCACAGAGAGGGCTACCCCGAGATCGGTATGTACTGGGCTAAGGCTGCCTTCGAGGAAGCGGAGCACGCTGCAAAGTTCGCGGAGCTTTTAGGCGAGGTTGTAACCTCCTCCACCAAGAAGAACCTGGAGATGCGCGTGGCTGCTGAGAACGGCGCAACTGCTGGCAAGTTCGATCTGGCCAAGAGAGCGAAAGCCCTGAACCTGGATGCGATCCATGACACCGTTCATGAGATGGCCAAGGATGAGGCCCGCCACGGCAAGGCTTTCGAGGGTCTGCTGAAGAGATATTTTGGCTAATTCCCGGCGGTGCCTTCGCTTTGTTTTAGAAAAATTCCATTGTGTTTTCCCAAATAATAGAATACAATAGAGAGTATGGAGCAATAAACTATACAAATGAGAAAGGTGAGGTACAATTATGGCATCAAAATACGCTGGAACAAAGACTGAGCAGAACTTGAAGGATGCATTCTCCGGTGAGTCTCAGGCCCGCAATAAGTATACCTACTACGCCTCCGCCGCCAAGAAGGCCGGTTACGAGCAGATGGCTGCCCTGTATCTGGAGACCGCGGATCAGGAGAAAGAGCACGCAAAGATGTGGTTCAAGGAGCTGCACGGCGGAATCGGTACGGTTGAGCAGAACCTGGAAGACGCAGCTGCGGGCGAGAACTTCGAGTGGACCGATATGTACGCCCGTATGGCCCGCGAGGCTCATGAGGAAGGCTTTGAGGATTTAGCTGTCAAGTTTGAGCTGGTTGCCAAGGTTGAGGCCGCCCATGAAAGACGCTACCTGAAGCTGTTAGAGAGCCTGAAGAACGACAAGACCTTTAGGGACGACGCTCCGCTTGGATGGAAGTGCAGAAACTGCGGCTACGTTCACGAGGGACCGGAAGCTCCCGAGGTTTGCCCGTGCTGCGCACATCCGAAGGCTTATTTCGAGCGCAAGGTTGAGAACTACTAAAATATATGAGTCATTGGATCGGGCCGCACTGTCGGCCCGGTCTTTTTTTGTGGAATCCGGCAATTGCCCGCCCCGTGCAGCAAAAAGCGCGGCCCGTCCGACGGCCGGGAAATTGATCCCGGCTGCCGGGCGGCCGCGCCCTTAATTCTGCACTATTTCTCGTAGTATTTGATCAGCGCCTGGGTTCCCAAGTCGCCCAAGCCCTCTGTCTCCAGATCCTTGTACATATCCAGCACATAATCCAGAACTCCCAGCTTTGCACCGGCCGCCTCCGCCTCCTCGGAAGCCAGCTTCATGTCCTTGATGAAGTGCTTGATAAAGAAGCCCGGGTTATAGTCGTCCTTCAGGACTCTGGAAGCCACGTTGCTCAGCTGCGTGCTGCCCGCCGCTCCGGTGCTGATGGAATCCAGCATCAGATCGGGATCCAGTCCCACGGCTTTGGCGTAGGCGATCGCCTCGCAGGCACCGCTCAGCGCACCGGCAATGGCAATCTGGTTGCACATCTTGGTGTGCTGCCCGTTTCCGGCTTTTCCCTCATAGCGGATATTTTTGCCCATAGCCTCGAACACCGGGAGACATGCGTCAAAGGACTCTTTATCGCCGCCCACCAGGATCGTCAGGGTTCCCGCCTTGGCGCCGGTATCTCCGCCGGTCACCGGGGCGTCTAGCGCCTTTGAGCCCTTCTTGCGGGCATTCTCATAGATCCGAACCGCCAGCTTGGGGCTGGTGGTGGTCATGTCGATCAGGTACGCGCCCTCGTCCGCATTTGCGATCACTCCGGCCTCCCCGAAATACACCTCTTCCACGTCCTTCGGGTAACCCACGATGGTGATCACCACATCGCGCCCCTTGGCGCACTGGGCCACGCTGTCACACCACAGAGCGCCCTCCGCAACCACGTCCTCCGCCTTGGCCTTGGTGCGATTGTAAACCGCCACCTCGTAGCCCGCCTTCATCAAGTTTCTGACCATGGATTTTCCCATAATTCCGATTCCGATAAATCCAATCTTCTTCATAATCGTTCCCGTTCTCCTCTCTGTTCAGCGATTTTCAATATCCATCAGCATGTCCACACGGCGCTGATGGCGTCCGCCCTCAAACTTTGCGTCAAGCCATGCCTCGGTGATCATTTTTGCCATCTCGCTGCCCACCACGCGGGCGCCGAAGGACAGCACGTTGGAATTGTTGTGCTGTCTGGAAAGCTTGGCCGTGTAGGGCTCGCTGCACACGCACGCGCGGATTCCCTTTACCTTGTTGCAGGCCAGGGAGATTCCCACCCCGGTGCCGCAGATCGCGATTCCCAGATCCGCCTCGCCGGACGCCACCGCGCGGCCAACCTTCTCGCCGTATACCGGATAGTCGCAGCTCTCCGTGGAGTTGGTTCCCAGGTCGATCACCTCATACCCCTTGCTCTCCACAAACTCCTTGATAATGTTTTTCAGTTCGATCGCAGTATGGTCATTACCCATTGCAATTTTCATAATTGATTCTCCCTCTTTATCCATTCTGTTTTTCCGGATACCCCTGGCAGCCACGGCCGCCCCGGTGTTCCGGGTTCTGTCATTTATTATAATGCATGTCATGGGCGGAGACAAGCGTTTATTCAAACAGACTTTCGACCGTTTGCCGGATCCCGTGCATTTTGTCCTGCCATTTCCTGCGATTTATGGTATGATATAGGTGCGCCGTTTCCTTCCCCCTCACGGGGGATTTGGCGTGTAAAATTTCAGATAAAGGAGTATCAAACCATGAAAATTGCACTTATCAACGAGAACAGCCAGGCTGGCAAAAACGAAATGATCTGTGAGAATTTAAAGAAGATCGTGGAGCCCATGGGCCACACCGTCTACAACTACGGCATGTACACCGCTGAGGATGAAGCTCAGCTCACCTACGTGATGTGTGGACTTCTGTCCGCAATCCTGCTCAACTCCAAGGCCGCCGACTATGTGGTGACCGGCTGTGGCACCGGCGAGGGCGCCATGCTGGCCTGCAACGCCTTCCCGGGCGTGCTCTGCGGCCATATTGTGGACTCCGAGGATGCGTTCATGTTCGCCCAGATCAACGACGGAAACGCCATCGCGCTTCCCTTCGCAAAGGGCTTCGGCTGGGGCGCGGAGCTTCGGCTTCAGTACATCTTCGAGAAGCTGTTCGGCTGCGAGAGCGGCGGCGGATACCCCAAGGAGCGGGTTGTGCCGGAGCAGCGGAACAAGAAAATCCTGGACAGCGTGAAGGAGATCACCCACAAGGACATCTTAACCATCTTAAAGACCATCGACCAGGATTTCTTAAAGGCAACCATCAGCGGCGCGAAGTTCCAGGAGTACTTCTTCGCCAACTGCCAGGTTCCGGAGATCGCCGAGTACTTAAAGAGCGTTCTGGAGGGCTGATCCAGCAATTAACCACATCGCTTTATAAATCGTTTGAGGCGCCGGAAAGTCAACCCGGCGCCTCTTTTTGAACGAAAATTTGAAATAATATCTGCAATATCTGTAAATCCTATGAATGTATCCGCATATTCCGCACTGCCTCCAAGCAATACCGCCTTTTCCCCAGCCAACCCCCGGCTGTCACCCAGCTCCAGCTCTATCTCCGGCGCCCAAAAACTGCTTGACACCATGAACTGTAAATGATACAATTACAATTAATAAATGTAACTATAATAATTACAGTTTATTCCAGAAAGGATGAATCACTCTATGCGCCAGAAAACGGGCTACATCGGCACCTACGCCTCCCCGGACAGCCCGGGAATTTTTCGTTTTACCATCGATTTGGATACCGGGCACCTATCCGATCCGCACCTCTACTGCCGGGTGCCGGACTGCAAGTATCTCTCCCTATATAATGGGCTTTTGGCTGCCCCGGTCCGGCGGGACGGGCGCTGCGGAATCAGCCTTTCAGACACTGCAGCCGCCGGCGAGCCGGCCCCCGCTGAGGTCTTTTGTGAAGAGTCCCCCGCATGCTTCGTGACCCAGGATGCGAACCTCGTGTACACCGCAAACTACCACGAGGGATCCGTGCGGATCTATGAAAAATCAGGCAAAACGCCGCGGCTTCTGAGGCACATCGAAATTTCGCCCAAGGCGGGCTGCCACCAGGTCATCCTCCACGGCCGGTACATGTTAATCCCCTGCCTGCTGTTAAACCGGGTGAACATCTACGACCGGGACCAGGACTTTGCCCTCGCCGGATCCTTAGAGTTCCCGCCCGGCACCGGCCCCAGACACGGAACTATAGACAACGACTTCCACCTGTTTTTGGTCAGCGAGCTGAGCAACGAGCTGTTCGTCTACGACTGGCAAAACGGGCCGCTCCCAACCCTTCGGGCGCAGCTCCCCGTTCTCCCTGCAGGCTTCACCTCGGCGAAGCCCCCCGCCTCCGCCGCCATCCGCCTGTCCCCCGACGAGCGCTTCCTGTATGTGTCCACCCGCTTTGCGGACGTGATCACCGTATTTGAGCTTGAAAATTCCTCAAATGGCATTCTCCCGCGGGCCGTGCAGCAGCTGGGAAGCGGCGGGGTCCACCCGAGGGACATTGTGCTCACGCCGGGCGGAGAGTTTCTCCTGGCCGCCAACCGAACGGACGGCAGCCTCGTGAGCTTTCGCCGGGATCCCGGGAGCGGAAAGCTCTCAGACCCCATCTCGCGCGTCCCGGCCCCCGAAGCGGTCTCCGTCGTGCTGGAGCCGTAATTGTTGGGGAATTCCCAAGTTTCCTGTAACCGTCAATCCACCAGAAAGGAGCAACTATGAACACCTCGCAAACTTCCGATATCGGCATCATCGGCCTCTCCGTCATGGGACGGAGCCTCGCCCTCAACATGGCGGACCACGGTTTTAAGGTCAGCGGCTACAACCGCAGCGCCTCCGTGACCGAACAGGTCATGCGGGAACACCCCCACGAAAATCTCATCCCCTGCTTTTCCCTGGAGGAGCTGGTCTCCTCCCTCTGCCGCCCCCGGAAAATCATGCTGATGATCCAGGCCGGAGCCCCTGTGGACACAGTGATCAGCCAGCTGCTGCCGCTCCTTGAGAAGGGCGACCTGATTCTGGACGGCGGAAACTCCTTCTTCGAGGACACCCGCAGGCGCTCTAAAGCTCTGGCAGAGTTAGGGTTTAACTACCTGGGCGTGGGAATCTCCGGCGGCGAGGAGGGCGCCCGCTTCGGCCCCTCCATCATGCCCGGCGGCAATCCGGACGCCTATCAAACGGTGCAGCCGATCTTGGAGGCCATCTCCGCCAAGGCCATGGGCGAGCCCTGCTGCGCCTACATCGGCCCGGACGGCGCGGGCCACTACGTGAAGATGGTCCACAACGGCATCGAATACGCGGATATGCAGCTGATCGCCGAGGCCTACCTGCTGCTCAAGTACGTGGGCGGCTTCACCAACACAGAGCTGGCGGACATTTTTGATGAGTGGAACCATGGGGAGCTAAAGAGCTATCTCATCGGCATCACCGCGGACATTCTGCGGGAGCCGGACGACCTGGGCGAGGGCCAGCTGATCGACCGCATCCTGGACAGCGCCAAGCAGAAGGGCACCGGCCGCTGGGCCAGCATCGAATCCCTGCGCCAGGGGGTGGACATCTCCATGATCACCTCAGCCTGCACCGCGCGCATCCTCTCCAACCACCTGGACGAGCGCGCGCTGGCCGCCCGGCAGTTTGAGGGCCCCAGCGGGCGGACCGGCTCCGCGGCCGGACACGCTTCCGCCGGCCGCCAACCCGCCACCGTGCCATGCCCTGCTTCCACCGGCCGCCCCATGGATCCCGCGGCCCGCCGCGCATTTGCAAGCACCGTCCGCGAGGCCCTTTACACCGGCAAGATCATCGCCTACGCCCAGGGCTTTTCCCTGATGCAGGATGCCTCCGAGCAGTATAACTGGAGCTTAAATCTGGGCCAGATCGCCTCCATCTTCCGGGCCGGCTGTATCATCCAGGCCGCGTTCTTAAACGATATCACCGGGGCCTACGCGAATCACGAAGCGGCCCAGAACCTGATCTTCAATCCCTTCTTTAAGGATAAGATAAACGCCGGCCAGGACAGCCTGCGAAGCGCAGCGGCCACCGCCATTCTAAACGGCCTCCCCGTCCCGGCGCTCTCCTCGGCCATCTCCTACCTGGACGCCTTCCGCGCAGAGCGCACCGGCGCCAACCTAATTCAGGCCCAGCGCGACTGCTTCGGCGCCCACACCTACGAGCGCAGCGACCGCCCCGGCATTTTCCACCACGAATGGAGGAAACACTATGAAAATTGACCCATATTTTACCATATTTGGTGGGACCGGAGACCTGACCTTCCGCAAGCTGCTCCCGGCCCTCTACACCATGTTTGTGTCCGGAAAGCTGCCTGAGGCCGGGCGGGTCCTGATCGTGGCCCGCCGGGACTACGACGGGCCCTCCTACCGGCGGGAGGCCGAGGGCTGGGTCAAGAAGTACGCGCGGCTGCCCTTCTCCCCCGAATCCTACCAGAAGTTCTCCGAAAAAATCGATTACTTCCGCATGGACCTGTCCGACCCGGACGGCTACCTGGCGCTTGACCGCTTCTACCGCGAGCGCAGGGCAGTCTCCCACGTCTTCTACTTCGCGGTGGCCCCCCGCTTCTTCCGCGTGATCACCGAGGGGTTAAAGCGTGTGGAGGGCTCCGCCACCGGGAAGGTGATCATCGAGAAGCCCTTTGGGGAGGACCTCCCCGCGGCGAAGGAATTGAATGCGGCGCTGGAGGATTATTTCGGTCCGGAGCGGATCTACCGCATCGACCATTATCTGGGAAAAGAGATGGTCCGCAACATCCAGGCCATCCGCTTCACCAACCCCATCTTCACCGACGTGTGGAACGCAGAGCACATCGAATCCGTGCAGATTTCGGCCCTGGAGGACATGGGCGTGGAGACCCGGGGCGGCTACTATGACGCCAGCGGCGCCCTAAAGGACATGGTCCAGAACCACCTGTTCCAGATTCTGTCCATCATGGCCATGGAGCGCCCGGACTCCTTCACCGCCAAAGGGCTCCACGACGCCCAGCAGAAGGTGCTCGGACAGCTAAAACCCGCCACGCCCGAGACCATAGAGGACACCCTGGTCCTGGGCCAGTACGAGGGCTACCGCGAGGAGCCCTTGGTCGCGCCGGACTCCCGGACCGAGACCTTCGCTGGCCTCCGGCTCTTCATCGACAATCCGCGCTGGCGGGGAACGCCCTTCTACATCCGCACCGGCAAAAAGACCGGCACCCGCCAGATCGAGCTGGCCGTGATCTTCAAGCGCCCGTTCCCGGAGGTGGAGCCCAACGTGCTAATCATCAAAATCCAGCCCACGGAGGGCGTTTACCTTCAGTTCAACATCAAGCGTCCGGGCGAGACCGACGACATCATCCCCGCCAAAATGGATTTTTGCCAGAACTGCAACCTGATCCACCATTTAAACACGCCGGAGGCGTACGAGCGGCTCCTGGCCGCCTGCATCCGCGGCGAGAGGTCCTGGTTCACCCAGTGGGATCAGGTGGAGACCGGCTGGAATTTCATCGGCCGCCTGCTGGCCCTTTACCGCCAGGCAGGGCTGCCCGTTCACCCATACGCACAGGGGACGCCCGGGCCCGCCCGGCTGGACATGCTGCTTTCGTCCCACGGCCACAGCTGGTTTAAAGAACCGTAGCTTGCCGGGCTTTCATTTCCCACCGTTCTGTAGTAGAATAACATCAGGCGCCCCGCGCGCAAATAGATACCGGAGACGTGCGTGAAATGAGTAAACCAAATACACCCGAAAACCTGATGACCCAAGGGCCCATCGGAAGAAAAATTATTGCCTTTGCGATCCCGTTGTTTCTGGGAAATCTGTTCCAGCAGCTCTACAATACCGCCGACTCCCTGATTGTGGGAAATTTTCTGGGGAGCAACGCGCTGGCGGCGGTCAGTTCCTCCGGCAACCTGATCTTTCTGATGGTCGGCTTCTTTAACGGCGTCGCCATGGGCGCGGGTGTGGTGATCGCCCGATATTATGGGGCGCGCCAGGGAGAGAACGTCCGTCTGGCCGTGCACACCACCGTGGCCCTCGGGCTGGCGGCCGGAGTGTTTCTCACCGTCAGCGGCGTCCTCCTCACCCCCTATATCCTGCGGCTCATGGGCACGCCGGAGGACGTGATGCCCCAGTCGGTCATCTACTTCCGGATCTATTTTGCCGGATCCCTGTCCTTTGTGATGTACAACGTGTTCGTGGGAATCCTGCAGTCCGTGGGCGACAGCCGCCACCCACTGGTCTACCTGATTATCTCCTCCGCCATCAACGTGGTCTTAGACCTGGTATTCATCGCGGGATTCGGCCTGGGCGTGGGCTCCGCGGCCTTTGCGACCATCCTGTCCCAGTTCATCAGCGCCCTGCTGTGCCTGCTCCGGCTTATGCAAACCGACGCCGAGTACCGGATTGCTCTGCGCATGATCCGCTTTGATCCGCTCATGCTGCGCCAGATCACCTCCAACGGTCTCCCGGCCGGCTTCCAGAACTCCATCATCGCCTTCGCCAACGTGGTCGTCCAGTCCAACATCAATAAATTCGGCAAAATGGCGGTGGCGGGCTGCGGGGCCTACTCCAAGATCGAGGGCTTCGGCTTTCTGCCCATCACCTGCTTCGCCCTGGCCATGACCACCTTCGTCAGCCAGAACCTGGGCGCCGGGCAGTACGACCGGGCCAAGAAGGGCGCGGTGTTCGGCATCCTCTGCTCCATCACCACAGCGGAGCTGGTGGGCGTTCTGATCTACCGCTTCTCGCCGGTGCTGATCGCCGCCTTCAACCGGGATCCCCAGGTGATCGCCTACGGCGTGGCCGAGGCCCGCAACAACGCCCTGTTCTACTTCCTGCTGGCCTTCTCCCACTGCATCGCGGGAATCCTGCGGGGCGCCGGGAAATCCTCCGTCCCCATGGTGGTCATGCTGCTGTTCTGGTGCATCGTCCGCGTGACCTACATCACCATCAGCGTCCACTTTATCCCGGATATCCGCATGGTATTCTGGGCCTACCCCCTCACCTGGAGCCTCAGCTCCATCGTGTTCCTCGTGTACTTTCTCAAGGGGAAATGGGTGCACGGCTTCGAGCAGCAGGGACGTTAACCAGTTTATAGGACAGCGCCATATTCCACTCATAAAAATCCGGCAGGGATCCTCTTTTGGATTCTACTGCCGGATTTTTTGCCCCTTTTAAGGTACCTTTATAACATAATCAAGAGAAGTAATATGTTCAATGACTTCCTGCTTAAAAATACGAATCGCTTCAGCGCGGCTGGGGCGAGGATGCTTGTGCTCGATTTGATAACATACGACATCGGGCGCTTTGACTTTCAACGTACATATTTTTATGTTTTCATATTTTCGCAGACCATTGATGAGAGAAATATGCGCAATCGCCCAACAGTTAGGATCAGTGAGCAAGTAAGAAAGCATAGGCCCTCCGGTTATTCGGATCATATAATGATCGTCCGGCCAGTATTGGTTGTGCCAGATTTCATATTCAGAATTAATTCGCATATATATTTCTTTGTCTGCCGGTAAATCTGCAGGGTCCATATCATTATGATAAGGACTGTCCGCACGGCAGATAAGAAACATGGCTTCGCGATATAATGGTGTCAGAAGGATATCGGCATAATTAATCTCGTTGTACACGTACGCAAGGTCTATTTGCCGGTTTTCAACTTTCCAATAAAGATCGCGGGAATGGTAGGTGTGTACGGATAGGCGAATATCAGCGTGTTTCTTAATATGATGAATATACAGTTGCTCAAAGATGACAGAGTTGATGCTCTCAACAGCTCCGATCGCCAGATTGCTTACTCCCATATGATCTTTAATCTGAAGCATATCGTTCCAGATGGAGTGATATTGCTGCACGAGACGCAAAAATTCCGTACCGTATGATGTCAATTCGACAGATTTGGAGCCCTTTCCCCTGGTAAGCAGCGGTACGCCTAATTCTTCTTCTAACAGCTTGATTTTATGGCTCAGATAGCTCTGTGACATATAGGCATTTCTTGCAGCGGCAGATATGGTTCCGTATTTTATAACATTTAAGAAGGCTTCTATCTGATCGTATTCCATGGCCCCTCCCCCAAATAGCTCTATTAGCACTATTATACAGTACAAAAGCCCTGTTTTCAAACTATTTTGTAACTGTTATACTGAGTGAGAAAAGAATTCACATGGCGCCGTGTGACATTTCTCACAAAACACAATAGGGGGAAACGTTATGTCAAAGAAAAATTATTCTCGGATTGCCCACGATGTACTTGAAAAGGTGGGGGGACCATCAAATGTGAAATATCTCGAACATTGTTCTACACGGCTGCGTTTTAATTTGGTTGACATCTCTAAGGCAGACATTGAGGGCATTAAGGCCATGAAGGATGTTATGGGAGTGGTCGTAAATGCGCAGTTTCAGGTTATTATCGGCCAGGATGTTACAGAGGTATATGATGAGATCCTTAAATTGGGGATTAATGTAGGTGGAAAAGTAGCGGATGATCCGATAGATACGGACAAAAAGAACAATGGTAAGATTAAAATCGGCAACCGGATTCTTGATTTTATGATCGGAGTTTTTAATCCACTGGTGCCAGCTATTACAGGAGCCGGCTTATTGAAAACAATCATTACATTACTGGTGATGTCCGGATGGCTGGCGAAAAGCAGCGGTATCTATTCGATATTATATTATACAGCGGATGCCGCATTCTACTTTTTACCTATTATGGTGGCTGTTACAACGGCCAGCAAGCTTGGATGTGACCGGATCATTGCCTCTGTTATTGTAGGCCTTTCGATATTGCCGAGTTTTACGTCACTTTTGGCCGGAGAGGCGACGATCACTTTTTTGGGAATGGCAATACCAAACTATTCTTATGGCAGTCAGATCTTTCCTGCAATTTTGACGGTAATGCTGCTGGCGGTCGTTGAAAAGAATTTCAGAAAGATATGTCCAAAGGCCGTACGGATTGTTTTTGTCCCTGTAGTATGCTTTTTGGTTGTGGCTCCGATATCCATCATGTTTCTCTCACCGCTCGGGTTCAAGATGGGTGAGATATTTACAAATGCTTTACTTGCCCTTCACAATTCATTTGGTTGGATTGTCGTTGCCATCCTCGGCGCAATCCTTCCGTTTCTTACAGCAGCAGGTATGCATAAGCCATTGGTTCCTTATGCGACAGCAGCTTTTGCATCAACGGGCTATGATTATATCAATGCACCTGCCAAGGTTGCCCATAATATCTCGGAAGCAGGAGCCTGTTTTGCGGTTGCTTTAAAAACGCGCGATAAAGACTACAAGTCGGTCGCATTCTCAGCGGGTATTTCGGCCTTTTTTGGAATATCAGAGCCAGCATTATATGGTGTGACCCTGCAGAATAAAAAAGCAATGGTTGGCGTAGCTGGATCAGGTCTGATATCTGCCGCATTTATGGCACTCTTTAATCTGCGCTCAACATCGCTGATGGGAACAGGTATATTGGGATTACCTCAATTTATTGATCCAGCAAATCCGAATAATATTATTATAGCTGTGATCGGATACGTATTTTCCATCGTTTTTTCATTTTTCATTACATTTATATTGTACAAAGATGAGGAACGAAAGAATCAGGTTTAATGGGAGGCAAAATGATGACGGAAATCAATTTCAAAGAAGGATTCCTGTGGGGCTGTGCAACATCAGCCTTTCAGGTGGAAGGAGCATATGCGGAGGACGGCAAAGGTTTATCCCTCGCCGACCTCAGAAGCATGAATATTGACCCGGAGGAGGAGCCTACAAAAGCACTTGCAAATTCGGGTGATAAGATTGCGGACAGCACCGTTGCAAGCGATCATTACCACAGATGGGAAGAAGACCTTGCACTTATGAAGGAATGCGGACTGAGGTCTTATCGATTCTCTATTGCATGGACGAGAATTTTTCCAAATGGAAATGATGAGGTACCAAATCAACGAGGTGTGGATTTTTATGATAAACTTATCAATCAATTAATTGAATATAAGATAGAACCGATCGTTACCTTATATCATTTTGATTTTCCATTGGCATTGCAGCAAAAATATGGGGGATGGGCAGACAGACAATCCATCAATGACTTTGATCGATATGCAAGATTTCTTTTCAAACATTTTAAAGGGCGAGTTCGATACTGGCTTGTCAACAACGAACAAAATGCAATGATCCGGCGGGATGGATATCTGGGGATTGTAGAGAAAGATCCATTGAAACGGGAACAGCTTCGGCATTTATGCAATCACCATATGTTTGTTGCCTGTGCAAAAGCGATTGCATCCTGCCACAGAATTGATCCTGAAGCTAAAATTGCTCCCGTGATGGCATATGCACCGCATTTTCCGGCCAGCAGCCGCCCGGAAGATGTTTTAGCCGCCAGAAGTGCAAATGATTTATATTTTCACTATATGATTGATGTGCATTGCCGGGGGGAGTATCCCGGATATTATCTTCGATGGCTGAGAAGCAATCATTGGGCGCCGGAGATAACCGAGGAGGACCGGATAATACTTAAAGAAGGCAAACCGGATTTTTTTGCATTTAACTATTATCGGTCTAATGTAGCGGAGTATTGCCCGGCGGATGTGGATCCTGAGTTGGTGGAGCGGTACCGCACAGATGCCAGAAGCCGAATGCTGCCGGGCTTATGCAGGTGTCTCACAAATCCGTTGATTCCGGAAGATCCGCTTAATAAATGGAAGGTCGATCCGATCGGGCTCCATATTGCATTCCGAAATGTCTATGAGCTTTGTCATCTCCCGCTGATGATCTGCGAAAATGGCTTTGGCGCACCGGATCGGCTGGAAGCAGGAAATGTAATTCATGATGATTACCGAATTGATTATTTGAAGCAGCATATATTGCAAATCAAGGAGGCGATTAACGATGGGATACCGGTTATCGGCTATCATGTATGGACATTCCTGGATGTGATCAGTACTTCGGAAGGTTTTCGGAAAAGATATGGCCTTGTTTATGTCGATCGAAATGAAGACGGCGGCAGTTTGAATCGATATAAAAAAGACAGCTTTTACTGGTATCAGAAGCTCATCAGAACAAATGGAACATGCTTAGAGCAAGAGGAATCCTAAGTTTCCCGTCTTCATGCATGAAAATGGGGCTGTTGCTCCATAACCGATTTTCCGGCTATGGAGTAACAGCCCCTTCTCTTCCATTTACACTCTCGTCATATTCTTAAGAACAGTCCCGAAGTTAATTCCCTTGTACAGTGTCTCACCGCACTCCTTCACCGGTGTGCTGTCAATCTTAGAGCAGTTCATGGTAGCCTGCTGCTCCACATGCTTCTTGTAGTCAGCCAGATACTGCTCGATCGCGGAGATCTTCTCCGCCTTGCTGGCGTAGTCCTCAGAGTTCATGTTGAATGCGCTCAGAATGATGTTCAAATCCTGCTCGGACCAGCTGTCCATGAATGTATTCGAAAGCAGGTCAATCCGCTCGCGGATTGTGGTGCACGCTAAAAATTTCTTAATCATTATTTTCCCTCCATCTGCCGGAATCCGGCTTTGGCAATCACTAGGTCAACTCATTTTCGCTAACATTATAATGAATTCCCTCTGTTTTTTCAATCGCATTAATCAACAAATACCGACCGCCAAATGGCCGGAAACTGAACATTTCCATAGGGCCACTGCTCTCCCCCGCCCGTCCGTTCAGTCACCTTTCACCACAATGGGCACATTTCGGCCGTCCCGCTTTTCATGGCCTCTCACGCCTTCGCTTTAATCCCCGTTTAGACCGCCAAAGAAAGCGCGGGCCGCCCGTTTCATGACAGTCAAAAAGGCTGCCGTATCCGGCAGCCTTAAACCCCAAAATCCCCATATTTACTTGGTTTTCACGGCCAAATCCCGCCCGAAAAACGCCTGAATCCGGTCTAAGCGGGACGTCATGGACAGCAGCAGAAGGTCGCAGACCGTCAGCGCCGTCATGGCCTCCACCACCACCACGGCGCGGGGCACGATGATGGGATCGTGGCGCCCGTGAATCTCGATCTCTGTCTCCTCGCCGGCGCGGTTTACCGTGCGCTGGGGGGAAGCGATGGACGGCGTGGGCTTGAACGCGGCGCGCAGCACCAGATCGCTGCCGTCGCTGATTCCCCCCAGCGTCCCGCCGGAATGGTTGGTCCTCTTTTTGACCTCCCCGCCGTCAGCGAAAAAGGCATCGTTGTTCTCGGAGCCCACAGCGCCCGCGGCCGCGAACCCGTCCCCGATCTCAAAGCCCTTGACCGCCCCGATGGACAGGATGGCCTTCGCCAGGTTGGCGTCCAGCTTCTCAAACACCGGCTCGCCCACCCCCGCGGGAAGTCCCGACACCCGGCACTCCACCACGCCTCCGCTGGAATCGCGGCGAGCCAGAAGCTCCTCCAGGTACGCCTCCGCCCGGGCAGCGGCCTGGACGTCCGGCATGTACAGGCGGTTTCGGTTCATCTCCTTTAGGTCAAACCGCTCCTCCGCCACGGACACAGGTCCGATGGATTTCGTGTAGGCCGTGACCGTGACTCCCAGGCTCTCTAGGAGCTTGGCCGCGATGGCGCCCGCAGCCACGCGCCCGATGGTCTCCCGCCCGGAGGAGCGCCCTCCGCCGCGGTAATCCCGGAAGCCATACTTCCGGTCAAAGGTGTAATCCGCGTGACCCGGCCGGTACACGTCCATGATATTTCCGTAGTCGCGGGAGCGCTGGTCGGTGTTTCGCACCTCCAGGGCGATGGGCGTCCCGGTGGTCTTCCCCTCGAACACGCCGGAGAGAATCTCCACCTTGTCCCCCTCATTCCTGGCCGTGGTAAACTTGCTCTGGCCGGGCTTTCTCCGGTCCAGATACGCCTGGATGTCCGCCTCGCAGAGCGCAAGCCCCGCCGGACAGCCGTCCACCGTCACCCCGATCCCTTTTCCGTGGGACTCCCCCCATGTCATAACCTTCAGTATGGTCCCATATGTTGAACCTGCCATGTCTAACTCCTTGTCTGTCCCGATTCTTGTCTATTCTCAGCTGATCTTCACGATAGCGCAGCAGTTTGGCTCATTCACCGGAATCGCCCGGCCGCTCATCACCAGAAGTCCCTTCTCGTAGTCCACGCTGAAGAAGGTCAGGGTGCCGCTGTCGTGGTTCACGGAGGCGATGTGCCTGCCGTCCGGGAACACCGCCACGTCCTTGGGGTACTCGCCGCTGATGGGCAGGCAGCAGATCATGGAGAGAAGGCCCGTCTCCTCGTCCCTGCTGTAGATACTGACCGTGTTCTCACCCGCGTTGGTGCAGTAAATGTATTTCTCATCCACGGACAGCCGCATCGCACAGGCCGCCACCAGGGTGTTCGGCTTCACGGTGCCGGTGGTGGAGATGGTCTGGATCTTCTCGATCACCGGAGCGCGATCGCCGGTCTTGTAGGTGAACACGTCGATCACGTTCTTTAACTCATACATCAGGTAGATGAAGCGGCCGTCGGAGCTGAAGCGGAAATGCCTGGGCGCGGACTCCAAGTCGCAGCGGATGGCGTCCACCTGCACAAGCTTACTGTCCTTCTCATTGAAGCGGTAGATCTTCACCTGGTCGATTCCGTTGTCCACGCTCATCACAAAGCGGCCGTCCGGCGTCCTTCTGGTGCAGGTTACATGGGGGCGGAAGTTGCGCTCCGCGACGCTGCCGTAGCCCTTGTCGAACACGCCGTCCACAATATTCCCCACGGACCCGTCGGGATTTAAGCGCAGAACCGTGGTCTTGCCGTCGTGGTAGCCGGAGACGAACACGTACTTGTCCTCCTTGTCCGTGCACAGATGGCAGCCTCTCATGCCGCGGATCGGCGCGCTGTTCAGTCTGGCAAGGCTTCCGTTCGCCAGGATGCGGAAGGAGACCACGCCCTCGTCGGCGATGGAGTAGAGGGTTTTTCCGTCGCTGGACGCGATCACGTAGGAGGAGTTGTCCACCTCGATCTCACAGCGCTCCTTAAACATTCCCTTTTCCACGTCCACATCAAAAACCGTAATTCCCTTGGCCTTGCCGGTGTAGGAGTAGGACCCTACATATGCCATATATTTACCTTTCATCGTCTCTTCTACCTCCCAGATTGGTACTTTTTGAAAACTAAAACAATCATACCATAATTTTAGCTTTTTGTTAACTAGAAAGTGTGCCCAGGCCCAACTTTGCAATTTTCCCGTGACCCCCTCTAAAACTTCTAAAAAAGTATTGACAGAACGGCAAAACGAGGTATAATAGGCTTCGCATGTGTTTATTATTACTAAACTTTTTGCTTAATTTTATCGTCAGTTAGTATTGGTAAACTTTGAAACAGTTTTTATTATACTTTAAAGAGACGGATCGGAGAGATTGCAGTATGCAGATTGGGGCTAAATTAAAGGAACTGCGAATACTAAAAGGGCTGACCCAGGAAGAGCTGGCAGACCGCACGGAGCTTTCTAAGGGCTTCATCTCCCAGCTGGAGCGGGATCTCACCTCCCCCTCCATCGCCACACTGATGGACATTCTGCAGTGTCTCGGCACCTCCATCGGAGAGTTCTTCAACGAGACGCCGGAGGAACAGATCGTATTCAGCAAGCAGGACTATTTCGAGAAGATCGACACGGACCTTCACAACGAGATCAAATGGATCATTCCCAACGCCCAGAAAAATGTGATGGAGCCGATTCTCCTCACGCTGGATGCCGGGGGCTCCACCTACCCGGACAATCCCCACGAGGGGGAGGAGTTCGGCTACGTGCTCCAGGGCAGCGTCTCCATCCACCGCGGGAATAAGACATACAAAGCCAAAAAAGGGGAATCCTTCTACTTTGTGGCGGACAAAAAGCACTACCTCACCAGCAAGGGCGGTGCCGTCATACTGTGGGTGAGTTCGCCCCCCAGCTTCTAATTATTGATTACCTAAAGGAGAAAACAGAGCATGAGCCAGCCACTAATTGATTTACAGCATATTTCCAAGAGCTTTGACGGCGAACTTGTACTGGATGATTTAGATCTTTCCATCAAAGAAAACAGTTTTGTGACACTCTTAGGCCCCAGCGGCTGCGGCAAGACCACGACCCTGAGGATTCTGGGCGGCTTCGTCACCCCGGACAAGGGGCAGGTTATCTTCGACGGGCAGGACATCACCAAGCTTCCGCCCTACAAGCGCCAGTTAAACACTGTATTCCAGAAATACGCCCTGTTCCCCCACATGAACATCGCGGAGAACATCGCCTTCGGCCTGAAGATAAAAAATAAGCCCAAATCCTACATCGACGACAAGATCAAGTACGCGCTCAAGCTGGTGAACCTGTCCGGCTACGAGAAGCGCGACGTCTCCTCCTTATCCGGCGGCCAGCAGCAGCGGATCGCAATCGCCCGCGCCATCGTGAACGAGCCCCGGGTTCTGCTCTTAGACGAGCCCCTGGGCGCTCTGGATTTAAAGCTGCGCCAGGATATGCAGTATGAGCTGATCCGCCTTAAAAACGAGCTGGGCATCACCTTCATCTACGTGACCCACGACCAGGAGGAGGCCTTAACCATGTCCGACACCATCGTGGTCATGAACCAGGGCTACATCCAGCAGATGGGCTCCCCGGAGCAGATCTACAACGAGCCGGAGAACGCCTTTGTGGCCGACTTTATCGGCGAGAGCAACATCGTGCCCGGCACCATGATCCACGACGAGCTGGTGGAGATCTTCGGCGCCCGCTTCGTCTGCGTGGACAAGGGCTTCGGCAACAACAAGCCGGTGGACGTGGTGATCCGCCCCGAGGACATCGACCTGGTTAAACCCGAGGACGGAACCCTTGAGGGCGTTGTGACGCACCTGATCTTCAAGGGCGTGCACTACGAGATGGAGGTGACCACGCCGGACGGCTTCGAGTGGCTGGTACACTCCACCGACATGTTCCCGGTTGGACAGCGGGTGGGCATCCACGTGGAGCCCTTTGAGATCCAGATCATGAACAAGCCCGCTTCTGAGGACGAGGAGGCGTTGGGAGTCAATGAATAATGAAAACCGCGCGACTCTGGGCAAGAAGCTGTTGTCCGGGCCTTACCTGCTTTGGATGGTGGGCTTCACCATCATCCCCCTGGCGCTGATTTTCTGGTACGGCATCACCGACAAGACCGGCGCCTTCACCCTGCAAAACGTGCTGGCCATCGCCTCGGCGGACCACGCCAGCGCCCTGTGGCTCTCCCTCGGGCTCTCCCTGGTGAGCACCTTAATCTGCCTGCTCCTCGCCTACCCCTTAGCGATGATTCTCAGAGGGCGCGGCCAGTCCGCCAGCGGATTCATCGTGTTCATCTTCGTGCTGCCCATGTGGATGAACTTTTTGCTCCGCACCATGGCGTGGCAGACCTTACTTGAGAAAAACGGCGTGATCAACGGGATTTTAAGCTGGCTTCACCTGCCCAAGCAGTCCCTAATCAACACGCCCTGGGCCATCATCCTGGGCATGGTTTACAACTTCCTGCCCTTCATGGTCCTGCCCATATACAACGTGCTGTCAAAGATCGACGACAACACCATCAACGCCGCCAAGGACTTGGGCGCCAACGGCCTGCAGACCCTGCTCTTCATCTGGCTGCCACTAAGCGTGCCGGGGATTATCAGCGGCATCACCATGGTCTTCGTGCCGTCGCTCACCACCTTCGTGATCTCCGACTTGCTTGGCGGCAGCAAGATCCTCTTAATCGGCAACGTGATCGAGCAGGAGTTCACCAAGGGCAGCAACTGGCACTTGGGCAGCGGACTTTCCCTGGTGCTCATGGTGTTTATCCTGATCAGCATGGCGATGATCGCCAAATACGATAAAAACGGAGAGGGGACGGCATTCTGATGACAAAAGGCACACAGATACTGCGGAAGATCATTTCCGACTTTTACATGGTGATCATCCTGATCTTTCTATACGCCCCGATTTTGACCATGATGGTCCTCTCCTTCAACAAATCCAAGTCCAGAACCCAGTGGGGCGGGTTCACCCTGGACTGGTACGTGCAGATGTTTGACAGCCGCCCCATCATGAGCGCGCTGTACACCACCCTGCTCATCGCCTTCGTGTCCGCCCTGGTGGCCACGATCATCGGCACGGCGGCCTCCGTGGCCATCAACAACATGCGGGCCGTGCCGCGCACCGTGATCATGGGAATCACCAACATCCCCATGCTGAACGCGGATATCGTGACCGGTATCTCCCTGATGCTGGCGTTCATCGCCTTCGGCATCTCCCTGGGATTTAAAACGGTTCTGATCTCCCACATCACGTTCAACATACCCTACGTGATCCTGAGCGTCATGCCGAAGCTAAAGCAGACGGACCGGACCACCTACGAGGCCGCCATGGACTTGGGCGCCACGCCTGTCAGGGCCTTCTTCCGGGTGGTGTTCCCGGACATTATGCCCGGCGTGCTGTCCGGCTTTCTGCTGGCCTTCACCATGTCCCTGGACGATTTTATTATCACACACTTTACCAAGGGCGCGGGGATCAACACCCTGTCCACCCTGATTTACAGCGAGGTGCGCCGCGGCATACGTCCTTCCATGTACGCCCTGAGCACTGTCATCTTCCTGACCGTGCTGATCCTGCTGCTGTTTGTCAACTTCCGTTCCGGAAAGAAACCCGAAAATCATTGACCGCCGGGTATCGATCATAACACTTTATTTTTTAAGAGGAGACCGATTATGAAGAAAAAGACTGCAAGTGCAATGACCCTGGCCGCCCTGATTGCGGCAGCCGCAGCCGTCACAGTGACCGGCTGCGGGAAATCCGACAAGGCGGCCGAGACCGCTTCTGAGAGCAACAAGCTGTATGTATACAACTGGGGCGAGTACATCGACGAGGATGTGAAAGACATGTTCCAGGAGGAGACCGGAATCGAGGTGGTCTACGACGTGTTCGAGACCAACGAGGAGATGTTCCCGGTGATCCAGGCCGGAGGCGTGAAGTACGACGTGGTATGCCCCTCCGACTACATGATCCAGCGCATGATCGAGAACGACATGCTGGCGCCCTTAAACTTTGACAATATCCCCAACATCAAGGAGATCGGTCCGGAGTACATGGACATGTCGAAGGACTTCGACCCGGAGAACAAGTACTCCGTGCCCTACTGCTGGGGAACCGTGGGAATTCTCTACAACAAGCAGCGCCTGGAGGAGCTGGGCGTTCCCGCTCCCACCAAGTGGTCCGACCTGTGGGATGAGCGCTTAAGCGGCGAGATCCTCATGCAGAACAGCGTCCGCGACGCCTTCATGGTGGCCTTAAAGAGCAAGGGCCACTCCCTAAACAGCACCGACGAGGCCGAGCTGGCCGAGGCCCGCGATCTCCTGATCGCCCAGAAGCCCCTGGTGCAGGCCTACGTGATCGACCAGGTCCGCGACAAGATGATCAACGCCGAGGCCGCCGTGGGCGTGATCTACTCCGGCGAAATGATGTACATCCAGGAGCAGGTGGCTGAGCTGGGCCTGGACTATGATCTGGAGTACGTGATCCCCGAGGAGGGCACCAACCTCTGGCTGGACTCCTGGGTAATCCCCGCCAACGCCGAGAACAAGGAGAACGCGGAGAAGTGGATCGACTACATGTGCCGCCCGGACATCGCCAAGCGCAATTTCGAGTACATCACCTACTCCACCCCCAACAAGGGCGCCTTCGACCTGCTGGACCCCGAGGTTCAGGAAAACAAGGCCGTGTTCCCGGATATCAACTCCTTAAAGGGGAGCGAGACCTTCAAGTATCTGGGGGACGACGTGGAAACCATCTACAACGATATGTGGAAGGAAGTTAAGGCTGCAAAGTAATTTTGCTGCATGGCGCCGTCAGGCGCACATAAAAAAGTGACCGGCAGTGGATTCTGCCGGTCACTTTTTTGTACTCTTAAAACCATCAGGCGACGGTGTAAATTCTCACGTCCGGGTCTGCACTCCACAGAGGCTTAAGGCCGGTGAAGACATCCTCCTTAAACATGGCGCTGGACAGATATGCCTGGGCGTGCTCTGCGCTGTCAAAGCCGTGGAGCACCTGCACGTCCTCGCCGCGGATCAATAAATCCTTCGTCAGCGCGCCCTCGATGGTCTCGAGGAACGGGCCGCGGTAGTCGGTGTAAACCTTGGCGGCCGCCGGCCGATTGGCCTCGTCGATCTTCATTGTGATTTCCAGATACGCGTTTACCTTCATAGTGAATCCCTCCGATTTCTCATGTGTTTTTGTATGATATGAGTATAAAGGAAGCACTCGGAAAACAAAATATATTAGCAAAATTATAAGTTACTTATAATTTTAATAGTTAGTATCAAAACGACTCTACTCTTCCCCCACCGGCGCCTTCACCGAGGCCACCACCGGGGTAAAATCATCCGCGTGCGACACAAACAGCGCGGCGCTGCGGGGCGGCATATTCAGCTTCAGGAAGCCGTGCCTCACCGGGTGGTTGAGCGCTCCCACGTTGTAGCCCTCCTCCGTGGTGAGCATAATGCGCGCCAGGGAAATCTCGTCGGTCACGCCCAGCTGCCACACCGGGACCTTGAGCGCCTGCTCCTCGGCGTTGTTGTTGACCACGGTCACCGCCTGGTATTTCCCAAGCATGCGCCCGAAGGCGATCACATTCCGGCCGGACAAAAGCGGCTTCACCGCGCCTCTTCGCAGCACGGGCAGTCCCTTGTGGATCCGGATCATGTACCGGTGGAACTCGATCAGCTCCAGATCCTCCTTCCCCCAGGGGTAGGTCCTCCGGCTGTCCGGGTCCGTCCAGCCGCAGACGCCCGCCTCGTCGCCGTAGTACACCGTGGGCGCCCCCGGCCAGGTCATCTGGATCATCACCGCCTCGCGCATCACGCAGGCCTTCACGCCCCGGTCAGCGGCCTCAGGGCCCGCCGTGCCAATCCGCCCCACCACGCCGTTGGTGCGGGTGAGGAACCGGGAGTGGTCGTGGTTGGACAGCTCATTCATGGCCGTCAGGATGGAGTTCGGCTGCATGCGGCTCATGTGGTAGCGCATGGCGCTAAAAAACCCTTCCCCGTCCCCCAGAAGGTCGCCGTTGAAGCTGTCGCTGTGTTTTTCCATGCCGGTCAAAAACCAGGTGACCGGCTCCATGAACGCGTCGTAGTTCATCACGGAGTCCCACTGGTCCCCCTCCAGCCAGGGAGCCGGGTCGCCGTAGTGCTCCGCCAGGATTAACGCCTCGGGGTTTGCCTCCTTCACAGCCCTGCGGAATTTCCGCCAGAACTCGTGGTTGTACTCCGCCGTGTGGCCTAAGTCAGCCGCCACGTCCAAGCGCCAGCCGTCCACGCTGTAGGGCGGGGATACCCATTTTCTGGCAATATCCAGAATGTACTCCACCAGCTTGGGGGAGCTCTCGTAGTTCAGCTTCGGCAGCGTGTCATGCCCCCACCAGCCGTCGTAGGTCCGGTTTCTCGGCCACGCCTCGTCCCGCTCGTCATAGAACTGGAAAAAGCTGCGGTAGGGACTGTCCTTGGAGAGGAAGGCCCCCGGCTCGTATCCGCCCTGCCTGGAGTAGATCTCCTCCCCGTCCAGCCACTTGTTGAAGGAGCCGCAGTGGTTGAACACGCCGTCCAGGATGATCCGCATCCCCCGACGGTGCACCTCGCGCACGAACTCCGCAAAGAAGCGGTCGCTGGCCTCCAGGTTTCTCGGGTCCGCAGTGCGCATGATATATTTGTCGGCGTCCCGGTTGTCCTTGGCGTTCTCCTTCACCAGCGCGTCCGTGTCCTCAACGATCACCCCAAAGTGGGGATCAATGTGCTCGTAGTCCTGGATGTCGTACTTGTGGTTGGACGGAGACACGAAGATGGGGTTTAGATAGATCACCTCCACGCCCAGGCCCTGAATATAATCCAGTTTTTCCCAGACGCCCTTTAAATCGCCGCCGTAAAAGCAGCCCACATCCATGGTGGAGGGGTTCTTGCCCCAGTCCGTCACCTTGTACACCGGGCGGCCGATATACACGTACTCGCAGCTCTCCACGTCATTGCCCGGGTCCCCGTTGTAAAAGCGGTCCACAAAAATCTGGTACATCACCGCGCCCTTGGACCACTCCGGGGTATGAAATCCCGGCAAAATGACAAAATCAAAGCAGCTTCTGTCATCATCCGTCGCCCCTAATCGGTTGTAAACACAGGAATCCTGTCCGTTTACAACTTTAAAGTGGTACAGTACGCAGTCGCTGCCTACGGTTATCTCATATTCATAGTAATCGAACAGTCCGTCCGTCTCGACCTTCTCGATCTCGACCTCTGCGCCGTCCTCCACATAATATACGTGCTCTGCATTGTCCCTGCCGGTTCGGAACCGCAGGAGAACATCCTGATCCTCGTCCGGCTCCGGTGGTATTCGGTAGTCTTCCGTGGCCGAACAGAAAAGAGCCTCTCTGTCGATCATTCTACATTCATTTTCTTCCACGCTCAATAATCCTCTTCCTGTTCAATAATTGGCTAATAATATATATTGTATATGAATTTCTTCGATTATACAAGTTACATTGTCCACAAGAATCAAAGATTTTCCGCCGTTTCCGGGCAGTGAAAAACCCGGCGGGGTGGCCGGGTTTTTCAGGAGAAGGTATTTCGTTTCTTATGGGGTGTAGCAAAAACTATATAATGTATTGGGG
>USJW01000068.1 GCA_900555045.1 uncultured Clostridium sp. | reverse complement strand
GCTTCTGGTAGATTCCGAGTGATTTAATATGGAAATAGGTGAAAGGTATAAAATCTTCGTAATCAAAGATAGGGAGGGATAACCGCATGCTCGGGGCACAACGACTGTTGATGGAGCGGAACTGAGTAATGAATTATAGGCGTACCGTTTAGACAGGAGCAGAGAAGAGAACATCAGGTCCTGTTATATATTTAACAATAATCAAAGGGCAGATTTAATTGCCAAAATGCCTGCAGCTAAACTGGAATTACAGGCCGTCTCTGGTTTTGGGCCGGTCAGGGCGGAAAAATATGGGGATGATATTCTAAGAATTGTAAAGAAATATGCAGACCACAGCTCTAAAACGGAATAAAGCTGGATGATGGTGAAAAGCCTTTATTTCCGATAGAACGAGCCTTTGAAGCCAGACATGCGGATAACGGACATGCGTTATCGGAATATGGATATCGGTTTCGGTACTATGATATGGAGGCGTATGATCTCCAGGCATTGTTTGATGAGCTAGAATTCGACGTCTATAAAGAATTGTAGATATCTGCGCTGAAGCTGTTTTTGTCCCACCAGGAACTGATGAAACCCTATGGTGTAAGTCTGGGGAGGATGCCGTTTTTATCAGTCGGTCAGGCGGATCGGAGCAGACAGATAATCCAGTTCCTTTACCGGGCAGCACCGATCGGACTCTGTGAATTTGGCAGCTCAGGCAGCCGGAAGAGGCTGGGATAGCCGGGAATCACACCACTTCAAACAACAATAAAAGGAGTCACATAAAATGGGATTTTTTGATGTGATCAGAAATCGCTATTCATGTAAGAAATTTGATGACCGGGCGGTTCCGGCGGAACAGCTGAATGCAATTCTGGAGGCGGGGAGAGTGACCCCTACGGCAAAGAATCTGCAGGAGCAGCGGAGCTATGTTGTTCAGTCCGAGGAAGGACTTGCGAAGATTGACAAGGTAACTGCCTACAGATATGGCACGCCCACGGCTGTGGTGGTGGTGCTTGACAGGAACCATGTGTTTACATATCCCAGCGGGAAGCATGATTCCGGCGCTAAGGACGCGGCGATTGTGGCGACCCATACGATGCTGGCGGCGGAGGGGGACGGGGCCTCTTGCGCTGCACACACAGCGAAAGGAACGTTCGGAGACCGTGACCTATATTTAGAAATTGAGAAGTTCAAAATGAAAAATACGTTCGTTGCCTGTTTTTCAGCCAGCGGTGTAACCACAAGGGTGACGGGGACGCTGGATTTTACTTAGACAACCGAAAAAGCAAATAGGAGCGGTCAGGTTCTTCATATTTACGAGGGCATGACCGCTCTTTTTTGTTGCCCAAAGTTGAAAGAATGCAAAATTGGATAGAAAGGACTGAGAAATTTCTCTGGGGTAATTTAGTCAGTCTGGGGGAAATTTCCCCACCCACAAAAAAACAATCACGCTCATAGAGAAGCCTTCAGCCCTACCATTGTCTATAGAAAGATCTGCTTTTGAGAGATGTTGTCCATAGCCCCACTAGATGTTAAAATCCCGCCCTAATTATTGTCCGTTTTCGCATATCAATCCCCCTCACTTCCTTCTACCCCTCAAACAAATACATCATCTTCCTCTTATTCTTCTCCGCATACTCAAAAAACCTCTCCAACATATAAACCTTAGCAGGCAGCACTTCTTTCTTTGCCACCACAGCAATATTTGCGGACTGGCTTTCTTCCATGTCGATGAGGACGCTGCCGGGGATGGCTTGGGCTAGCTCGCGCAGGAGGATTGCGCCGCCCATGTGCTGGTGTACCATCTCGGCGATCATGCGCAGGTCGTGGGTGTTGGTGATCATCTTGGCCTGGAGGCCCAGGGACATGATACGCTGCTCCACCTTGGTGGTGTGGCCGTACAGCGGGTAGTTTGCCACGTCCGAGAAGCTGACTTTGTCCTTCGACGCCAGCGGGTGGTTCTGGTCCACCACGTACACGGTGCGGGTCTGTTTGAGCGTCAGGATCCGCAGGTGGGTCTCGTCCGGGGCGTTTTTGGCCGTGTTGTATACCAGCACAGCGGCATCCATCTTGCCGTTCGTCACGGAATCGATCAGCTGCTTGCGCCGCTCGTAGGAGTTGCTGAGCAGAACCGTGATCTCGGGGTAGGCGGTTGAAAAGTCGTTCAGAAAGTCAAACATGAAGTAGGAGAGGCTGGGATGGATGCCCAGAACCAGCTGGGTTTGCCGCTGCTGCCGCATGAGATCCGGGAGCTCATCCACCTGCTTTAGAATCTCCTTCACCCTTCCGAGAAGGTAGGCCCCGTCCGGGGTCAGCTCCAGCCGCTGGCGGACGCGCTTAAACAGCAGCACGCCCAGCTCATCCTCCAGCTCGTGGAGGGCCTTAGAGAGCGCGGGCTGGGAGACGTGCAGCGTCCCCGCCGCCCGGGTCATATTCCCCTCATTCTCACAGATCTCTGCAAAATATCGCAGCTGAGTCAAGCGCATCGCCGCAGTTCCCCCTTTTTACGAATTTGTACCACTCACTGTTATGGTAGCACAAAAACGCCTGTTAGGCCAGCTTTGAAGGCCAAAAACCACAAAAAAGTCATTGCTAAAATTTATATGCAATTAAAGAGTTTGACGTAAATATTGTGAAAATCCTGTATAGTTAATAATTATCAGTTATTAACATGATGAAATATGTGTATTTTACAGCCATCCCATGGTTTGCTATACTGAATTTACAAAATATATAAAAAATGTATGCGCAAACATTTTTCTATGTACAAAATGCACACAAGGAAAAGAGGATGATCATGGCTGGCGAGCACAGAGTAAAGTATGCGAAGGAGTTTACCGCGGTATATCTGCGGAAGGATTATAAGGGAGTTTTTCTGGATAAGGTGCCCTATGAGACGGAGACACCCACAATCGTGCGGGGCGATGAGTTTCTGATCGGAATCGGGGCGCTCACCAAGATGCACTCCCCGGATCTGACGGTCACGTGCAGCGGGGATGAGGTGAAGGTATCGTTCACGGTGTACACCAACCGGACGCCGCAGGAGCAGATCGCGAGACAGTGGTATTTCGTGCAGGGACCTGTGCACGAGGCCGCAATGACGGTGGGAAATTGCATGGCGGTGGTGGATGGCCGTAAGGTGGAGCTTGACGCGGCTCCGGAGCGCGTGGACGGGGTGGTGTACCTGCCGTATGTCAGCATGATGCGGGCCATGGGCGCGTACGTGGGCAGCTACCGCGGCAAGATGACGGCGGTCAGCTTCGAGGAGGGCTTTGCCTTTGACCAGTCGAGCACGCGGCTGTTCCGCTACTACAACATGGTACTGCGTGGGAAGGTGTACGGCGACGTGTACGGCTGTTTCTGGTTTGAGGCCGGAAAGCGTTTGATCCCCTATCGGCTGTTCATCCCCACCTCCTACCGCCCGGACCGGCCGAACAAGGCGATTTTTTACTTCCATGGCGGTGGCGGCAGCGAGGACGCGCTGTTTGAGCGGACCGCGGACTACGCCCAGGAGGAGGCTGAGTGGCGGGGCTTTGTGCTGGTGGGGACCAACGGCTTCATCAGGAGCTCATTCTACGGAAGCCTGGTGCCCATTGTGCAGACCTTAGACAGCCTCGACCCTGCGAAGGTGGACTATCACAACCCGGAGGGGTGGCCGGAGTACACGATGGCGCTGCGGGGGCTGGCGCTCCAGTGTATCCACGAGGAGATGGATGCGATTTTTGCAAAATGGAATCTGGACCGGGACAACCTGTTTGCGACGGGCAATTCCGCGGGCTCGGTGGCATGCATGCACTTTGCGCTGGAGGAGCCGGAACTGTTTAAGGCGATTTGCCCAACCGGCGGATTTATCAACTACAACTTCTATGACCTGGAGAAATATAAGGCCCTCCATCCGGACAAGTACATGCTGCATATCGTGGGGACGGAGGACGATCACGGATTTGATTTTCTGTTGAGGGGCCACGCGAAGCTGGACGAGTTGGGGGTTAACTACGAAAAGTGGATCGTGGGTGGAGCAAATCATTCCAACGCATGGATAAAGCCCACAAGCATAGACGCGATGATGGACTTTTTTGATCAAAAAATAGGGGGAAGGTAAACTATGGAGAAGGCAGTGGCGAGTGAAAACGGATATATAGCGGCCATAAAAAAGATCTGTACGACCAGAAACTTTCTGCTGATGATGATTTTGCGCGCAGTTTCGTCGGTGGCGATCGATCTGTCCGAGACGATTGTCAATTCCTTCGGGGATTCCCTGGGAGCCAGCGCGATGCTGCTGGGAGTTTTGGCCAGCGTGATGTCCGTGATGAAGTTCATTGGAAGGCCGGTGGCGGGCCGCTTTGTCGACGCGTTCACTAAGCCCAGAATGTGTCTGGTGGTGTCGCTGGGGGCGTTTGCGGCGGTGCACGGTCTGTACATGATCACGGACAACGTGGTGATGTTTGCGATCTCAAAGACGCTCTACGGCTTTGTGAACGTGTTCAGCACTGTCGCGATCTCCGCGGTGGTGGCAGCGGTTGCGGGGCGCAAGGCGCTGGGGACTGCCCTGGGCGTGTTCGCCTTCGTGCCGAAGCTGGTGAGAAGCGTGGCGCCCATGGTCAGCGTGTGGCTGGACGCGCGGTTCGGCCCCAAGAGCGTGTTCGTGGGAACCATCGCCCTGATGTGTGTCTGCGTGGGGATCGCCATGCTTCTGGACACGGAAAATATCACCATGGGCCGCAAAAAGACTGCTGAGAAGAAGGGCTTCAGCATCCACAACTACATCGCGTTTGACGCGCTGGCGGTCTGCGGCGTCCGGTTTTTCTCCAGCTTTATGTTCGTGCTGACCAAGACCTACCTTGTCATCTACGGCAAGGAAGTGGGCTTCGCCAACGCTGCCGTCTATTTTACCATGTATTCCCTGTCCTCCATGTGGGGCGGCCTGATCGGCGGTCCGCTATACGACAAGAAGGGGATCGATTATATCATGTACCCCATGCTCCTGGGCGCTGCTGGGGCGACGCTTTTGATTGGCTTCGGCAGCTCCGACTGGTACTGCATGGCGGCTGGAATCCTGTTCGGCTTCACCTACGGCATGTCCAACCCGGCCTGCTCCGCTGCGGCGCAGAAGTCTGTTATGCCGGATAAGCGAGGGATCGCGGCGGCTACCAACCTGTTGGTCCCGGATATCTGCAGCGTGGTGACCGGTGTGGTGATCGGCTTTATGGCCAACGCGTGGGGCTATGCCGGGACCTTCCGCGGTATGGTGGTCTTCCCCATCGCGGGTATCGTGGTTTACACACTGCTTAGAAACTTTATCAAGGAGCGCACTGCCAAAGTGGAGGCTGCCATCGCGGCGGCAATCGCATTGGAGGAAGGCCAGTAAAGGGAACGGAATGAAGCAAAAGAAGAAAGTGCCCCATTCATTTGTAATCGTATTTTGCATGATCATTGCTGCGGTGCTCCTCACCTGGCTCATACCGGCGGGGGAGTACCAGCGCAGCGCAAATGAAAACGGAGTCGTCATGATCCAGCCTGACAGCTACAGGAGGGTGGAGGGAGAGCCGGCAAGCCTGCTTAAAATCCCCTTTTACATCGTGACTGGCTTCACGGAAAATGTATCTCTGGTGCTGGTGCTGCTCTTCTCGGGAGGCGCGTTCCGGCTGGTGGAGAAGACCGGGGCGCTGTCCGCCCTGCTTCAGACCATCGCATACCGTCTGAGGAGCCGCAGATACCTGCTGCTGGTTATGCTGACCGTGGCGTTCGCGGTTATCTGCTCTAACCAGGCAATCCAGATTTTTATCCCGTTTGCGCCGGTGTTAGTGATGGCCGCCATCGCCCTGGGCTTTGACTCCATCACCGGCATCGCAGTGCTCATTCTAGGCGGAGGGATCGGTTTTTCCACCGGAACTCTCCGCACCACGACCACCCTCGTGGCTCAGAATATCGCCCAATTGCCTCCCTACTCGGGACTGTGGTTTCGCGCGGTCAGCATGGCGTGTTTCCTGGCGGTCACCTGCCCCCTGCTGTGCCTGTACGCGAGGAGGGTGGCAGCGGACCCGCAGAGGAGCCCCATGTACGCGGCGGACCGGACGAGAAAGTGGAAGATGGGGGCCGAGCCGGTACGGTTTACGGGTTGCCAGATTGCGGTGCTGGCGGTGGTGGGCGGTTTTATGTGCCTCATGGTGGGCGGCAGCATCGGGCTTGGCTGGAATATCTCGGACATCGCCGGGATCTTTATCTGGATGGCCATCGCGGTGGGCCTGGTGTGGCGCATGCCCGCAAACGAAATCTGCAAGGAGTTCGTGCAGGGCGCGGCAGATATGCTGCCGGCGGCTATTCTGACCGGCATGGGAACCTCCATCAGCGTGGTGTTTAAGGAGGCGGGAATCATCGACAGCATCGTGAACGGGCTGGCCTGCTGTGTCACCCGGGTGCCGGATGCGCTGCGCGGGGCCGTGCTGTATCTGGTCAACACGGTGATCAACGTGTTTATCACTTCCGGAACCGCCCAGGCGGCGGTGGTCATGCCCATATTTGTGCCCCTGTCCGACATGATGGGGATCACCCGGCAGACCTGCGTATTGGCATATAATTTCGGGGACGGGTTCTCCAACTACGTGCTGCCGACCTCCAGCGCCCTCATGGGTGTCCTCGGGGCCGCCAACGTGCCCTACGGCAGCTGGATAAAGTTTATGGGAAAGATATTTTGCGTGTGGGTCCTCCTAAGCTGCGTGCTGACGTCGGCGGCGCAGTATATTCAGCTGGGGCCGCACTGAGAGAGGGGGATCAGAGCGATGGAGGGACGGGAAGTGAATGAGACGAGGGAGCGGGAGATGGACCGAAGATTGCAACCGCTCACTGAATTCCCCGGGGATCTGGGGGAGCGGGAACCGGAGGCGGAGGATATCGAGAGGTGCTTCGTGTCCGGGGCGTATATAGAGTATGCGGGCGTGCGGCTCCTCACATACTTGCCTGCAAAGGCCCATAACGGCAGCCCGCAGCTGATCGTGATACCGCCCGCCGCAGCTGACGCCCAGGTGTTTCTTCGGCAGAGCGGACTTATGGAGCTGGCGGATAAAAAGCAGTTTTTTGTGCATGTGCTGTGGGCGGATGAAGGCGCGTGGGATATCGGGCAAGCCGGGGTCTGGGGAAAGAACGTGATCGCGTGCGTGAGCGCCAGAAAACGGTATGTTGGCTGCGCGAGCGCGGTCTATCTGCTGGGAGTGGGCGACGGCGCGGCCGCAGCCTGCCGGATCGCGGCGGTTTGCACGGAGGCGATTGCGGGGATGGTTTGCGTGGGCGGGGGAGTACCTGACGGCGCAGATGAGAAAATCCCGGAGGATACAGGCGCCAAGACGGGCGACGCGGATGCAGGATTGCCGCTCCCTGTTTGGCTCTGGGCGCCGCCCGGGAGCGGGTGGCTGGAGCGGACGACGGCATTCTGGAGGCAGCACAACGGGGTGTCTGCTGTGACATCTGTCCAGGCGGGAGGGAACCTGATTTACCGCCTTCCCTGCGGGACAAGGATATCCCCAAACGAGGAGACGGAGGCCTCGCAGGTGCGAGTGACAGCCAGCCTGGAGAAACCGGCAGCCCGGGACCTGGAGCGAATGTGGGACTTTCTGGCCTCGGTCCGGCGGCACAAGGGACCAGGACATCCCTGCCTGCGGTTCTATCACGCTCCGGAACGATGCAATGCGGTATCGCGGTTCATGGAACACGCGGGCGTTAGGAGGCGGTGGCTGGAGTACATTCCGTCCACACCGGTTCCGGAGGCGGGTTACCCGTTAGTGGTAGTGCTCCACGGCAGGGGAGGCACTGCCGAGAGCTTTTTTGACGCCAGCCGGATGTGGATGGTGGCTGAGGAGCGGGGCTTTATCGCGCTGTTCCCGCAGGCATACTGCTACCAGCAATACCCGCCGGATGGGGTCCGAAACGTGTCCATGTGGGATTACCCGGACGGCAGTCTTCAGGCGGACAATGTGGGCTTTATCCGGAGGATGGTGGAGGAGGCCGCAGGCCGGTACCCGGTGGACCGGTCGAGGATTTACTGCTGCGGCCAATCCAGCGGGGGTATGATGACCATGGACCTGGCGTTGTACGCCTCCGACCTGTTTGCGGCCGCGGCCCCCTGGTCCACCGCGTCCATCCCGGACGGAAAGAGGACAGTCACAAAAGAGGCGATTCCCGTTTTCCTGATGCGCGGAAAGGAGGATGGACTGCCGCGCCAGAAAACGTTTGCGGAGTACCCGTTTCGCTGCAACAGCCGTCTGAAGGCTATGCTGGATTATTTCTTAGAGCGGTATGGCTTGGAAAAGGAGGCGCGGGAGTATGAGAGCGGAATTTACCACTACTACGTCTATTGCACCTCAAAGGGCGTCCCCATGGTGACGTTCGTGGATGTGGAGGGACTTCCCCACGCCAGCATCCCGGAGGAGAGCTGGATGGCTTATGATCTGTTTCTCTCGAAATTCAGCAGAGGTGGGGAGGGGGAGCTATTGTATATGGGAAAGCGATTGGAGTGATAGCGTGCAGTTTGGGCGTCCCGGCATGGCCGGGGCGCTTTTTGAGACTTCGGGTACCCGGGTCTGTTTTTGTCAGCATGAGTGTGGTATAATGTGTGAATTGGCTGGCTCCGGTGCAAAATTGAAATTATATGAGGTTTAATGGACAATGGCGATGTGGAATCCGTGGCGGGGATGTAAAAAATACAGTGAAGGCTGCAGGTACTGTTATATTCACAAAGGCGATTTTAAGCGGGGAGTCGACACCGGCAACATCGTCAAAACCGACCAGTTCTATGCGCCGGTTGCCAGGACTAAATCAGGCGCCTACCGGATGAAACCGGGTCAGACGGTATATCTGTGTTTCTCCACGGATTTTTTGATCGGGGAAGCGGATTGCTGGCGGGACGAGTGCTGGAGCATGATAAAGGAGCGCGCGGACCTGCATTTTCTCTTCCTGACGAAGCGGATCGAGCGCTTTATGGCCTGTATCCCCGGCGATTGGGGGGACGGGTACGAGAACGTCACGGTGGGCTGCACCGTGGAGAATCAGGACCGGGCGGACGCCAGGCTTGCGATATTTCGGGAGCTGCCGGTGAAGCACAAAAATATCATCTGCCAGCCGTTCATCGGCCCGATAGACTTAGCCCCGTACTCGGAGGGGATGGAGCTTGTGGTGGCCGGCGGGGAATCCGACCGGAACGCCCGTCCACTGGACTATGGCTGGGTGCTGAACATACGAGAGCAGTGCATTGAGCGGCAGGTGACTTCGAGTTTCGGCAGTGTGGGCCCCATTTTATAAAAGATGGGAAAATGTACAATTTGAATGTGCGGGACCTGTGCAGCCAGGCGAGGAAGGCAAATATCGACTACCATATGGGAAAACATTGAGGGGAGAATGCATGGGAGGAAGCGTGGAGTGGAGGCGGTGAGTTGCTGTTCATAGGTGGTATTCCGCGAGGTGTTTTTTGTGAGTGAAGCGGAGCGGAAGTCACAGAAAACCCGAGGGTAGCAGCGCGAAACGGCGTTTTTTTCCGTTTCTGTGCAGCGCGTAGCGTGTTACCGTTCTCAGAACTGCGCTTTATGCAGGGCTGTGAACAGTAACGGCGGTGAAGAAGTTCCCCACAATTCCAGTTGAGAATCCCTCCTCATTTTGCTATAGTAAAGGTAATATGGTAGAGATTGGGAAGCGTGGGGGACAAAAAGGGATGTTTGGCGAGGAGAATCGGGAGAACCGGACGGCGTATATACTGTTTCTGGCGGCCATGGCTGTGGCCGCCATTTTGATTATATGGTCGGGAAACCGGAGGTTTGAGGTTTGGTCGGAGCAGATGGCGCAGAATGCCGTGCCGGTGAACTTCTCGGACGGGTGGACGCTTGTCCTGGACGGGAAGGAGCAGGGGGTCATATCGGTGCCGTATAAGGCGGATGTGGCTCGGGGGAACCCGGTGACACTGCGGCGTGCGCTGCCACCGACGGGAGACGTGGAGTACGCAGTCTCCTTTCACACGGTGGCTTCCATCGTGGAGGCGAAGGTGGGAGACCGGCTCATCTACCGCTATGACACCGCGATCGACCGGCCCTTCGGCAAGGCGGCGCCCAACCACTGGAATATCATGCAGATTCCGGCGGACTGCGGGGGGAAGACGCTGACGCTGACCATAAGCTCCCCTTACCGGAATTCGTCCGGAGTTCTCTCGCCTATCTGGATGGGGCCGCCGCTTCGCATCACGGCCTATCTCATGCAGCAGTACATCCCGCAGATGATGAGCTGCGGCGTGTTTCTGGTGCTTGGGGCAGCAATCTTTGCCAGCGCAATCTGGCTGCGCAGAATGTTGGTGGACGCCAGCACGGTCCGCTGCCTGGGGATGTTCGTGATGCTGTCCTCCATCTGGATGATGAGCGAGGTGGAGTTACCGGATTTTATATGGGAACATGAATTCTCGCTGGCCATGTCGCGCCATCTGTTGGCGATGATATGCCCCCTCCCGTATTTGTTCTATCTCATGCATCGGTTCCCCAAGGAATACCAGCCGGTTATGCGCAAGCTCAGCTACCTGTTTGCCGCCAATTTCTTTATCGTTACGGTGCTTCAGATGACGGACACGGCGGATTTCATGGAGATGGAGTGGACGACGCACATCTGCCTGGCGATTATGTTTTTTGCCATGCTGTTCATGATTCTTCGCCGGTTTCGCACGGAGCGGCCGGTCAGCGTGTATTTTAAGCTGGAATGCGTGGGGATCACGCTTCTCTCCCTCAGCATAGGGGTGGAGATCTGGATGTACTATCAGATGGAGTACATGAAGAGCGGCGACTATCTGCGCGGGGGACTGTTCGCCTATATCGTCTGCCTGTTTGTGGCGCTTTTGATGGACACCCAGAGTAAGCGGGAGGAGACGAAGCGGCTGGGGCGCGAGCTGCAGGACTCTCGGCTGCGCCTGATGATCAGCCAGATTCAGCCGCATTTTATCTACAACACTTTAAGCTCCGTGCGCACGCTGATCAAGCTGGACCCGGACCGCGCGTATGATCTGGTCTATGATTTTTCCAAGTATCTGCGGGCAAATATCGATTCCATCGGCCAGTCCGGGATGATCCCCTTCTCGGAGGAGCTGGAGCACATCAAGAATTACTGCAATATCGAGAAGGTCCGCTTCGGCGACCGGCTTTCTGTGGTATACAAGATTGAGACTGACCGCTTTGATGTTCCGCCGCTGACGGTGCAGCCGCTGGTGGAGAACGCCATCAAACACGGGCTTCGGCGAAAGAGCGGGGCCGGGACGGTGATGGTGCGGACGTATGAGGAGGAGGGCGGCTGCGCGGTGGAGGTGCTGGACGACGGCGTCGGCTTTGACACGGAGGCACCGCTTCCGGAGCACTCGGCCGGCCTGGGAAATATCCGCTTCCGCCTGCGGGAGATCGCGGGCGCCAGGCTCACAATCAGCAGCATACCCGGCAAAGGAACCAGGGCGGTGGTGCATTTGCCGGCAGATGAAAATGAGGAAACGAGGAAGGCGGACGACGGGGAAAGGGGCAAAACGGATGAGGACGATTGTGGTAGATGACGAGGAGCTGTCCATGCGCCAGTTTGAGATTGAGTGTGCGCAGGAGCGGGAGATCGAGTTGGTGGGCTCTTTCACAAACCCCCTGGCTGCGCTGGACTACGCGGCCTTAAACCCGGTGGATTTTGCGCTCCTGGATGTGGAGATGCCGGAGATGAACGGGATCGAGCTGGGCAAGCGCCTTCGCGCCATCAACCGGGACATGATTATCATTTTTGTCAGCGGATACAGCGACTATGTGCTGGATGCCCTGAAGATGAAATCGGATTACTATGTTTTCAAGCCATACAGCCGCGAGGACATCATGGATGCTTTAAAGCGGGCGAAGCTGCTCTCCAAGGGGCGGCAGAAGCGCATTTTTATCCGTGCGTTCGGGCGCTTCGACGTTTTTATCGACCAGGAGCTGGTGAAGTTCCAGAATGCCAAGAGCAAGGAGCTCTTAGCCCTGTGCGTGGACCGCATGGGCGGCGAGGTGACCATGGAGGAGGCCATCGACAAGCTGTGGCCGGAGAAGGATTATGACAGCCGCGTGAAGGCGCTGTACCGGAAAGCGGTGATCGGGCTGCGGGCGGTTTTCGAGGGGTACGGAATTTCCGGGGGCTTTTGCAGCCATCGGGGCGGCTGCTACCTGGAGAGAAGCCAGGTGGATTGCGATTACTATGAATATCTGCGGGACCGGGAAAATGAAACGTATCAGTATGAGGGGGAGTACATGTTCGACTACAGCTGGGCGGAGGGGACCAACGCGCGCCTGGCGGGGATGACGGTAGAGTGAGCCCATGGGCTCGAGGCTGAGAGAATGAGAAATTAATTTCTATATTGTGGGAAAAAGTTGCACTTTGGTTGCACAGGGTGCGCTATACTGGCTTCATATCAACTACATACTTGGCAAAACTGATGAAAGTCAGCGACGCAAAGCTAAAGGGTCTAAATCATAATACAGATGATATGACAGCCAGTTGCCCCCATGTAAACGTTCCGGGTTAGGTGCGTTTATATTCGGTTCGCGTATTGCACGCTCAAGGTGCGTTTATGCAAATATTGGCAATTCTGACTGGACTCAGGATTGCCTTTTTTGTGCTGAAAAACCTGCGCCGGACGCGAGGAGCGGGAGATTATTAAGAGGGAAAGGAGATGAATGAGGGATGAAGGAGAAACGTAGCTTGCTGCAAAAAATTGTGGGGGCTGTGGGGATTGTGCTCTGTGTGGTATTCATTCCCCTGCTGCTGATCAATGTGACGCTCATCGTGAAGTCCTACACCAACCCCAACGACGTGCCGGATTTCATGGGATATAAGCCATTTATCGTGCTGTCCGGCTCCATGGAGCCGAGCATCATGACCGGAGATATGGTGTTCGTCAGGGAGACGGACGGGGACAGCCTTCAGGTGGGCGATGTGATCGCTTACCGGAGCGGCGGGGCGGTAATCACCCACCGGATTGTGGAGGTCACCACGGAGGGCGGTGAGAAGCGCTACATCACCCAGGGCGACGCCAACGACAGCCCGGACCAGAATTCGGTCAAACCCGCTGAGGTGGAGGGAATCTACCGCAGAAGGATCGCCGGAGCCGGAAACCTGGCGATGTTCATGCAGACGACCACGGGCATGATCCTGTTTGTGGTTTGCCCGCTGGTGCTGTTTATTCTGTGGGATGTGATCCGCAGGCAGCTGGAAGGCCGAAAGGAACTGGCACGGACCAGGGAGCTGGAACTGGAGCTGGAGCGGCTGAAGGCGGAAAAAGGGTAAGTGAACATGCGCGATTTTGCGCGGGGAGTAACGGAAAAAAGCAGGAGACTGCGCGGCCGGCCCCAGAGGCCGGGTAAGAGGGTAAGTAATTTTTGTAACTCATATAAAAAATAAGGAAAAGAGGGTAAAAAGATGAGGAAAAGTATATTTGCGAAAATCGGAGCAGCGGCAGTGGTGTTGACACTTGTGACCAGTAGTTTGGTGGGGGGGACGTTTGCAAAGTATACCAGCAGTACGACTGGAACAGGAACGGCTCAGGTTGCGAAGTGGGCAATTGCGTTTAAGGAAGGGAGTGACACCATCACTGGAGATACGTTCACATTCAATTTGAAAAATACGAATGGCGAGGTGGTAACAACAGACGATAAACTTGCTCCTGGTTCTGAGGGTGAGGTTAAATTTGTCATTAATGGAGCAGGATCTGAGATTGGGTATTCCTATTCAGCTGAGGCGGATGTATCGGGGTTAAACGGTGTGCCGATTAAGTTCTACTCAGATGCAGCGAGAACGACTGCGTTGACTGTAACAGACAACAAAATTACATTTGCCAGCACAGATGTTGCACTGGCAGATGTTGGAAATGATCAGACTATAGACATCTTTTGGGCATGGGATAGCGCTTCGTCGGATTCAGACGATACAACGAAGGGAGAAGCAGGAACAACAGGAACTATCAAACTTGCTGTTACTGCTGAGCAGTTAGTAACTACCACCACACCGTAATCCTGCAACGATAACCACAACGGGCTAAACCGCGTTTACGCGGTTCAGCCCCCGCCAGAGCACAGCGGCCCATTCCCGCTGTTCCCTGGCGGGAGCTGAAGGAACCTGCTTTACACCGAATTCCAACCAACCACAGGAGGTGTCAAAATATGCCGACCCCTGGCTCTAAACCACACAACAAAGGCCAGAACACCGGCGGCAGCAAGGCTCTGTGGATCTTCCTCCCGATCCTTCTGGTATTCGTGTCCATCACCTCCTTTCTGGCGGGCACGCACATCGGCAGGGCGACGGACCACCGCCTGGGGCAGATGTTGGACACCATCGTGCTGTCCCCGGAGAATGAGGCGGTGAATCCCAACCGCATCGATTTTGGCGGGCAGATTTTTTATACGGATGGTACGCCCTGCGCGAACCGGGTAATAGAGTTGCACAGTGACCCCAAGCGAACCACCACGGATTCGGAAGGGGTTTTTCATTTTAAAGATGTGGAGACCGGAACTCACCGCTTGGCTATGCTGGACGATTTGGGGCAGCCGGAGCACCAGGTGGAGATTCACATTGACCGCGAGAGTGGAATAAAGGCGGGCCAGATTTCCGGGAATGTGGATTCGTATCATCTGGCCGTCTCCGAGTATGTCATCGAGGTTCACATCCGGGTTCAGCTGGAGGCGGACGGCGGTATGGAGATCAAGCCGGAGGTCTACACCCGCGACGCCGGGGCGGACCGGTATGTGGACGCGGATGGCAGGGAAGCGGATCCAATACCGGGCGGTCGGCATGATACGGATACGGTCGGGAATGCGGCGGAATCCGGCGAGGGCAAGTTGGACGATGAAAATAAAAATGCCGCGGTTGAAGAACCCGGCGCCAGCATAGCACCGGGGCAGCCGACCGGTTCAGACGCATCAAACGCTCGGACCGAAGAGAATGTCCTTCCGCCGGCGCAGACGACTCCGCCTGCGGTTCCGGAATCCACAGTGGAGAGTCCACCTTCGCAGCCAGAGCAGCCCACAGAGTCCGGAGCCGCCGCGCCGCCGGAAACTTCAGCGGATGATTCCGACGGTGATTCCGATCATGGCTCCTCGCCGGGGCCGGACCACGGAGATCATGACCGGCCTACCCCGCCAGCCGAGCCTCTGGATGTGCAGGTGCAGGAGAAGGAAGGGCCGGTATGGCAGCAGAACACGGAGATCAGTCTGTTCGCGGACCGAACCGGCGCCGGTGAAAATCGCAAGTTGATGCCGGGCTCCAAGGGCAGCTACGAATTTCTGGTCAGCAACCGGAATACCTACGGGATTGCCTACCGGATGCAGATATCGGCGCCGCCGGGGCAGCTGCTGCTCCCACTGCGCTACCGGCTGAAATCGGATGACCGGTATCTCTGTGGGGATCAGGACACGTGGCTGACCGCTGACCAGCTTGCCGCCGCCACGGTAACCCTGAGCTCGGGGGAGGAGCGGGAGTACCGGCTGGAATGGCAGTGGCTTTTTGCGGGTGGAAATGACATTCTGGACACGAAGATTGGCTCTGCGGCCGACCTGGAATATCGGGTGATTGTGATGATACAGATTGAACAGATTATAGCGTGAGGTGAGGGATCGTATGAAACGGATTGGAAGATGGATTCAGGGCGGTATCACCCTGTGCCTTGTGGCAGTGGTATTGATGAACAGTGCGCTGCTCACAAAGCGTTTTGTCTATCATGAGGAGCTGCCCTCCTTGTTTGGATACTCCATGGTGACGGTGCTCTCCGGGAGCATGGAACCGGCGTTTTCTCCCGGGGACAGCCTGATTATTCACCGGCAGGCCGACTATGAGCCCGGGGAGATCGTCACATACGCGGATCAGGGAACGTTTGTCACCCACCGGGTGGTGGAGAAGGACGGGGCGGTTTACCAGACGAAGGGGGATGCCAACAATGCCGTCGACAACCGGCAGGTCAGCCGTGAGGGAATTTACGGAAGTGTGTGCCTGGTTATCCCGCACTTGGGAAATCTGGTGCTGTTTCTGAAGTCCTCCCTGGGGATGCTGGTCATGATTGTGGCTTTGATGTTGTTGGTGGAGCTGCCGCACTGGCGGAGGCATGAGATCGCGAATTCATGACGATGTAAAATATGAAAAAAGGGGGGAAGGGGGATGGCGTTTTTTTCAAGGGATGATAGCGAAAAAGAAGCGAAGCAGAAGCGAAAAAAACGGTATTCTCTCAACCTCTGGCTCTTATATTTGGGAGTCGCCAGCATGGGGCTGACCGGGGTTACATTCTCCAAGTACTCTACAACGATCAGCGGCACAATTGTCGTGCAGGTGGCGGACACAAACCAGGTCAGCTTTATGGATGACACGGGGGAGATCGTGGCCACCAGCATGGTCTACGAGGGGCAGTCCGTCCCGGAGGCACCGGAGCGGGAGGAGCGGGCGCTGGCGGATGTGATACCGCTGCAGGCAGCGGTTTTCTCGCTGTCTGCGGACGAAGACGAGGAAGAATATGTGCCGGATGTGTACAAGATATTCCTGGGCTGGAGCTTGGATGGGGAGACGATTGTGGATCCCACGGAGATTGAGGTGTACGAGGACCTTGTATTCATGGCGGTTTATGAGTATGTGGAGGGAGAGCTCCCCACGGAAGCTACGCCATCCGATGCAAAACCTGCAGAGACGCCGAACACGGCGGGCGGGGCGCAGACGGGAGCCGGCGGGGGCCAGGGAGCGAATGGAAATGCGGGCGGAAATGGAAGCGCAGGCGGAGGCCAGGAAGTGGGCGGAAATGGAAACGCGGTGGACGGCCAGGAGCCAGATGGAAACGGAAGTGTAAATGGAAGCCAGGAAAACGGCGGAACCAGCGGAACCGGCGGAGACCAGGAATCGGCTGGAAATGGAAGCGCGGATGGAAGCCAGGAAAACGCCGGCAGCGGTAGCGGTGGAGGCGGAGGTCAGGAAACAGCTGGCAACGAAAGCACAGATGGAAGCCAGGAAAACGGTGGAACCAGCGGTAGCGGTGGAGGTCAGGAATCGGCTGGAAACGGAAGCGTAGATGGAAGCCAGGAAAACGGTGGAACCAGCGGTATCGGTGGAAATGGAAGCCAGGAGACAGCTGGAAACGGAAGCACAGACGAAAGCCAGGAAAACGCCGGAACCAGCGGTAACGGTGGAGGCGGAAACCAGGAATCAGCTGGCAACGGAAGCACAGACGAAAGCCAGGAAAACGCCGGAACCAGCGGTAGCGATGGAGGCGGAGACCAGGAATCGTCTGGCAACGAAAGCACAGACGAAAGCCAGGAAAACGCCGGAACCAGCGGTAACGGTGGAAGCGGAAACCAGGAATCGGCCGGCAACGAAAGCGCAGACAAAAACCAGGAAAACGGAGGAACGAGCAGTACCGGCGGCTCCCAGCAATCAGCTGAAAACACAGATAGCGCAAGCGATATCAGTGGAAATAGCCAGCCCGGAGACAGCGCAAGTGAAGCTTCGGATCGGGTGGATGAGAAATCCAGCGCCGGAGAAAATGACTCCAGTGCAAATGACACCGCGGGAACCAGAGATGTGGATCCATCCGGCGGCCAAACCGCCGATGACAGCCACAGCGAGGCGGCTGGCGCATAGTATGGCAGCGCGGCCAGCGGCGGTTATGAAATCCAGCGCGGCCAGCGGCGGTTATGAAATTCAGCGCGGCCAGCGGCGATTATGAAATTTAGCGCCGCCTGAGGGCGAGGCCTGGAGGCAGGGGAATTATCCCGAAAAATCCTGAAAAAGTTCAGCCCCCATTTCAAAAACAAAGCTTTATCGCACACCCTCTAAGCCGCACATGTGACACAAAAACCAATTTCATACCAAACAATGGGCCGCTGACATATCATGCGGCCCATTCGATTCAATAAAAAACCGTTGGAGCGCTGCGATCGATCGCAGCAGCACTCCAGCGGCTTTTTTCGCCCTAATTCAATTCTTTTCCACCTTCCCAACCAGCCACGGTGCCAGGAGGGCCGCTCCCAGACACAACCCGGCGATCGCCAGGTACGCGGCGCAGTAGCTGTAACGCCCGGCAATCCCGCCGGTCAGAACCGGTCCCAGCGTCATGCCGATGCCGTATAGCGCCTGGTACAGCCCCATGGCGGTGGACTGGTTCTCCTGGGGGATGAAGCGGATGATCAGGGCGGTGAGCACGGCGGACAGCGCCAGGTTGCTGACTCCGCCGATGGCCTGGGCGGCGTACAGAAACGGCATGGACGGGGCGAAGGCCACCATGACGCAGCAGAGGGCCATGAGGGCGCAGCCCAGGGTCACGGCCTGGCAGGTGCTCAGGCGCTTCAAAAGCTTTTTGCCGATAAAACCGGCGCTGGCGATCTGTACCAGCGTGAAGAGTACGGTGTTAAGGCCGATCTCAAAGGGCGAAGCCCCCAGGTCCCTGGCCACCGCGGAGGTGAAGGAGAACACGGTGCCCTGGAGGTAAATCTGCATGATGACGGCGAAAAAGGAGGCGCACAGGACCGCCGGGCTAAAGAAGACGGCCGCCACATGGTTTAGCTGGAAGCTCTCACGCCGGATGGGGACCGGCTTTAAAAAGCAGGCGCAGCCGATGGCCGCCAGGCCGGTGAGAAAGCTGCACACGAGGGGCACACGGTAGCCCCACAGGGTGGCGGTGGAGAGCCCGAGGATGAACGCCAGGAATTTTCCGGCGCTGTTGAACGCGTTCACGTTGGTCATGGCCTGGACGCTCTTGTCTGCCTCGTAGTAGGCGGCGTACAGGATGGTGAAGGCCAGCCAGGAGGAAGCGGCGATTCCGGCCAGGACGCGGCACAGGATGATGGTCGCAAAGTGGGTGGAAAAGATCAACCCGAAGGAGGAGACGGTGGTGAAAATTGTCCCCATCAGGATGGTCTTTTTGTAGCAGCCGGTCACGTCCGTGACCAGGCCCAGGGGGATGCGGACCAGCATCTGGGTGAAACCGTACATGCCGGTCATGACGCCGATGGCGGTGGCGGTGAAGCCGAGGGTCTGGAGATACGGGGTAAAGTATGGGGCGTGACAGTATTCTGAGGCCCAGAAAAAGATGATGGTGACGCTGAGCAACAGACGGGAACGTTTCATGGACATATGTATGGATCCTCCTGCCGGGCAGGGCTGCAAAAAATGCAACGCGAGCGGAATTTTATCGAGTGAGAGCCATCCGCGGCGGACGGCCCTCACAGTAGTTTAGCACAGGTTTCAGGGATTCTCCAGACCTATTTTTTCTTTCGGCAGAGGGAGCTTGCCGCCATCCAAGGGCTCTTCCCTCCCCATGAAATACTCCCCCGCCAACACCGTCTGTATAAACATTTTCACCTGGGGCAGCTCAAAGTAATCCTGCTTGTACAGAATGTGGGTTGAGCGGATGAAGGGGGTGCCGTCCTTAAAGTACAGGGGCGTGATCTGCCCGTCAAACTGTTTCAGGCAGATTTCCGGCAGGATGGACCAGCCGATTCCGCGGGACACCATCTCCAGGCAGCTTCCGATGTCGTCGATCCACAGCTTGGTGTTGCTGCCCTGGCAGCCATTCTCCTCGCGCCAGCGCTGCATCTTGTCGTAGAATGTGGCGTCGGTGTGGCGGCCGATGTAGGGGAAGCTGTTGAGGGGAACCCCGGCGTGGGCGCGGTCGGTCACCAGGCATACGGACTCGTTGGAAAGGGTGACCATGCCCTCGCTCCACTTGAAATCCCCGCGGACGATGGCGATGGAGATCTCGTTTTTCATCAGGCTCTGGTAGAGGCTTGTGCTCTGTTTGGTGGTGACGTGGATGTCCACCTTGGGGTAGCGGTCCATGTAGGTTTTGAGAATGTCCGGCAGCCGGTATCGGGCCACGTTGACGGACACGCCCACCTTTAAGGTACCGGACACCTCCTTGCGGTACATGCCCACCTGGCTGCGGATGCGCTCCATGGAGCCGGCGATCTCCTGCACGTGGGGCAGGATGCGCTCCGCCGCGGGCGTGAACAGGACGCCTTTGCGGGAGCGGATAAACAGCTGACAGTCCAGCTCCTCCTCCAGCTTTTGGATCCGCTTGGTCAGGGCGGACTGGGTGGTGAAGAGGCGCTCCGCCGCCTTGGTGATGTTCTGGGTCTCGGCCAGCATCTGAATCAGTTCACAGTCTTTCTCGTCCAAGATTTGCCCTCCTTTTCACAATAACATTCCTAAATGGAATTGAATTCAATGAAATTATACAATTTTACAGAATGAAAATCAAGCCGTATACTGAGGGTATCAAGAATTGATCGGAGGAAATCAGCCATGTATATGAAAAAATATCCCTGCGTGTATATGCGCGGGGGCACCAGCAAAGCGGTATTTTTCCATGAGAAGGACCTGCCGGAGGACAAGGGGCGGTGGGAAGAGATATTCCTGAAGGTGATGGGGACGCCGGATGTGAAGCAGATCGACGGCATGGGAGGGACGGTCTCCTCCACCAGCAAAATCGCGGTTATCTCCCCGTCGGACCGGGAGGATGTGGACGTGAACTACACCTTCCGCCAGGTGGATATCGTGATTCCGCGGGTGGACGGCAGCGCCAACTGCGGCAATATTTCCTCCGCGGTGGGCCCCTTCGCCATCGACGAGGGCCTGGTGCCGGCGGTGGAGCCCATCACGGTGGTGCGGATTCTCAACACCAACACCAACAAGATCATCGAGGAGCATGTGCGGGTGCAGGACGGTCACGCCATGGTGCACGGCGACGAGGTGATCAAGGGGGTTCCGGGAACCGGCTCCCGGATCGACATGTATTTTGAGGACCCGGCGGGCTCAAGGACCGGAAAGCTGTTCCCCACCGGCCGGAAAAAGGAGATCTTCGACGTGCCAGGCTACGGTCCTGCGGAGGTGACGGTGCTGGACTGCTCCAACCCCATGGTGTTCATCAAGGCCTCCGACTTGGGGATCAAGGGCACGGAACTGGTGGAGTTAAACCAGAACAAGGACGTGATGGAGCACATCGAGCGCATCCGCGGCATGGCGGCGGTCAAATGCGGATTTGTGGAGAACTGGGAGGATGCGCGGACAAAATCCACATCCGCCCCCAAGGTGTCGATTATCTCCGCACCCCAGGACTATGTGGACATGGACGGGAACCAGGTGAAGGCGGAGGACATGGACATCTGCGTGCGCGCTGTGTCCGTTGGAGCGCTGCACAAGGCGTACCCCATGACCGTGGCGGTGGGAACCGGGGCGGCGGCCAGAATTGCGGGAACGATTGTGAGTGAGACCGCGGTGAACGACAAGAGCGCGGACGTGGTGCGGTTGGGACATTCCAGCGGAATCACGGACGTGGATATCAAGATGGACGGCGAGCAGGTGCTTAAGGGCGGCGTGACGCGGACGGCCCGCAGGATCATGGACGGCTACGTCTACGTCAGAGAGTAGGAGCTTAGGAGGATACAATGGTCACATTACATAAAGGGAAACACTACATTTTAGACAATGCGCGGATTGCAGCCCCGGAGAGTGCCGCAGGATTGCCGGAGGAGGAAGCGAGAAAAGAGACGCTCACCTGGCAGGTCCTGGAGCGCCACAACCACTCCGGCGACATGGAGCATCTGCAGATCCGCTTCGACTCCATGGGCGTGTACGACAACACCTATGTGGGAATCCTGCAGACTGCCTACGCCAGCGGGCTGAAGGAGTTCCCGATGCCATGCGTGTTCACCAACTGCCACAACTGCCTGGGAGCGGTGGGCGGAACGATCAACACGGACGTGCACAAGTACGCGGAGTCGGCCTGCAGGAAGTCCGGGGGAATCTTCGTGCCGCCCCACGAGGCGGTGATCCACCAGTACATGCGCGAGATGATCATAAACTCCGGGGACATGTCCATCGTCTCCGACTCCCACACCCGCTACGGCACCCAGGGCTCCCTCTCCATCGGCGAGGGCGGGCCGGAGTTAGCCAAGGCCATGCTGGGGAAATACTATGAGATCGACTACCCTGAGGTGATTGCGGTGTTCATGACCGGGGCGCCGAAGCCCTGGGTGGGGCCCATGGACGTGGCCTTGAGCATCATCGGCAAGGTGTTCAAGAACAATTTTGTGAAGAACAAGGTGCTGGAGTTCGTGGGGCCGGGCGTGAAGAGCCTGTCCATGGATTTCAGAAACGGGATCGACACCATGACCACGGAGTCCGCCTGCCTGTCCTCCATCTGGGCCACGGATGAGCGGACGAGGGAGTATTTTCTGATCCACAACCGGCCGGAGGGCTACCGGGAGATGAAGCCGGGGGACATGGCGCTGTACGACGGCGTGGTGGAGGTGAACCTGGACACCATCGTTCCCATGATCGCGCTGCCCTTCCATCCCAGCAACGCCTACCCGCTGGCGGATGTGATCGCGGACCCGGAGTACTACCTGGGGCTGGCGGAGGAAGAGGCTAAGAAGGTGTTTGAGAACAACCCGGACATCCACCTGGATTTAAAGTCCAAGATCGTGAACGGAAGAATCAAGGTGGACCAGGCGGCCATCGCGGGCTGTGCGGCGGGATCGTTTGAGAACATCTGCGCGGTGGACCAGATCGCGAGAAAGCTTGACCGTGGGCTTGGAACCTTCCCGCTCAACATTTATCCGGCCTCCCAGCCGATCATGTACGAGTTAAACCGGGTGGGCGTGTTAAACGACCTGATGGGGTACGGCGCGCGGGTCAAGACGGCCTTCTGCGGCCCATGCTTCGGGGCCTCGGACGCGCCGGGAAACAACGATTTCTGCATCCGCCACAGCACCCGCAACTTCCCCAACCGGGAGGGCTCCAACCCGGCCACCGGACAGATCGCGTCCGTGGCGTTGATGGACTCCCGCTCCATCGCGGCCACCGCGTTTGCTGGCGGTTATCTGACCTCGGCGGAGGAATGCCCGGTGGAGTTTGAGATCCCGGAGTACCATTTCAACGGGAAGATTTATGAGAATATTGTATACAACGGGTTCGGAAAGGCCATGCCGGAGACGGAGATTGTGTACGGGCCGTCCATCAAGGACTGGCCGGAGATGACGGCGCTGACCGAGAACCTGCTGTTAAAGGTGGCCAGCGTGATCCGGGACGAGGTGACCACCACGGACGAGCTGATTCCCTCCGGGGAGACGGCCTCCCACCGGTCCAACCCCTACAAGATCTCCGAGTACACGCTGATCCGCAAGGATCCGGCTTATGTGGGCCTTGCCAAGGCGGTGCAGGTCTACGAGACGGCCAGGCGGAGCGGCGACCGGGAGAAGGCGGCGGAGTATTACGCGGTGTTAAAGGCCGCTGGGATTCAGACGCCGGTGGAGGAGCTGATTGAGACCACCGGGATCGGCACGGTGCTGTACGCCAAGCGGCCGGGCGACGGGTCCGCAAGAGAGTATGCGGCCAGCTGCCAGAAGGTGCTCGGCGGGCTGGCAAACATCTGCATCGAGTACGCCACTAAGCGCTACCGCAGCAACTGCGTGAACTGGGGAATTCTGCCGTTCACGAACCCGGAGCCGGAGATCAACCTGGCGGTGGGAGAGTACTTATACATCCCGGGAATCCGCCGTGCGGTGGAGAGCGGCGCGAAGGAAGTGACGGCCACCGTGATCGGGGCGGACGGCAGCACCAGGGAGCTGAAGCTGGAGTTAAAGGGCGTGACGGAGGCGGAGAAGCGGGTGCTTTTGGCCGGAAGTCTGATCAATTCTTACCGGGAAGCCTAGTTTTATGGCTTTCCAGGCAAGCGAGAGGAGGGATGCACAGTGGGAGAGCTGAGAGAGCTGGCGGCATTTGTCCATGACCTGACCTGGGTGGAGCTGCCGGAGGCGGTTCGTGAGGCGGTGACGCTGCGGGTTCTGGATCTGGTGGGCGTGTCCATGGGCGCGGTGAACAATGAGCTGGTCCGGGCGGCGCTAGAGTCCTACCGGGCGCGGTCCGGAAGCGGTCCGTGCGGCGTCTGGGGCATGGGTAGAGATCTGCCTGTGGCGGAGGCCGCGAAGGTGAACGCGATGCTGGCGCACACGCTGGAGCTGGACGATGTGCACACGGCATCGAAAACCCACGGCAGCGCCAGCATCATACCGGCCGCATGGGCATGCGGCGAATATTTGGAAAGTTTAGGCGCGGAGGTGCTCCTGGCGATCGTGTGCGGGTACGAGGTCACGGCCCGGATCGGCATGGCGCTGGGGGTGACCGCGCACCGGAAGCGGGGCTGGCATGCCACCGCCACCTGCGGGATTTTCGGATGTGCGGCAGCGGCGGCAAAGCTTTTGGGCCTGTCGGTGGATGAGACGGTCTCTGCGCTGGGCATGGCAGGGACTCAGAGCAGCGGGCTGTGGGCGTTTCTGGGCGACGGGGCCAACTGCAAGGTGCTCCACACCGCCCACGCGGCGGCATGCGGTCTGGAGGCGGCGTTTCTCGCTAAGGCCGGGATGACCGGGCCGGAGCATATCCTGGAGGCGGAGGACGGCGGTCTTTTGGCGGCCATGTCGGACGGAGGCGATTTGAGCCGGGTGTCCGCGGGGCTGGGGGAGGAGTGGGAGATCCTGAACATGGACGCCAAGCCCTACCCCTGCTGCCGGAGCGCCCACTGCGCCATCGACTGCGCCCTCCAGCTGAGAGAACAGGTGCAGGCGAAGGAGATCAAGGAGATCTGCATCCGGACATACCGGGTGGGCGTCAAGCAGTGTGCGGTCAGCGAGGGGTGCAGAAATCCCAAAACTCCGCTGGAAGCGAAATTCTCCACGCCCTACGCGGTGGCCGTAGCCTTTCTGGAGGGGAGAGTGACCCTGGAGGAATTCACGGCCGGGCGCGTGCTTGAGGAGGATGTGCAGGAGCTGCTGCACCGGGTAACTGTCCGGGAGGACGAAGCGTTTACCGGGGCGTACCCCAGGCATTGGGGCTGCGCCATGGAGGTGGAGAAAACGGACGGAACGGTCTGCCGCGCGCAGGTGGCGGATGCCAGCGGGAGCGTGTACCGCCCGCTGTCCAAGGAGCAGATGATTGACAAAGCAAAAAGCCTGATCGAGGTGGCCCTCCCGGGCCGAAGTGAGGCTGTGGTGGAACAGATTCTGGAGCTTTCGCGGGCCGAGCGGCTGCCGCGGTGGGGACGGAACTGAGATAGATGAAAGACAAATCATGAGAAATGGGGGAATTGACGATGAGATCAAAGAAATTGATGCGGGTATTGGCGGGATTGGTGAGTGGAGCGATGGTAATGTCCCTGTGCGCATGCGGAGGTTCGGGCGGCCAGAGTGGACAAAAGGCGGCTCCGGCGGAGACAGCGGCGAAAACCGAGGCGAAGGCGGAGGCTGGGGCCGATGCCGGCAAGGCAGAGGGCGGTAAGGCGGAGGGCGGTGAGACCACCGCGGCGGCCGGGGACGCGAAGGCGGAAGCAGCGGCCCCAGCCAGCGATTTTAAGTTCGATCACCGGATCGAGATCATGGTGCCTGCGGGCGAGGGCG
>USJW01000067.1 GCA_900555045.1 uncultured Clostridium sp. | reverse complement strand
GTACTATAATGGACTTATGAAAAGGGGGTAAAATGAGTTTATGACGAATGAAGAAATACTGAATCTTTACAAATCGCTGGTTCCGTTCATCGCAAACCTCTTGGGGCCGTCCTCCGAGGTTCTGCTCCACGATGTCTCAAATCCCGAGCACTCCGTCGTCGCCATCTCAAACGGCTATTTATCCGGGAGAGAAATCGGAAGCCCCCTCACAGACTTTGCGCGGGAGCTCATCGCCAGCAATGCCTGCAGCGATCAGCCGTTTCTGACCAATTATTCCGGAAGCTGCAAGGGCAGAAGCTTCACCTCCAGCACTTATTTCATCAAAAATGAGCGCGCGATCATCGGTATGCTCTGCGTCAACCGCGACATGCACCTGATATCCGATTTTTCCAGAATCGTGGAGGCACTCAAAACGCACTATAATCTGAACGACCCATCCAATGATGTCATCGAACTCTTAGACGAGACCCCTGTGGATCAGATCATCCATTCCATGATCCAGAAGGCTGTCAATGACTACGGGATCAACTCCGCCCGCTTGAGCAAAAACGAGCGGATCTCCATTGTGCAGAGATTAAAAGAACTGGGGGCTTTTAGTATCAAGGGGGCCGTGGGGGAGATTGCCAGGCAGCTCCATGTGTCGGAGCCCACATTGTACCGGTATTTGAATCGAAAGGGATGAGGAGGCGCACACAAAAAGCAGGGTGGAAAACACCCTGCTCAGTCCTTCACATACTCGATCAGCTCGCCCACCTCACACGAAAAATATTCGCAGAGCTTGCAGACCAGATTCGCGTCGATCCTCTGGAAATCGTCCCTGCAATACCGGTTAAAGTTCGTGCGTGGAATGTCCATCTCTCTGCACACCTGGTTCTTGCTCCTCCCGGTCGCTTCCATAAGTTCGTTGATTCTCATATGCAAATGAGCCACGACTCCACCCCCTCCCATTGTTCGAGACAACATCAGACAGCATCTTATGTCTACTATTATACCGGAAATTTTGCCGGAATCAATACCATTGCGCGCAAGAAGAGAGAGCCGTCCGCCCGCATTTTCTGCGGACAAACGGCTCCCTCCTCTTCCTTTTTGACTATCCCTTTATCGAAACATATCTATCCAAGCACATTTGTGATCTTTACCGGGGTGCGGTAATTCCAGGGGGAGATGGTAATCCCCGTGCGCTCCGTGGAAGCGTGCACAATCTTTCCGTCCCCGATATACATGGCCACGTGGTTGACGCGGCTTCCGCTGCCATAGAACAGCAGATCGCCCGGCTGCATCTGATCCGCACTGATCGCAACGCCCTGGGCGGCCTGGGAACCGGACGAACGGCTCATCCCGATACCCGCCGCATTCTGCAGCACGTAGCGCGTAAAACCGGAGCAGTCCACACCGCTGTGGGGGTCCGAGCCGCCGTAGCGGTAGCGCCCGCCCACAAACTGCAGAGCGTAGTCCACAACCTGCTGGCGTTTGTAGCTGTTGGAGGACGTGACGGCCTCCTCCTGAACCTGGGCCATCTCCTCGGTTCCTACTTCCTCCACCGTGGCATTGCCGGACACCGGCATATACCCTTCTGTGTCGAGAACGCGGACCCGCATCCAACCGTTCCCCAAATCCTCCAGCACTTCATATGTATCGCCCGCCTGTGCAGTGAGCAAAACCTCCTCGCTGTCCCGGTTCCGGTTGATGTTCACGTTTTCCGCCGTGACAGTGGCCACGTAGGTTCCCGGTTCAAATCCCGGCCCGATTGCCGCGAACGCCGTCTGGGGCGCCGCCAGAGTGAGCATTCCGCACACGGCCGCAAGCTTTAAAAAGTGACTGAAGGTCCTGGTATTCAACGATATCTCCTGCCTTTCGCAATCTATCTGCTCGTCCAAAATATTACGCAATTGTTACATTCATTACAAACTTATTATAGCAGATTCTTACGTTTCGTCAACTATTTTAGACTTATTTAACAATTTTTAGTCAGTTTTTACAAAATGTTTACGAAATCATTTCAATCCTGGCTTTTTCCGGTTTTGGCACGCCTCCGGCCTCCGGCACCCACTCCCCTGCAGGCTACGCCAGCGGTCATCTCCCCCGATTAAAAAAAGATGCTCAAAAAAAGCCAGCCTGCCTCACAGCAGACTGACAATCTTAACCGGCTTGCGGTAATCGTAGGATGAAGTTTTAATTCCCGTGCGCTCCGTGGAGGCGTGCACGATCTTTCCGTCGCCGATGTACATAGCCACATGGTTGATCCGGCTTCCGCTGCCGTAGAACAGCAGGTCGCCCGGGCGCATCTGGTCCAACGTCACCTCACGCCCGTAGGAGGACTGGCCTCTGGAGGAGTGGGGAAGGTTGATGGAGGCGGCGTTGGCCATTATGTAGCGGGTAAATCCAGAACAGTCCACGCCGGTGTTGGGGTCCGTTCCCCCGTACACATATCGGCCGCCCACGAACTGAAGCGCATACTCCACGGTCTCGCGGCGCTTCTTTGCGGACTGGTCCACGGTCTCGCGGGTCTTCTCCACTAGGGAAGCGTTCCCGGACACGCGGATGTATCCCTCGGATCCGCCGGCCTGGATCTTCACCCAGCCCGAGCCGTCGGTCCCCAGAACCTGGTAGGTCTGACCCCGCTGCACCTGGCCGGTCTTAGACGATCCCTCATTGGCCGACGCGTAGAGCGCGACCTGGGGCGCCTCGATCTTCACCACATAGCTGGAGCTGGTGGTCACCTCCGGCCCAATCTGTGCCGCAGACGCCTCCGCCGGCATCCCCAACAGCAGCATGCCGCAAAAACACGCGATTCCCGCGATTTTACTTATCATTCTCAAACCCGACGCACCTCGCAAAAAAGACTTTTCTGTATTATTTCAATTACAATTTTATGAAATATATTACGTAAATGTTACATTTATTAAGTACAGTATATTTCTTTTTCACAGATTTGTCAAGTTTATTCAAGTTATTTCCAGTTTTATACAATTTTGTGGTTTCCGGGAATCCACTTCCCCGGAACCCCCTTCCTAAGAATCCGCTCCCCAAGTCTCCGCTTCCCGATTAAACACCTCTCATGAAATCCCCATCTGCCCCTGCTCAATCGCCCGCAGCACCTCGTACCCCTTCTCATTGTTTAATCGGCGCTGCTCGGCGAACCCGTCGCACCATTTTCCGGCCAGGAACTTCTCCGCCATCTCACAGCCCATATCCCAGCTGACCACGCGGCCGCCCATAGCCAGGACGTTGGCATTGTTGATCAGCGAGATTTTTTCCGCGGTAAACACGCTCTCGCAGGCCACACAGTACACACCCTTAAATTTGTTGGCGATCATGCTGACCCCCGCTCCGGTCCCGCACATCACAATCCCCCGCTCGCACTCGCCGCTCTGAATCAGCCCGGCGAGCCGCTGCGCGGCTTCATAGTACAGCACGTTCTCCTCCGGCGTCCTCTGGCCCACGTCCACCACCTCATAGCCCAGCTCCGCGATATGTTTTTTTACGGCCTCCTTCAGCAAGAAGGAGGAAGACTCACACGCAATTCCCACTCTCATAATGAACACTCCTCTTTTTATCCGCTGCGATCCGACTGCCGAAGTGCAGGACGGCGGCCGTCAGTTTCGCAGGATAAACGTTTACTTATTTTCTTGTATAAGCATACCAACCAGCAGCCATTTTGTCAATATTTTACACTATTTTATCCATATACCTCCCATTATCCCGCCAACCTTTTGTGCATATCTCTTCTCAATCCGTTCAAATCTCCGTTTCTTCTGTTGCATTCCGGAGAATAATCGTTTATCATATCATTAACATGATCCCACAAAATCACAAAGACCGAGGTATCCCCATGAAACACTCCACCCCCACAATCAAAGACATCGCCGCCCTCGCCGGGGTCTCCCTCCCGACGGTGCACAAGGCCATCTACAACAAGCCCGGAGTCAGCGAGGCCACCCGCCAGCGCATTCTCTCCATCACCCGGGAGCTGAATTACACGGTCAACTCCACCGCCTCCCGCTTAAAGCGGGGCGTGATAAACATCGCGGTGGTGCTGCCGCAGCTTCCCCGGGACTGCGACCAGTTCTTCCGGAAAATGTGGGAGGGCGTGGAGCGTGCCCAAAAGGAGCTGGCCGACAACAACGCCCGGCTGGTGCGCTTCCCCTGCGGCCGGACCAGCGACACCCAGATCCCCATCTTTGAGGAGCTGCTCACCAGGGAGGACATCCACGGCGTCATCACCTACTGCTGGGACGACAGCGCGCTAAACCCCTATTTTCTACGGCTAAAAGAGCGTGGAATCCCGGTGGTCACGGTGGACTCCGACGCGGTGGATTCCTGCCGGATTGGCTGCGTGCGCGCCTCCGGGAGACAGACCGGGCGGCTGGCAGCCGAGCTCCTCGCGAAGCTGGTTCCCCGCCGGGGGCGCGTGATCCTGATGAGCGGAAACATCCGGCTGAAGCTGCTCAGGGACAACACCTACGGATTCTGCAGCTGCATCGCCGAGAGCCGCCCGGACCTGGCGGTCCTCAACATCGGGAACGAGTGCGGCGAGCTGTCCCTGGAGGACACCCTCGTCCAGGAGCTCAACAACCACCCGGACATCGTGGGAATCTACTGCAACAGTGCCTCCAACGTTCTGTCCATGTGCAGCGCGCTGGTGCGCACCGGCCGCGCGGGCCAGGTCGCCGCCATCGCCAGCGACATTTTCGAGGAGCTGGAGCCGTTCCTAAACAGCGGCGTGGTCGCCGCCACCATCTGGCAGGCCCCGGAGCTCCAGGTCCAGGGCGCAATCCGGATGCTCTGCGGATACTTGAGCGGCCAGCCGTTGGAACGCGAGGTACAGTATGTAAAACTGGGAATTGTCATGAAACACAACTTCAGAGACTATCTGATCGAGAATTCTGCATTTTAATAGAAAGACGAGGAGGGACAAACCATGAAATCCGACACCTACCCATTCCCGCTCTGCATCCAGCTGGCAGCGCCGCCCTCACTGGACGCGCCGGAGTTTTCGGCTGTCCTCACGCAGCTAAAGGAGGCGGGCTACTATGGCATCGAGCTCAATATGCCGGAGTTTTCCGACCGCTACGCGGACCAGCTTATGGAACTCTTAGACCGGCACGGCCTGCGCCTGACCATGATCGCGTCCGGCGCGTACGCAAACCGGCACGGCCTCTCCCTCAGCAGCCCGGACGAGGACGTCCGCAAAAGAAGCGTGGCCGCCTTAGAGGAGATGCTGGACTGCGCGGCAAAATTTGGCGCCGGGGTGATCTGCGGCTTCATCAAGGGCGGTCCGTCCGGCGTAAAGGAGGAGGCCGCCCGCAGGCTGCGCACCTCCCTCGAGGAGCTGGACCGGTCCGGTAAAACGGCGGCTGCTCCCCTCTACTTGGAGGCCACCAACCACTATGAGGCGCTCTCGGTCAACACCCTGGCGGAGGGCGAAGCGCTCACCCTCGATCTGGCGCACCCCGTCTATGTATTGCCCGACACCTACCACATGAACATCGAGGAGGCCAGCATGGCCGGGGCGCTGGCCCGGTTCCTCCCGCACTTTCATAACCTGCACATCTCCGACAACAACCGGCACTTTCCTGGGATCGGGCGCCTCGACTTTGCGGAGCTCTTCCGGCTGCTCCTGGGCCTGGGCTACGACGGCACGGTCACCATCGAGGGGAACGTGTACCGCTCCCTGGCCGAGGACATCGCGTTCTCCAGCCGGTATCTGGCCGGAATCCGCAGGCAGCTGGATTACACAGGGTTGATGCGCTGACAGCCGGAACTCAGCAGGCCTTTTGCGCGCACCGTCCCACCTCTCCATTACATTCAAAAAGACAGGGTCCCTATCCGCCCCATGCGGACACGAACCCTGCCTTTTTATTTTCAACCTTCTATAGTCCCAATCCCAGCAGCCTACTCCCTGGGCCCTTTCATAAACCGAATCACCAGCAGCACCAGAAGTACGGGCCAGATGACGGACACGATCCATCCGGCCAGGCCCAGTATGCTGGCCACAACCGTGATCAGCAGAATCACCACCGCGAACACGATCAGCCCGGTGAGCAGGCGCACATACCACTTGCTGAAATCCACGTAGTGCACCGACCGGTTGGGATCCGCCTCCTCGGCCCGCTGCTGCGAGGCCCGGCCGCTCTGGCCTGCGCCCGCGCTGTACTCCTCGCGGCCGCCGTAGGACTGGAAGCCGTCCGGGCGGTCCTCGGTGTCGAGGGTGGCGTCCACGATGGTCCGGGCGATCAGCCTGGGACCGCCCAGATCGTCGATCACCTGGGACTCAGCGGCGCCTTTCGCCATCTCCCCGTCGATGTAGTTGTTGTAGTAGCTCAGATTCTCCTGAATCACGGAATAGGGCACGCGCCCGTCCAACTCCTCACGGAGAATCTGCAAGAATTCCGTCTTGGTCATTTATTCTACCCTTTCTTTCAGCGTGCCCTCCCGGTAGGCCGCTACCAGTTCTTTTAAATCGGCGATCTGTCCCGCCAGCTCTCTGCCCTTGTCCGTGTCCGCCACCATGACGCGGCTCTGCATCTTCTCCACCACCGTCACTTTTGGCGTGCTCTCTTTTTTCGGATCAAAAGGCATGTGCTCCGCCAGGGCTAAGTGCCTTGAATTGTAGATCAGCGTGTAGCCGGCGATCCCCGTGGTGGCCTGGTAGGCCTTGGAGAGTCCGCCGTCGATGATGAACAGCTTTCCGCCCGCCTTGATGGGCGTCTCCCCGTCCTTCATTTTTACCGGCACATGGCCGTTGATGATGTGGGAGCCCTTGGCGGGAAGATCGAATTCCGCTAAAATCCGGTCGCAGCACTCCTCCTTGACGCTGAGCTTGTAGTAGGGGTTTAGCACCTCCTTGTGGGTGCTCTTGTCCGCAATAAAATAATGCTCAAAGGTGGTCATTTTATTCTTGCCGAACACCGGTGATTTGGAGCCGCACCAGAGATACCACATCAAATCCATGGCCCACTGCTTCTCCACCGACCCCTCAGGCATAAAATATGCGTTCTGGACCTGATAGTTGAAATAATCCATCAGACTCCTGCCGGAATAGATGGCGTTGCCCGCCATCACGCTGTCAAACGTCCCGTCCTCATTCATGGGGATACAGCCGTGGTAGAGCAGGTTGGAGTTGTAGCACTTGTAGATTCCGCCGTGGGAATACAGGAATTTCACATGCTTGTGGAGCAGATCGCTGTGCTTGAAGGAGGTCTGAAGCGTGCGCAGCAGCTCCTTCTCGCCCTTGGTCAGCTCCAGCGGGCTCTTGGGGTTCACGGTCGGGAAATGAGTGTCCAGCATCGGGTACTCCTTCCCGTCCACCGTCACAGTCCCCTTCTCGTAATCCACGGCCTCCAAGAGGATGCGGTCGTCCATCTTGTACTCCGGATGGCGTTTGATGATGGCGCCCTCCACCTTGAACTGGATCACCGCGATGGCCTTGTGCATCTTGGCCGCCAGGCCCGGGTCCACGGCGTCGTACAGGTTCTCGTCCAGAATGTGGGGCACGAACCGCTCGCAGGGGTCGTCCTGGTACACCTTGGCCGCGAACATGGACAGCGGGCGCAGGTTGATGCCGTAGCCGTCCTCCAGCACGTCGAAGCTGTTGTAGCTGATGGCGATGCGCAGCACATTGCAGATGCAGGCCAGGTTGCCCGTGGCCGCGCCCATCCAGGAGACGTCATGGTTCCCCCACTGGATGTCCACGTCGTGGAAGTGCATCAGCTCCTCCATAATAATGTCGGCCCGTGGACCTCTGTCAAAAATATCCCCGATGATATGTAAATTATCGATGGTCAGATTCTGGATCAGCTCGCACAGCGCGATGATGAACTTGTCCGCCACCGAGTTCTCGATGATCGAGTGGATGATCTCACTGTAGTAAACGCGCTTGTTGTCGTCGTTGTAATCCACGTGCAGCAGCTCGTCGATCACATAGGCGAACTCCTTCGGCATTTTCTTGCGGACCTTGGAGCGGGTGTATTTGGAGGACACCTCCTTGCAGATCTGGACCAGCCGGTAGATGGTGATCTTCTGCCAGTCCTCCGTGTAATGCCCGGATTTGCGGATCTTTCCCAGATTGCGGTCCGGATAATAGATCAGATTCGCCAGCTGCACTTCCTCCTCCTCCGGAATCAAATGTCCGAAGGTCTCGCGGATTTTCTCGCGAATGATACCCGACGAGCTGCGCAGCAGATGCACAAATGCCTCATGTTCCCCGTGCAGGTCGCTGAAGAAATACTCCGTCCCCTTGGGCAGCCCGCAGATTGCCATCAGGTTGATAATCTCGCTGGTAGCCGATCTCACCGTGGGATACTCTCTGGACAGAAGCTTCAAATACGCCAAATCCCTCATTTCTTCCGCCTCCCTTTATTCCATAATTCGTATACAGTTAAACATATATTACCATAAAAATATTCCGTTTTCAAACAATTTAAGAAACCTGTAAGCCCCGGCGGTTTGCCCCCCGGCATTTTCGCCGTCCCGCGCCCAAAACAGCAAAAAAAGCGAAATGGAGTATTAACAATTTGGTAAGGACTTGCGCCGCCCCGGGTGGTACACTGGTAGATGGAAAATACCACTGCAAAGGAGTTTTATGATGAGAGATCAAGAAAATACTTCCGCCGCCGGCATGACCGGTTGGAAAAAAGAATTGCTGGAATGGATCAAAGTGCTTTTGACGGCCGTCGCGATTGCCCTGTTTCTAAATACCTGCATCATCTCCAACACCCGCGTTCCGTCCGATTCGATGGAGAACACCATCATGATCGGTGACCGCCTGTTGGGCTTTCGGCTCTCCTACCGCTTTGGCGGGGAGCCCGCGCGGGGCGACATCGTGATCTTTAAGCACAAGGCAGAGCCCGGGCGGGACGAGACCCGGCTGGTCAAGCGCGTCATCGGGCTTCCGGGCGAGACCGTGGAAATCCGTGACAACCAGGTCTACATAGACGGCTCCGACGTGCCCCTTGACGAGCCCTACCTACCGGAGCCCATGGAGTCTAAGGATTACCACTTTGAGGTCCCTGAGGGCTGCTACCTGATGCTGGGGGACAACCGTAACGATTCCGCGGACGCACGGATGTGGCCCGATCCCTATGTGCCAAAGGAGAAGATATCCGCCAAGGTTCTGTTCCGGTACTATCCCAGGTTCGGGCGGATTTCCTAGCGCGGGGAAGGGCCAACCGCAAGGGCGCAACGAGGTCCCAACCGCAAAACAAACGCTTGCGGGATTTCCCGAAATATAGTAACATGATCTTAATCATATCGCGCATAATTGCTGAAAATCGCGTGGGATTTTCAGAACGGAGGTAGAAGAATGGAACAGCTCTATGTATTTGGAACAGGAAACGCCCAGGCAACCAACTGCTACAACACCTGCTTCGCGTTAAAGGACGGGGACGAGTACTTCATGGTGGACGCAGGCGGCGGAAACGGCATCCTGAAGATTCTGGACGACATGAAGGTGGACTTAAACCACATCCACCACATTTTCGTGACTCATGAGCACACGGACCACATCCTGGGAATTATCTGGATGGTGCGCATGATCGCCACCGGCATGAAAAAGGGGACCTTTGAGGGGGATTTGCAGATTTACTGCCACCCGGATCTGGTGGAGACGATCAAGACGCTCTGCCGCCTGACGATCCAGGGGAAATTTTACAAGATGATCGGCGATAGAATCTTCCTGGTGCCCGTGGAGGACGGGGAGACCGTGCACATCCTGGACTACGACGTGACCTTCTTCGACATCCTGTCCACCAAGGCCAAGCAGTTCGGCTTCACCACCGTGCTGAAGAACAAAAAGAAGTTCACCTGCGCGGGCGACGAGCCCTACAACCCGGGCTGTCTGCGCTACGTGGAGGGAAGCGACTGGCTGCTGCACGAGGCGTTCTGCCTCTACGAGGACCGCGACAAATTCCAGCCCTACGAGAAGCACCACAGCACGGTCAAGGAGGCGTCCGAGCTGGCCGAGGAGCTGCACATCCCGAACCTGGTCCTTTGGCACACGGAGGACAAACAGATTTCCCGGCGCAAGGAGCGCTACACCGCCGAGGGGAAGGAATACTATCACGGGAACCTGCTGGTGCCCGACGACCGCGAGATTATCGATCTGTAGGCCCGCAAGCAATGTCCTGACTGACCTCGTTTAAGTGCGCGGTACCTGGCTTTTATGGCTGGGTACCGCGTATTTTTTGCCCTGACGCCAGCCCGGCAGGCTGTTTTTCACAATCGCCTTGACAGTTGCATAGATATAGTATATAACAGAATAAACTCTTTGCACTGCATTACATTCCAGATGGAATGCGAGATCAACAGTACAAACTGAGCAGGCGATGACCCGCAGGGGTCGTGGGGCCGGGTCGCAAAAAGTGACAGCAGATCGTGATATCGCGCATCTGTGGGACAGTTGTATGTTCCATGGGTGTGTTTTTTTATACCCATGCAAAAACAGTCATCTCAAATGGGGTGCCGATAAGAGAAATTCATCAATGCCTTTTGGCAGAATATGGAGGGTTCTTTTATGACAACCAACAAAGAAGTATCAGCCAACGCAAACTCTGTACAGACGAATCTCAACGAAACAAACATCATTCGCAACCTGTCCCTGGTGAGCATCATCGGTAACATCCTGCTGTCGGGCTTCAAATTATTCGCAGGTATTATCGGCCATTCCGGGGCGATGATCTCTGACGCCATCCACTCCTTTTCGGATGTGCTGACCACGATAATCGCTTACTTTGGTGTGAAAATTTCCAAAAAGGCGGCGGACCGCGCCCATCCCTACGGACATGAGCGAATGGAGTGTGTGGCCTCCCTTGTCCTGGGGATGCTGCTGATGGTCACCGGCTTGATGGTCGGCGCAGCGGGGATTAAAAATATTCTGTCGGGACACTATGAGACGCTGGCAGTCCCCGGCGTGATCGCCCTGGTCGCCGCCATTGTGTCCATCGTTGTAAAAGAGGCCATGTACTGGTACACCCGGCACTACGCCCTGCGCATCAACTCCGCCGCCTTTATGGCAGATGCATGGCATCACCGCTCCGACGCTTTTTCGTCCGTGGGCTCCCTCGTCGGCATCGGCGGCGCCATGCTGGGCTTCCCGGTGTTAGACAGCGTGGCCAGCGTGGTCATCTGCCTGTTTATTCTGAAAGTGTCCTGCGACATACTGAAAGATGCCCTCTCCAAAATGCTGGATACCTCCTGCGGAGAGCGCTATGAGGCGGAGCTGCGGCAGTTTATCGAAGACCAGGAGGATGTGGTCTGCGTGGATCTGCTCCGCACACGGATGTTCGGGAATAAGGTCTATATCGACTCGGAAATTCAGGTGGACGGGGATAAACCTCTGCGCGAGAGCCACGCCGTCGCCGACCGGGTGCACAACAGCGTGGAGTCGAACTTCCCCAATATCAAGCACATTATGATTCATGTGAACCCGGCGGCTTTGCCTGCTGCACCCGCGATCCGCGCAGAAGCCGACAACACCTGATATTTGAGAAACAACCGCCGCAGACAAAACGGGGGCTGCCGCACAGATCCGTGTGCAGCAGCCCCCGCTGTTTTTACCTTTTATTCTCCCATCGCCATCCGGTACACTTCCATCATCTCCTGCTTGCCGAACTCCTTGATCCCCGGCAGCGTGCGCTTCCCGTAGTTGGTGCACTTCTCCGCCATCTCCTCGAGCTTCTCCGGCTCCACGCCCAGCTCCCGGATGTTCACCGGCATGCCCAGGCTCTTAAAGTAGTCCTCGGTGGCCTGAATTCCCGCCAGGGCCGTCTCCATGGGATTCTCAAAATTCATCTCCAGATTCCACACCCGCACCGCGTACTGGGCGAAGCGCTCCGGCCAGGCGGGGCACACGTAGCGCGCCCAGGAGGGCCACAGCGCGGACAGCCCGGCTCCGTGGGTGATGCGCGGGTACATGCCGGACAGCTCATGCTCCAGCTGGTGCACCTGCATCATGAACGCCCGGCCGACACCGGTGATGTCGTTGTGGGAGAGGCCGCCGGCCCACATGAGCGTCGCCCGCGCCTCGTAGTTCTCCGGGTCCTGGTCCGCCACGCGCCCTGCCTCGATCACGGACTTTAACAGTCCCTCCGCAATGCGGTCGGTCAGCGGCGTGTCCTTTGTGGTGCCGCCCATATAGCGCTCCAGGGTGTGCATCATGATGTCCACCGTGCCGCAGCTGGTCTGGTAGCGGTTCACCGTGTAGGTCAGCTCCGGGTTGCAGATGGAGAACAGGGGCCGGTGAAACGGGCTGTTGAAGCCCCGCTTAAAGCCGTTCTCCTCGTTGGTAATCACGCTGGAGGCGCTCATCTCGCTGCCGGAGGCCGACAGGGTCAGAATCGTGCCCACCGGAAGGGCCTTCACCGGATTGGCCTCGTGCATGTAGAACTTCCACACGTCCACATCCGGGTTCCCCACGCCGTCGGCGATGCACTTGGCCGAGTCGATCACGCTTCCGCCGCCCACAGCCAGCACAAAGTCCACCTGCTCCTTCCGGCACAGCGCGATCCCCTCTTTCGCCATGGAAAGGGTGGGATTGGCCTGAACGCCGCCCAGGAGCACGTACGAAATGTTCTCCGCCTCCAAAGCCCCGCACACCGCGTCCAACAGCCCGCTCTTTTTTGCGCTGGCTCCGCCGAAGTGTACCAGCACCTTCTTAAAACCGTACTCCGCGACAAGCTTTCCCACCTGTAAATGGGTATCTTTTCCAAATATAATCCGCGTGGGCGTGTAAAATTCAAAATTGTTCATAATGTCCCTCCAATTCTCTAAACTTCTGCAGTCATCTAATTCAACAGATCCATCATACCATGATGCATGGGCTTCTACAAGAACCGCCGGGCGCATTTTTCTCATAATCGGACGCGCCCCGGCATAAATTTACAGTAATGGGCTTTTAAGGCCCCATGCGTCAGGCAGGAGGAGGTAACAAGCAAATGCGGTGGTTCAGACGAAAACAAAAAGCCCGGTCCGGGCTTCCAATCAACAGCAAAACCATTATTGTCGGGGAGATGCTGGCCCTCACCCTGCTGTGCCTCTCCTTTTTCCTGCTGCACACGGACCATGGCCAGACCGTGATGGCGGGAGCGCGCCGCGCTGCCGCGGACTTCGGGATCTCCCGGCTGCTCTCCCAGAAGCCGGACACCGCCACGCCGCCGCAGACCAAGTCCTTCATCAAGTGGGTGGACTTCGGGGTCACCTGCGAGGCCATGAACCAGGCCTTCCGCTACGACGTGGACACCTGCCAGTCGGACATCCACTTAAACTGGGTGGACCTGCTGGCGTACCTGGGCGCCCGCTACGGCGGCGACTTCACCCGCTACAAGCCCGCCGACATGACCCAGATCGCCGATAAGCTCAAAAACGGCGAGACCACCATGGAGGCGGCCACCGCGGACATGAAATACTATCCATACTACCGGGAGGCCTACGGGGCCGTGCTGGACGGCCTGGTTGGCTCCTTCGAGGCACAGATTCCCTCCACCGAGGCCCCCGGCGCCTACCTGCCCTCCGGCGTCACCGGCGGCGCGCCGGGCGACCCGGACACGATCTGGGTCACCAAATACGGCCTGAAGGCCTTCTCTCCCATCGCCAAGGGCTTTCCCTACAGCGACTTCGACGACTTCGGCGTGGCCAGAAGCTACGGCTTCAAGCGCCAGCACCTGGGTCACGACATGATGGGCCAGGTGGGCACCCCGGTCATCGCGGTGGAGTCCGGCTACGTGGAGGCCATGGGCTGGAACCAGTACGGCGGCTGGCGGCTGGGGATCCGCAGCTTTGACAGGAAGCGCTATTACTACTACGCCCACCTGCGCAAGGATTACCCCTACCAGTCCAACCTGAAGGAGGGGAGCTACGTGCAGGCCGGCGACGTAATCGGCTACCTGGGGCGCACCGGCTACAGCCGCACCGAGAACACCAACAACATCGACGAGCCGCACCTGCACTTCGGCCTGGAACTGATCTTCGATGAGTCCCAGAAAGACGGAAACAACGAAATCTGGGTCAGCTGCTACGAGCTGGTCAAATTCCTGTCCATGAACCGCAGCCAGGCAGTGAAAGTAGACGGCACCAAAGAGTGGACCCGCGTCTACGGAATCAAAGACCCCGCCGTGCCCGCAGACGGGCCGAAAGAAGGCCCGAAGGAAATTCCGCAGGGGCCGGAGAGCAATCCATGACAGCCGCAAATCCCCCGGGGGCGCCACAGCGCAATCCTCAACCCCCGCTAATCCTCCGGGGGGAACCGCCGCGCAATCCCTAATCCCCGCAAATTCCTCGAAGGAACCACCGCGCAATCCTTACCCCCCCCCCCCCTCTCTAATCCTCTGGGGGAACCACCGCGCAATCCCTAATCCCCGCTAATCCCCCGAGGAAACCACCGCACAGCCCATTCCCCCTCAATCCCTCCACCGCCCCAAAAGAGTCAAATCCCCCTAACAAATCCCCACGCCAAGCGTTCCCCGCGATCACCCAGTGGGTGAGAGCCGGGGGAGCGGGGGATGGTGGCGACTGTCGGAGCGGTTCGTAAGGTCCCCAGCGCAAGGGGCACGAAAAGGCGGGATGGCGCAGGGCGTTCACCGCCCGGAGCCAGCGGAGGCGGAGGCGCAGCCATCAGGGCTGCGCTGGAGCTCGGAGCAGTGCCCGTCTTTTCGCGCCCCTTGCGCCCTAGACCTTACCACCGCGGAGACCTGGAACCTCCATCCCCCGCTCCCCCGGCTCTCACGAATGGATGCATCCCCCCTCCAAATACCCTCTAAGAAGCCCCGGCCAATCCGTCTGTATCATCTCAAACCCCATCCGCACCAATTCCCCCCAACTCGACTCAAACCCTTCCCCGATCGCCCGGTTATCGTCCAGCCCTCCGGAAAGTACGGTATCGTCATCCAACGTAATCGCGTTCACCCAGGGGGCAATCCCTTTTTTCCTCAGCTCCCCAAGAAACGCCTCCGACACCAGCGGACTTTCCAGGTCCGCAAAGATCAGCTCAGCCGCCGCCACGTTGACATCGAATTTCTTCACCAACTCCCACTCTTTCAGGCTTTTCACAATCGGCATGTACATGATCCCCCGGCCTGTCTGCTCCAACTCCCGCAGATATGCGGCCTCCGGCGGGGATTTCAAAATTACCTGACTCTCCATCCCGCAGGCGTGGATCCGCCCGATGCTCTCTGTCCAGTAAAACCACGACCGGTCCACGTTGATCAGGCATTTCCCGCGCAGCGCGTCAAAGACCTGCTCCAGCCGCTCCAGCTTCTGCCGCGCGGGAAGCCCCAGGGAGTTGAACACCGTCAGGGCGTCCACCTGCGCCGCGGTCATGGTCCGGATATTCTCGGGGACGCCGCACACCAGCGGCTCCTCCCCGTCGTGGAAGGCGTAGAACACCCCGTCCCTCGTCATGGCCGCGTCCAGCTCCACCACGTCGGCCCCATGTAACAACGCGTTGCGGTAGGCCAGGCAGGTATTCTGGATCACGTTGCCGCCCCGCGTCCCCCGGTGGGCGGCAACCAGCACGCCGCGCTCCTTGATCCGTTCCCGAAGCGGCCTATTCTCCGTGTACATCCGCGCCGCCTCCCATGTAGTCCCGGACCAGAATCCGGTTGATCTCAGGCGCTCCGGCCACGATGCTACAGGGCTTCTCAAGCGAGATCTCCCCGCCTCCAAAGTCCGTGATCCGGCCACCCGCCTCCCGCACCAAAAGCGCCCCGGCCCCGTAGTCCCAGGGCTTTAGGTTCCGCTCAAAGAAGGCGTCGGTCCGGCCGCAGGCCACGTAGGACAGGTCGATGGCCGCGGAGCCGATCCGCCGGATATCCTGGCTGTCCATAAACACCCGCTTGATCAGGTCGAAATTCTCGTCCGCGATGTCGTGGTAGTAGGGCGCCGTGCCCACTGAGACCAGGCACTCCTTCATGGTCTTAGCCCCACTCACATGGATCGGCTCCCCGTTCAAGAAGGCGCCCCCGCCGCGGATGGCGAGAAACAGCTCGTCCGCATAGGGGTCGTACACGATCCCCAGCTCCAGCCGCCGGTTGACGCTGAGCGCCAGGGAGACCGCACTGTGCCGGAAGCGGTGGATCAGGTTGGTGGTCCCGTCCACCGGGTCCAGAATCCAGACAGCGCCGGAGAAATCCACGCCGCTGTTGTCCTGCTCCTCCCCCATAAACTGGATCTGCGGGAAGGCGCGCCCCAGCGCCTCCCGGATCTCCGACTGGACCCGCACGTCCACGCTGGTCACAAAGTCCACATCCCCCTTGCAGGATATCTCCCCTGCGCTCCGCGCGTCCATAAAGTGGTCCCGCATCCCCTTCACAATCCCGATGATCTTCTCAATATCCGCTCGCTCCATCGCCCTTTGCTCCTTTAGTCTCACAGTCCCAGATATTTTTCAAACAGCCCACAGATATCCCGCGCGTCCTGCTTTTTCGGCATCTCGCAGAAAATCCGCAGTAACGGCTCCGTGCCGGAGAACCGCGCGCTCACCCAGCCGTTTCCGTCCAGATACACCTTGCAGCCGTCCATGTAGGACACCCGTTCCACGCCGTAGGCGGACAAATCCGGCAGCTCCCGCTTCTGGTACAGCACATGGGTCAGGCGCGCCTTATCCTCATCCGTAAAGCGGTAGGAGCGCTCCTCCATGTACATCTCGCCGCACTCCCCGCGGATCTCCTCCACCAGCTGCGACAGCGGCTTTCCCGTGACCGCGATCATCTCCACCAGCAGCGTGGCGGCGTAAACCCCGTCCTTGCCGTTGATGTGTCCGGTCACCGTCAGACCTCCGGAGGACTCGCCCCCGATGATGGCCCCCGTCTCCGCCATCTTCGCGGAGATGTACTTAAAGCCCACCGGCACCTCGTAGCAGGTCTCGCCGAACTTGGCGGCCACCTGGTCCAAGCGGTGCGTGGTGGCCAGATTCCGGACCACCGGCCCTCTCCAGCCCTTGTAGCGGATCAGGTAGTAGTACAGCAGCACCAGAATGTCGTTGGGGTGCAGGTAATTGCCCTTGTCGTCGATCACGCCCAGCCGGTCCGCATCCCCGTCCGTGGCGATTCCCAGGTCATAGTTCCACTCCACCACCTGGTTTTGCAGCACCCGGAGCGTATCCGCCGTGGGGGCCGGAAGCTTGCCGCCAAAGAGCGTGTCGTGCTCCTGGTGGATTACGTCTAAGTCGCACCGGCCGGAAATCAGGATGGTGCTGAGCGCCGTCTTGCTCACACCGTACATGGGGTCGAAGGCCACCTTCAGATGGCTCTTTTTGATGGCGTCCATGTCGATCTTGTCCATGATGTCGTCGATGTACTCGTTCATGGGGTAGAACTCCTCCACGAGCCCCGCCCGGAGCGCCTCCTCGTAGTGCACCTTCGGGATGTTCTCCCGGTCCACCTTCTCTATGTAGCGCTCGATGTCCTTCGTCTGCTCCTCGTCCGCGTCCCGCCCGCCGTAGGTGAACACCTTGATCCCGTTGTAGAGCGCCGGGTTGTGGCTGGCCGTCACCATCATGCCGTAGGGGAACTCATGCTTCATCACGTAGAACATGATGAGCGGCGTGGGCACGGAGCGGTTGACAAAGTAGCACTTGATGCCGGCGCCCGCCAGCACCTCACAGCTCCAGACCACCGCCTCCTTGGACAGAAATCTCCGGTCGTAGCCGATCACAACGCCCTTCTGGTCCACGCCCTCCTGCTTCATCTTGTCCGCCATGGCCTTCGCCAGAATGCAGATATTTTCTTTTGTGAAATCGTCCCCGATAATCGCTCTCCAGCCGCCTGTTCCAAATTTGATCATCTTTTGTCCCTCCTCACTGTTTTATGCACAATATGGTATTGATCTGCCGCGCCATCCCGGCCGGGCTGCTGTAGGAGGTAGCCGGATAGCTGAGCTCCATGAACACGCCGTCCACGGCAAGCCCAAGCATGGCGGATCCCCCTCCGTCCCCGTTTAACATGTGGCGCACCCCGGGCACCAGCGCCCGGGCGATCTTACTCATCTCTGCGTAGTCCGCGCCCCGTGACAGCTTCGTCCTGCCGTTGTAGACCAGGACAAACAGCGCCCCGTCCTCCGTGACGCCCACCGCCGTTCTGGGGTGTCTGGCCGGCTTGTGGATCTCGCTCTCCTGGGTCTGTCTCGAGAGCGGGCTCATCCAGCCCTCCTCGTCCAGCCAGCGCTCCAAATCCTCCTCGTCGATCCCGCGGCCGTCCCGGATTAAGGCCATGCCGCCGCCGTAGGCCCAGGACACCTGCTCCCACTCCCCGGCGCTTATCCCCGCCGGAGGGTCAAGGCAGAGTTCTACCTGCGCCCCGTTCCACTCAAAATAGCCGTCCCCGGACATAACAAGCCCCAGGGCCTCAACCAGACGCTCCCCGCGCTCTCTGGCCAGGGACACCACCGCGCCGATGCTCGGCAGCAGCACATCCCCCTGCCGCGCGCACACCACCCGGTCCTGGATGATCACAAAATTGATCCGCCCGGAGCCCACCGGCTCACAGTAGTCGTCCTTCTCATCCCGTTTGTCCCTGGAGCGGTACGGGGTGTAGATGCAGATCTCCCCGGGAGTCCCCTCCGGGTTCACATCCCCGGCGCTCCACTCCAGCTTCTCACTCCCAAGCCACAGCGCTCCGCCCCCCAGGAGGTAGCGGAAAAACAGGAAGCTTCCGTCCCGCTTCATGGCCACGCAGGCCTTGTTGTAGAGCGGGAACGTCTCCACACGCCGCGCTCCGTCCAGACACAGCAGATAGTCCAGGTGGCCGCTGTCAAAGTCAATCTGCTCCTTCGGCCGCTCCCGGCGCAGCTCATTGTAGAAGGACGCCAGCTTCGGGGTCAGAAAGAACAGGAAATTGGAGAACAGCGCCATCCCCCTCCGGTCCAGCTCCCCGTTTAACTCCCGGGGCGTATGGGAGACCGCGGACAGAATCACCCGGGAGTTGCGGGCCTTGGGGACAATCGCCCCCTGGACCAGCACGCCCTCGCCGTCCCCGCTTCCGTCCCAGGGGACCGGCCGCTTCTCCATGGTCTCCGGGTCCAGGCAGGCGGAGATATAGTGGATGCCCTCAAAGCCGTTTAGGTAGCCAGCGATCCGCTCCTCCCGCAGGCTGCACCAGGTCCGGTACACATCCCCCCTCCGGAGCGCGGCCGAAAGCTCCGGATCGTCCCCGCTCATGTGCAGGGGCAGCGTGTACTCTGCCTCCTCCCCGTAAATGTTTATAAAATATTCCGGGTACCTGGCGTACAGCTCCTCCTCCCCCAGGCCGTAAACCTCCGGCCCGAAGTCCGCGCACAGCCTGGCCATCTGGCGGTAGGATATGCGGGTCCGCTCTCTGAGCGGGACCGACGGCAGGATGTCGAAGTGGGGCGGCACATAGATCGTGCACAGCCCGCGCCCGGCAAACTGGCCCGCCAGCCCCTTCGAGTAGTAACAGGAGGGCACCGTCACCGCGATGGCCGGAATGTTCAGATTCCGCGCGCAGAACAGGCCGTCGTCCCCGTAAATGAACAGGCACATCTTCCCGTCCGCCGCCAGGCGCGAAAGCTCCCCGTCCCCGCGGATCCCCGAAAGATCGATTCCACAGTGGCGGCTGCGGGCCACCAGGAATCGGACCGCGCCCGAGGACAGCAGAGAATCTGCGCTGTCCGGCCCTGGAGCGCCAGGCGGGCCCGGATTTTCCCCGCAAAGCAGCTCCTCCATGGCCTCGCGCCCCAGAAAGGTGTCCCCCGCTCCGTCGCTCACCACCACGCAAGCCCTGTGTCCCATACGCAGGGCCCGCCGGATATCCTCCTCCATATACCGGAAAAAGCGCGGGTCGCCCAGCACGAACAGCACCGCACTGCATGCTGCGATCAGGCGCTCCTTCTGCTCGCTCTGGTCAATTCCCGCGCCCTCTCCCATCACCCGGCGCTCCGCCGCGATGCTCCTCAGCTTCCGCTCGATCACGCCCGCGCCCAGGTACTGCTTCCGGATGCCGTGGACGCCGCCGTAGAGCTGCTCCAGGCTCCACTGGTCATAGCACTCCAGATTTTCAAAAAAGCGCAGAAGCCGGGTCCGGTAGTTGGCGTAGGAGGCCTCGTCCACCTCCCCGGAAGCCAAAAGCGCCCGAGACAGCCCGTCGGAGACGTTGACCGTCCCCCGGGCCATCACCACCTGCAGATCCTTGTAGAAGCAGCAGGTGTACAGTGTATCTTCCAAAAAATGGCTGCGGTAATAGCTTCCATACCGCCACCGCTTGTCCGTAAGTTCCAAATATGCGTTCATACGATTGCTCTATCCCATCCGCGGCGCTGCCCCGCTCCCGGCAGGGCGCATGCGCCGGTAATTTACAATAAAATAATGTCCTGTTCCCCCGCAAAAATGTAGTCCAGCAAAAACTGCGTGCCGATCTGCGCGATGCGGATATTCGTGTGGATCTCCAGGCGTTTGAAGGAAACCCAGTAGCTGAGAAGCTTTCGGATCTTCCGGTCCAGGCAGGGGTAGATGATGGACTCAAAGTGGTCCACCGTGCACCCGCACAGGATGATCCGGTCCAGATCCAAGAGGATGATGGTGTTGGCGAGCACCGGCGCCAGGTACGTGCAGACATCCTCGATCAGCGCCACGGCCGCCGGGTCCTTCCTGCCAACGTCCTCCACCAGCTTGGCGTAGGGCTTTTTATAATCCAGCTCCAGCGCCTCCAGGGAGATAAACTTGGTCAGGCAGTTGGACTTGCCGCACACGCAGGGCCGCTCCTTGCCGGGCGCGGTCACCGTCACGTGTCCCAGCTCACCGGCCACGTTGTTGGTGCTCTCTAGCACCCGGCCGCCCAGCACAAACGCGGAGCCGATACCCACGTCGATCTTGGCGATCATAAAGTTCAAATCCGACGGATATTTCGCCTTCTCATAGTAGGCCACCATGTTCACATCGTTTCGCACCAGCACCGGCACTCCCAGGTACGAGAGCTCCCCGGCCAGGTCTAAGTTGTACCAGTTTAGTTTCCCGGCCTCCACCACGATCCCCTTGTCCTCGTTCACGACGCCGGTCACGCTGAGCGCGCAGGCCGTGATGCGCTTTCCCGGACCGGCCTGGTCCAGGACGCGCCCGATTAAGGTTTTCAGGATAGCCAGAACGTCCGTCGTCTGGTCCACCGGCTCCTCGGCGAAGGCCACCACGGCCTCGTCCAGCGAGTTGACATAAACCGCCACCTTCTCGATATTGATGTCCGCCGTAATCATATAGAAACCGGCGTAGTTGATTGTCAGCGAAACCGGGTTGCGCCCCTTGATCCCCAGGGAGGGGGCATACTCTAAGAGCACCCTGCGTTCCACCAGCTCAGTCACCAGGTTTGTGACGGTCTGGGAGGACAGGCCTGTCTTCTGTGCGATCAGCTTCCGGTAAATTCCCGGATTCTCATGAACCACCTTCAATATATTCTTCTCGTTGATCAGCTTCATCCTGTCAGGACTTGTCATCTTCCTCATGCTCCCCCGCTCCTTCTGTCATGTTTTCCGTCAGCGCTTCACTTTTTTCACAATCCACTTCTTCATTTTTGCCGCTCCGCCGCCCTGTGTCAGATAGAGGGCGAGACCGCACAGGATCATGAGCACCACGGAATATACTAAGGCCATCGCCTGGGCGTTCTCATTCACCCCTTCATCGCTGGCTGCCTTAATTATAACACCCAGCGGCTGATATTTGGGAGAATAAAGGAAAACGGACAGGTCAAAATCCGACAGCAGGCTGTTGAAGTTCATGGCCATCACCGAGACCACCGTGGGCATGATCACCGGCAGAATCACCTTGATCATGGTGTATGGCGTGCTGGCGCCCATGGTCTTGCCCGCCTCCTCCAGGCTGTCCTCCACACCGAAGAACGCCGCCCGGATCATGCGGAAGGAGAACGGCAGCTTCACCACCACGTAGGCGATCAGCATCATCCAGATACTTCCGATTAACACCTTGTTGCCCACGAACGGCCGCGGCACGTCGTAGGAGAACATCAGTCCTAGCGCGATAAAGGTGGTCGGCAGCATCCAGGGAATCAGAAGCCCGTACTCAAAGAACGCGTCGGACTTGTGCTCATTCTTCCGCGCATACCGGGCCACGATCACGCTGATCACGCACGCGATGGCCGCGGCGGCGATGGAGTAGACGATGCTGACCAGGTACGGCCGGAAGGCGTCCTGCTTGGTGAACAGGGCCACATAGTTCTTGATCGTGAACGCGTCCCAGGAGAGCGTGGTCGTCTTGATCGCCAGCGCGTTGCAGAACGAGAACACCACCACCAGGCAGATCGGCAGCATGTAGATCACGAACATGCCCCATGCCACAGCGTGGGCCAGAACGTTTGCCGCCGGGTTGCGCAGCTTCTGCTTGCGCATCTTGGCCTTGGTCTTGGAGACGGATATGTAGTTGCCCTTGCGCTCCACCCGGTTCATGATCACCAGAAGCACGATGGTCATGAGGCCCAGAATCATGGCCAGAACCGCGGCCAGATCCCTGGAGCCGGGCGACTGGGCAAAGCTCACGATCATGGGGTTGATGGTCTGGAACTGGTTGCCGCCGATCATGAGCGGCGCGGACAGCGCGCAGATACCGGTCAAAAATGTCATGATAGTCAGCGCGAACAGCGTGGGCTTTAAGGACGGAAGAACCACCTTGAACAGGATGCTGCCGTCCGAGGCGCCCATGTTCTTGGCCGCCTCGATCACGTGGAAGTCCAGCCCGCGGACGGCGTTGGTCAGGAATATAATGTGGTTGGACGTGCACGCGAAGGTCATCACGAACAGCACCGCCCAGAACCCGGTAAACCAGTTTGCGTTCATGTTCGGGAACAGCGCCAGCAGTCCCTTGGTCACGATCCCCTTGGAGCCGTAGACGAACTTGTAGCCCATGGCGAGAACCACGCCCCCGTACACCAGGGAGGTCATGTAGGCCAGCTTCAGGACCACCGCGCCGCGGATATCCCAGTACTCGGTGAACAGCACCACCAGCGTGCCCACCAGGTTCACCGTGATCACCAGGCTGACGCCCAGAATCAGGCTGTTGACCATACTCTTCACCGCGCGCTTGGACTTTAACAGCTTTGTGACGGCCTCCGCGCTGAACCGGCCGTCCTCCTGCAGCACGTTGATAATAATGTTAATATTTGGAAATAGAATGAATGCCAGGATAAACCACACCAGCACGATCCGCACCGCGATGGCGCCCGGAGTCATCCTCTGTCTTCTGACGTTACCTCTCATTGGTTTTCTCCACCTCCAGACGTCTTAAAACTGCATGATACTGTCAGGATCCACATACAGTCGGATTTCCTGGCCGCGGCTGTAGAACGACCTGCCGTCGTTCTTCTCCACGCACTTCACCTGCTGGTCTCCCACACGGACAAAGTAGCGCGCCAGCATGCCGTCGTACTCGATCTCCTCCACGGTGCCGTTTAGCGCCGCGCAGCCCTCCCGCGGGTCGGTGAGAAGGCGCTCCAGGCGCACAAAGCCCGTGCGGTTCACATCCAGAACCTTCTTTCCGGGAGCGGCCTGCCGGTTGATCTCGCCAAGCGCACCGGCGCCCAGGCGGTTGATGTCCCCGATGAAGTCGCAGACAAACTCGGAGGCGGAATTGTTGTAGATCTCGTAGGGAGTGCCCACCTGCTCGATGTAGCCGTTGTTGAACACGGCGATCCGGTCCGACAGGTTCATGGCCTCCTCCTGGTCGTGGGTCACATAGAGAGTGGTGATGTTCAAATCCCTCTGCAGGCGCTTTAACTCGCCCCGAAGGCCGATTCGCAGCTTCGCGTCCAGGTTGGAGAGCGGCTCGTCCAGGCAGAGAATCTTCGGCTCCAGCACGATGGCTCTGGCCAGGGCGATTCGCTGCTGCTGGCCGCCGGAGAGCTCCGCCACGCTACGGCCAAGCTGCGCCTCGCTGATCTTGATCTTCTCCGCCACCTCGTGCACCCGCCTGCGGATCTCCTCCTTGCTCATCTTTCTCACCTTCAGGCCGAAGGCGATGTTCTCGTACACCGTCATGGTCGGAAACAGCGCGTAGCTCTGGAACACCATCCCGATCTGGCGCTTCTCCACCGGCGCCTCCGTCACGTCCTTCCCGTCAATTAAGACCTGTCCCTTGGACGGAATGTTGAAGCCGGCCAGGGCGCGCAGCGTCGTCGTCTTGCCGCAGCCGGAGGGGCCGAGGAAGGTGAAAAACTCACCCTCGTTGATGGTCAGGTTCAGGTTGTCGATGGCAACAAAATCCCCATAACGGATCTCCACATTCTTAAGCTCTATCATGTTCACTCACCTCATATTTTCATTTGACCGCGGCCCAGATCCGCGCCCGGGCTCCCGCCTTCACCGGCGCCCCACTTCATTTGGCATCCTACATCATTCGGCGCCCCACTTCACTCAACAAAAATGAGGGGCAGGCCAAAATACCCGGTATATTGACCGCCCCTCCGCCTCATCTCACATTTCGGCTATTCAAGATATTCCAGCTGGATCTTCTCCACCCAGTCATTTACATGCTCACTCACCAGCGCCCAGTCCACATCCTGGATCTTCACCTTGCTCATCAGGTCCTTGATGTCCTTGTCGTCGATCATCTCTAACGCCTTCTGGTTTGCCGGGATCGCTCCCACGTTGTCGCTCCAGCCCTTCTGGATCTCCGCGCTGCCAAACCAGTTCGCGAAATCCTTGGCCAGCTCCACCTGGTCGCTTCCGTTGATGATACCAACCTGCTCCACCACGAAGGGCTCGCCGATCTCCGGCAGCATCAGGCCGAACTCCACGTTGCGCTCCTTCTGGTAGCGGATCACGCCGGCGCCCCACAGCTCAGACATGGGAACCGTTCCGTCGATCACGTTGCTGATATAGTCGTCGCCGTCCTGCTGGTAGTAACCGTTGGCGTAGAGCTCCTCAATCACCTTCCAGCCTTCCTCGGACACGCCGTACTCGCCGTTGGGATCGGGGTAGCGGGCCAGGATGCTGGCGGTAATCATCTTCGCGGTGCCGCCGTTCAGCTTGAACAGGTTGTACTGCTTGTTGTACTTGGGATCACACAGATCGGTCCAATCCTTCGGCGGATCGGTGATAATGTCCTTGTTGTAGATCAGCATCAGCGGCTGCACCACGGTCGGGTAGTAATATCCGTCCGCATCGCCGAGGGACATATCCACCTCGTCCACCCACACCGGCTCATACTTAACCAGCAGGTCTTCCTTCTTCAGGCGCTCATACTCCACTGCGTTTAAGCCGAACACCAGGTCACACACCGGGTTGTTCTTCTCCGCAACCAGGCGGTCCGCCAGCGCGCTTCCGTCGATGGAAACGATCTGAATATTGTAACCGGCCTCCTTGGCCACCTTTAACAGCCACTCGTCCTGGCCGTTGGAGGTGGAGTTGGAGTAGATCACTAACTCCTGGCTCCTGTCCACCTGTCCCTCAGCGGCAGCCGCCGTCGTCTCCTCGCCGGCCTTCTCCGTGGTCTCCGGTGCAGCCGTGGTCGCTTCCTTTGTGGGCGCAGCGGTGGTTGCGCCCGAGTTGGAGCTTCCTCCACATCCCGCAGTCGACATCACCATCGCCGCCGCAAGTCCGATCGCTGCAAATTTTCTTAATCTCATAATCTTCCTCCTTTATGTTCTTCCCGCGGCCCCGCCCACACCTCCGGCAGAAACACCGCGTATATCAATATGCCGATGGCATATTTGTTCTGATTTAATCCATTTGATTTATTAAATATAAATGTAAAATAAGTGTCAAATAATTATTATATTTTTAACGATATTATTGTGGCGTTTTTTGTATTGTATGTCG
>USJW01000066.1 GCA_900555045.1 uncultured Clostridium sp. | reverse complement strand
AAAACGACGGAAGAAAAATATAGAGTTGTTAAAGAATAGTCTAATGTGTTATAAAAATGAAAAAATTTTAAAAGATATATTGACAATATAGACAAGTGGTGATATTCTATGTCCATACAGTTAAGCAGCTTAAATATTAATGAATTAATCAATTAAGCTCGTTTCTTACAGGAGGGAAAACATATGGATGTAAAGAAATTGTACGACGAGTATGAAGCGTATATTATCGAGATGCGCAGATGGTTTCACCGTCATCCGGAGCTGTCGCTGAAGGAGAAGGGAACATCTCTTAAGATTCAGGAGGAGCTTAAGGGAATGGGAATCTCTTACGAGGTACTTGCCCCCAATTTCGGCGTTGTGGCTACGATCAAGGGAAAACAGCCGGGAAAGACGGTCGCCCTTCGTGCGGATATCGACGCGCTCCCTGTTAAGGAGGAGACCGGACTGGAGTTTGCGTCCGAGAATACCGGCGTGATGCATGCCTGCGGACACGATGCCCATATCGCGATGATGCTGGGCGCGGCGCGGGTTCTCAATGAGATAAAGGATGAGCTGACCGGCACAGTATTGTGTGTATTCCAGGTAGCGGAGGAGACCGGCTTCGGATACCAGGAGGTTTTGGACTATTTTGACTCCATCGGCGGCGTGGACGCGGTGACCGGGCTTCACATCTGGAGCGCGATCCCGGAGGGACAGATCCTTCTGATCCCTGGATCGGTGTTTGCGGGCGGCAAGGGGTACGATTTAAAGGTGATCGGCCAGGGCGGACACGGCGGAAGGCCGGACCTGGTGAAGGATCCCATCAAGGCGGCCTGCGAGATGGTCTTAAAGTTTTCCTCCATTCCCAGCAACTTCTACGATGTGTTAGACCACTCGGTGGTGAACGTGGGGCGCATCGAGGCGGGGACCATCGGAAATGTGTTCCCCTCCGAGGCAATGATCTACGGCGGCTACAGATGGTATAAACCCGGCGGGGACGATGTGATTCTGGAGAAGATGCACCAGATCGCTGACGGCGTCAGCAAGATCTATGGGGTTGACTACAAGCTGAACGTTGTTGGAGGCGTACCGCCGGTGAGCAACAACGCGGATTTGATCGCCAGAGCCAAGGGGTTAGTGAAGGACGTGGACGGCCTTGAGATTGCGGATCAGACGGATCCCATCTGCGCGGGCGACAATTTCGGCTACATTTTGGAGAAGTACAAAGGCTTTTACGGGGTGTTAGGCGCTGGAAAGAAGGGCGAGACCATCTACCCGCAGCACCACTGCAAGTTCGATTTGGATGAGACGGCGTTCCGAAAAGGCTCTGAATTCATGGTACGGTTTGCGATTGATTTCTTGAAATCTGAATAGGGGGAAAGCTTTTATATGAACAAAGGGGAAAAGACGAAGAAAAACTTTAAAATGCCGCATCTGTTCTGGATTATGATCGGCCTGCTGCTGTTTGCATGCCTGCTCACTTACATAGTTCCCGCGGGAGAGTTCGCCGTGGATGAGAACGGAAAGATTCTCGGGGATCAGTTCCAATATCTGGGCCATCAGACACCGGTGGCGCCCTGGCGGATGTTTATGCTGATCCTGCAGGGCCTGTCGGATTCCGGCACGGTAATCTGGACGGTGCTCACGTCCGGCGCGATGACGGCGGTGGTCATGGCCACAGGAGCCATCGACGAGCTGTTAAACTGGGCAATCTTCAAGCTGAAAGACAAGAGCGAAAATATTCTGATCACAATCATGTTTGTTCTGATGGTTTACTTAGGCGGCTTCGGCGGCACGGACGCCCTGATCGCAGTGGTTCCCATCGGCGTGATCTTCACAAAGAAACTGAAGTTAGACCCCATCTGCGCCATCGGCGTATCCAGCTACGCGACGCTTTTGGGATTCGGAACCGGCCCTACCAAGCAGTTTATCACCCAGTTAATGATGGGCGTTCCGGTTTACGGCGCATTCTTCACCATGTTTATCAGTATGAACTTCTTCATGCTGTTTGGACTGTTCCTGCTGCTGCGCTATGTCAAGAAAATCCGCAAGGATCCCAGCAAATCCCTGATGTGGGATGAGGGCTGGAACCCGGCCAAAATGGTTGTGACGGCCGAGGAGGAGGCGCAGTTAAGCCAGGGCACCAAGCTGTCCGGCAGAACCATCGCGATCCTGATTCTGTTCCTTGGACAGTACGGGATTCTGGTTGCATACCCGCTTCTGGGCGGGGATGGAAACTATTTACAGCACCTGATGACCGCTCTGGCTCTGTTTGTAGCTATCGTCTGCGGATTCATCGGCGGATTCTCCTTCGATAAGGTGGGCGACGAGTTTGTGAAGGGCCTTCAGGGTCTGGTGTTCGTCGGCTTCGTCATCGGCTTAGCCAAGGTGATGAGCCTGGTTCTGGCAGAGGGTATGGTCATCCACACCATGGTTTACGTGCTGACAAGACCGCTTATGGGTCTCAGCCGCGCCATCTCCAGCATCGGCATGACGGCGATTATCTCTGTGGTAAACCTGCTGATTCCGTCCGCTACCTCCAAGGCGGCGATCCTGGTTCCGATTTTAAAGCCCATCGCGGAGACCTTAAACATGGATTTGAACGTGGCGGTACAGGCGTTCCAGTACGGCGACGGCTTTACCAACATGGTTTCCCCGTTCTTAGGATGGACCGTTGGTTCCTGCGTGATGGCGGGTGTTCCGTTCCCGAAGTGGTTTAAATGGGTTTTCCCGAAAGTTATTGCGTTTATTTTGATTTCTTTTGTTATAATGTATGTATTGACAGAGAGCGGATGGACCGCATTCTAAAATATTGAGAAAAGAGGTTTTAGATCATGAAGTATAATTTTGATGAGGTTGTAGACAGAACAGGCACATACGCCTGCAAGCTGGAGGGGATGCCGGTGGGCGCACCGGCGGACGCGCTGTCTGTATGGGTGGCTGACATGGATTTTGCCTGCGCGGAGCCGATTATCAAGGCGCTGCACGAGCGCATCGACCGGAGAATTTTCGGTTACACCATCTATGACAACCAGGATTTGAAAAACGCGGTGACCGGATGGTTCAAGCGCAGATACGACTGGGAGATCGCCAAGGAGGACGTATTCTTCAGCCCCGGCGTTGTGCCCGCGCTGGCCTTCCTGCTCCAGGCTCTGACCGGGGAGGGCGACGGAATCATCATCCAGCGCCCGGTTTACTACCCCTTCACCAACAAGATCAACGGAAACAACCGCACGATCTACAACAGCTCCCTGATCTATGAGAACGGGGATTACCGGATGGACTATGAGGATCTGGAGAAGAAGTTCGCGGACGAGAAGGTAAAGGGAATGATCCTTTGCAGCCCCCACAACCCGGTAGGGCGCGTGTGGACCTTGGATGAGCTGAGAAAACTGGTGGATATCGCGAAGAAGTACAACAAGTGGATCATCTCCGACGAGATCCACATGGATTTGACCCGTAAGGGCGTTGTACATACCCCGCTGTTAAAGGCGGCTCCGGAGTACGCCGACCACATCGTGGTCTGCACCGCTCCCTCCAAGACCTTCAACTTAGCCGGCATGCAGCTGTCCAACATTGTGATTCCCAACAAGGAATGGCAGAAGAAGTGGCTGGAAGTGATCGACGACGCGTTCTCAGTGAGCATGGCGAATCCCTTCGGCATCGCCGCAACCATCGCGGCCTACAACGAGGGCGAGGAGTGGCTGGATCAGCTGCGCGACTACCTGGATGAGAACATCCGCTACGTAAAGGAGTTTGTGAAGGAAAAGCTGCCGAAGGCCAGCGTGACGGCTGTGGAGGGAACCTACCTGATCTGGCTGGATTTAAACGGCTATGAGAAGGATCCCAAGAAGCTGGAGAAGCTGATGCAGCAGACGGCAAAGATCGCATTCGACGAGGGCTATATCTTCGGCGAGGAGGGCAACGGGTTTGAGCGAATCAACGCGGCCATGCCCAAGAAGACTCTGGAAGACTGCATGAACCGGATTAAAATGGCACTTGACACTTTAAAGTAATCGACATTGGGAACGCGCATTAGCGTTCAAAGAGGGGTTGTCCGCTGACAACCCCCCATTTTCGTATTAGAATGAAAGCGGAACAGCGGGAGGAAAAGATGGAAAAAGGGAAGAAAGCCGCGGCTGCGGCGATTGTTGGAAATGTGATATTCGGGTTCAGCTTCATGTTCTCCCGGGTGGTGCTGCTTGAGGTCAACGCCTTTGTGATGCTGGCTCTGCGGTTTTCCATCGCATTTCTGGTCATGACGGCGCTGGTTGCGGCGGGGGTGGTGAAGGTGAACCTGAGAAAGAATCTGAAGCCCCTGCTGCTTTTGGGAATTTTTCAGCCGGTGCTTTACTTCACCTTCGAGAGCCTGGGAATTGAGCTGACCAACTCGGTCATATCCGGGTCCATGATCGCCACGGTTCCGGTGGCGGGGATGCTGTTGGGCTTTCTGGTGCTGGGGGAGCGGTTTACCGGGCGCCAGCTCCTGTTCGGTTTGGTCTCCCTCTCGGGCGCGGTGCTGATCGCCAGGAGCGGCGAGGGCGGGGGCGTGCGCCCCATCGGCCTGCTGGTGCTGACCGGCGCGGTTCTCTCGGGCGCATGCTTCAGTCTGTTCAGCCGGAAATATGCAGACACGTACACCGCGATTGAGCGCACCTATGTGATGTTCGGCGTGGGGATGGTGGTGTTTGTGACCGCAGCGTTTGCCGTAAACGGGAGGAGCTTCGGGGGCCAGGCCATCGCAGCGCTTGGGAATCCGGCGATTCTGGGCTGTCTTCTGTATCTGGGCGTGATCTCCTCCGTGGCCGCGTTCGGCCTGCTCAACTACTCGGTGAATGATCTGACGGTGGCCCAGGCCACCTCCTACACCAACCTGGCCACCGTTGTGTCCATGCTGGCCGGGGCGGTATTTCTGGGGGAGCCGGTGGGAATCGGCCATCTGACGGGCTGCGCGCTCATCCTGGTGGGCGTCTGGTGCTCCAACCAGGAGGGGATTAGGGCCAGTCTGAAGCAGAATAAAATAGAGTGACAGGGACCGCCCCGGCCGTGATGGCCTCGGGCGGTTTTTTGGATGTTGTTATGGGCCGCAGGCGGCCGGGGTTTCGAAAAGAATACAATTTTTCCGGCAAGTATAGTATAATAGGGACGATTGAGGCAAACACAAGACATAGGTGGGATCGGAGGACAGGATGAAATTTGCGGTGGTTGGATATTCCGGGTCGGGCAAGTCCACCCTGGCGGTGCGCCTGGGGGAGATGGCCGGGGTGCCGGTGCTGCATCTGGACAAGGTGCAGTTTCTGCCCGGATGGGAGGTGCGGGATCAGGAGGAATCCCGGGCCATGGTGGAAGAATTTTTGGACCAAAACCAGAATGGTGGATGGGTGATTGACGGCAATTACTCGAATTTTCACTATGACTGCAGGATGGGGGAGGCAGACCTGATTTTTTTCTTGAATTTTCCGCGCCGCATCTGCCTGCCGCAGGCGCTGTACCGAAACTGGAAATATAAGGGGAAATCCAGGGAGAGCATCGCAGAGGGGTGCGACGAGAAGATGGACCTGGAGTTTTTGTGGTGGATTTTGTATACAGGGAGAAGCGGGAGGCACCGCAGGCGGAATTTGGAGCTATTAGAGCGGTATCCGGGCAAGGTGATCGAGCTTCACAATCACAGGGAGACCGAGAGAAGCTTAAAATTCCTGGCAGAGCGGCTTCGGCGCGGACCGGCGGGCGGGCAGCCGTCGCAGTCACATGAATCGCCGGAGGCCCCGCAGGGGATATTGTTGGCGGAAAGTGAGGAGTCCATATGAGGCGGGAGGAACGGCTGGTCAGCCGGCTGGCTCAGTACAATCAGACGGATATGTATCCGTTTCACATGCCGGGGCACAAGCGGTTAAAGGGGGAGGCGGGCGCCGGGGCGCCGGAGATGGAGTTTCCCAACCCGTTCACCATCGATATCACGGAGATCGACGGTTTTGACAACCTGCACCACCCGGAGGGAATCCTGCGGGAGTCCATGGAGTGGGCCGCTGGGGTTTACGGCGCGGCGCGGACCTATTATCTGGTGAACGGAAGCAGCAGCGGAATTCTGGCGTCGGTCAGCGCCTGCGTGGGGCACGGCGGGCGAATTCTGATGGCGCGCAACTGTCACAAGTCCGCCTACCATGGCGCGTACTTGAACCGCATGAACACGGTCTACCTGTATCCACAGCCGGTGCCGGAGATGGGGATACAGGGCGGAATTTTGCCGGAGGATGTGGAAAAAGCCCTGAAAACCTATCCGGACATCCGCGCGGTGCTGGTGGTATCCCCAACCTACGACGGAATTGTATCGGATATCCACAAAATTGCGGAGATTGTGCACCGGGCAGGGCTGCCACTCATTGTGGACGAGGCCCACGGGGCCCATTTCCGCTATGCGGATGAGTTTCCGGTATCCGCCCTTGAGCAGGGGGCGGATTTGGTGATCCAGAGCGTGCACAAGACACTGCCCAGCCTGACCCAGACAGCGCTTTTGCATGTGGGGCGCGGCGGGGAGGACGGGCCGCGGGTGGATTTGGCGCGCCTGGAGCGTTTTTTGCAGATCTACCAGAGCAGCAGCCCCTCCTATGTGCTCATGGCGTCCATCGAGAACGCGGTGGCGGTGATGGAGCAGCTGCGGGCAGAGCGTGGGATGGAAGGAAACGCCATTGACCGGTATGTTCGAAGGATTCGGGATATGAGGGAACGCCTGGGGCGGATGAATCGTTTGAAGCTTGTGGGCGAGGAGCTTAGAGGGCGGTACGGGATCTTTAATGTGGATATCTCGAAGGTGGTGATCGCAACAGGGGGTGCCGGGATAAGCGGCGCAGAGCTGGACCGGAGGCTTAGGGAGCGGTATCATCTGGAGATGGAGATGTGTGCGGCGGGGTATGCCACCGCGATCACGTCGGTGTTTGACAGCGGGGAAGGGCTTTTGCGGCTTGAGAGGGCGCTGATGGAAATCGATGGGGAGTGCGCGGGGAAACTGCCGGGGACTGCGCGGGAAAATTCTGTCCATGAGTTCGCGCGCGCCAAAAGCCTTATGCCTATCGCGGAGGCCATGGACGGGGAGACCGTGCAGGTGGAGCTTTCCGGGAGCTGCGGGTGTATCTCCGGGGAGTACATCTATGTCTATCCGCCGGGGATTCCGATTATCGCCCCCGGGGAGGAGATCAGCCGGGAGGCCCTCGACCTGGTGATGGACTACATGAGGAAAGGGCTTGCGGTCCAGGGGCCGAAGGACCAGACACTTAAGTTTTTGAATGTGGTAAAGCGGAAATAAAGACAGATGGGAAGACAAGAAATGGGAAAGATTTTTTACGTGATGGGGAAGAGCGCATCCGGGAAGGACACGATCTACAAGCGTCTTCAGGAGGAGCTTTCTGACTATAAAACGGTGACCATGTACACCACGCGGCCGATCCGGGACGGTGAGACCGATGGGGTGGAGTACTATTTTGTGGACCGCGCCTTTCTGGAGGAGACCAGACGGAACGGGAAGCTGATCGAGTGCAGGACCTACCAGACCGTGTACGGGCCATGGGATTATTTTACGGTGGACGACGGCCAGATTGACCTGGCGCGCGGAAGCTATCTGATGATGGGGACGCTTGAGTCCTACGAAAAGCTCAGGGAGTACTACGGCAGAGAGGCGCTGGTGCCGGTGTACATCTGCGTGGAGGACGGCCTGCGCCTGGAGCGGGCCCTGGCGCGGGAGCGGCAGCAGAAGGTGCCCAAGTACAAGGAGATGTGCCGCCGGTTCCTGGCGGACGAGGAGGACTTTAAGGAGGAGAACCTGCGCCGCTGCGGCATCAAGCGGCAGTACGAAAATATTGAGCTGGAAGCCTGCCTGGCGTCCATCGTGCGGGACATCCGCCGGATTTGCCCGGCGCCCGGCGTGGGAAGGAGCGGAAATGGAGCAAAAAATTAAGGCGATTTTGTGGGATTACGACGGGACGCTGGTGAACAGCACCATAAAAAACATGGCGGTGACCATTGATGTGCTGCGGCACTTTGACCCGGATGTGGACCAACATGTTCCGGAGATTCTGACCGACTTAGAAAAGTACCAGGAGGCCAACTACCAGTGTAAAAACTGGCGGGAGCTGTACGCCCGGTATTTCGGCCTGTCGCCGGAGCAGACCGACGAGGCGGGGACGCTGTGGACGCCCTGCCAGCTGAATAACCGGACGATTCCACCGCTGATGGCGGAGGGGCTTAAGGAAGCGATTCTCTTTCTGGGCGAAACCTTAAGGATCCCCATGGGGATCTGTTCTCAGAACAGCTCAGAAAATATCCGGCAGATGTTGGATCACTACGGCATCGGCGGCTGTTTTCAGGCGGTGGTGGGGCATGACGACATCCCGCTTGACAGGCAGAAGCCGGACGCGGTGGGATTTATGCGCTGCCTGGAGCTTTTGGGGCTTGACGGCGCGGAGAGCGGCGGCCTTTACGTGTACATCGGGGATCACGGGGAGGACGTGGTGTTCGGCCGGAATGCACAGCGGGAGCTTGCGGCCGGGGGTCAGGAGGCGCGGGTGGCCTGTATCGCGGCCATGTACGGGCAGGACCAGTACACGGATGTGGACGCGTGGGGAAGCCAGCCGGACTACCGGGCGAAGACCGCAGAGGGACTTTTAGATTATTTAAAATTACTCAGTGAAGGAGGCATTGTCCTATGAGATTTGGAATACTTGCGACCGGGACGATCGCGAAGAAATTTGCGGAGACGGTGAATGCGATGGACGATCAGGAGGCTGCGCTTGCGGCGGTGGGCTCCAGAAGAATTGAGGCGGCGGAGGAGTTCGCCCGGGCCTACGGGATTCCGGCGTGGTACGGCTCCTACGAGGCCATGGCGGCGGACCCGCAGGTGGAGGCGGTGTACGTGTCCACGCCCAACAACATGCACTATGAGAACTGTAAGATGTGCCTGAACATGGGGAAGCATGTACTGTGTGAGAAGCCGTTTACCACCAACGCGGACCAGGCAAGGGAGTTATACCGGCTGGCAGAGGAGAAGGGGCTGTTCATCATGGAGGCCTTCTGGATCCGTTTTCTGCCGCTTTTAGAGCGGATGCGGGAACTGATCGCCCAGGGAGCGATCGGCGAGGTGCGCCACGCGCGCTGCGAGTTCGGATTTATCTCCAGAGGGGCCAGAAAGGACCGGAAATTCAACTCGGATCTGGGCGGAGGCGCGCTGCTGGACATCGGAATCTACAACCTGGGCTTTCTCCACATGGTGATGGGGGAGGCGCCGGAGCGCTTTACCTCCAGCGTGCACATCAATGAGTACGGGACCGACGATTTCAGCGCCCTGCAGCTGGAGTACCCGGGCGGAAGGACCGCACACGCGGTGCAGTCCATCGGCGTGGAGACCGGGCGCAATGCGGTGGTGTTCGGGAGCGAGGGGTCCATCTGGCTTCCGGATTATCAGATGGCGCAGACGATGACCGTAAAGCCCAATGGCGGGGAGCCCTACGAGGTGTCCATCCCCTGGGAGGTCAACGGCTTTGAGTATCAGATCCGGGAGGCGGCCAGGTGCGCTGCCCGCGGGGAGAGCGCCAGCGGGCGCTGGACACCGCAGGACAGCCTGACGGTGCTGCGGCTCATGGACGAGATCCGCAGGTCCTGGGGGATGAAATTCAGCTACGAGGCTTGAGGGAGGTGTTAGCCAGATGGGAAAGGATACGAAGGACAGGCTGAGCGTGTTTATCAGCCTAGTTCTCAGACACAAGCCGGACGCCGCCGGGATCCGGCTGGACGAGCACGGATGGGCCGATGTGGGCGAGCTGATTGAGGGAGTCCGGGCGACGGGGCGAACGATTGATCTGGAGATTCTGGAGGAAATTGTGCGCACCGATGAGAAGCAGCGCTACAGCTTTAGCGCGGACCGAACGCTGATCCGGGCCAACCAGGGGCATAGCATTCCGGTGGATGTGGAGCTTCAGGAGACGGTTCCCCCGGACTGCCTGTACCACGGGACAGCCACCCGGTTTCTTGAGAGTATCCGGCGGGAGGGGTTAAAGCCCATGAGCCGGCTGTATGTGCACCTGTCTAGGGATGAGGAGACCGCTGTGAAGGTGGGAAAACGGCACGGTGCGCCGGTCGTGCTGGCGATCGACGCGGCGGCGATGCACCGCGACGGCTGCCGGTTTTATCTGTCGCAGAACGGCGTGTGGCTGACGAAATGCGTGAAGCCTGAGTATATACGGGTGCTGGGGTGAGACAGGAAATAAATAGGGAGTACCGCAAGGGGCGGAGTGAAATTTCGAAAATTTCAGGCCGCGGAGCGGGACTTCCTTTTTTTGTGGATGCGGGGGCGGTTGCAGGAGCACGGTTGCGGGGCGCAATTGCAGCGCGCATCCTTAATTCCAGTAATCGGTTGCCAGGTCGATAAAGTATTTGGCGGCCTGACTCAGATAGCTTCCCCTCTTGTAGCTGGCCTTGATGTTCCAGGTGGGATGGCTGGGCAGGGCGAGGAAGGCCACTCCGTCATGCCCGCTCGAAGCGTAAAAGCTGGGCACCATGCCGCAGCACATGTTGGCGGCCGCCATCTCGATGATGGTCTGAGCTCGGGCGGTCTCAAACAGGACGGCAGGGCGGAAATTGGCCTGGCGTAACACGTCGTCCACGAACTCCCGCACAGTGGAACCCTTGTACATGTGGGCGAAGGGCTCATAGCGCAGGAGGGAGAGATCGATTTCCGGGAATTCGCCGGGAGGGGACGGGGGGAGTTCGCGGCACAGGGGATGAACCTTTGGGACGGCCAAAACCAGCTCCTCCGTGTTGATGAAGATGTACTCGTCGTCCGTCTGGTGCTTTTCGCAGAGGGTCATGAACCCGATATCCAAGTCCCCCTTGGCGATCATCTGCTGCTGTTTTCGCACGCTGACCTCGCGCACATTGATGGTGATTTCCGGGTAGCGCCGGTGAAACGTGGGGTAGACGCTGGTGAACATGGCGGCGCCGCGCTCCGGGGGGAAGCCGACGGAGAGGGATCCCTTTCGGGTGTTGACCACGTCCTGGAGCCGCTTGTAGGTCTCGCGGCGCATCCGCAGCATCTCCCTCGCGGTCTCTAAGTAGATGTCCCCGGCCTCCGTGGTGGTCCAGCCGTTGCGGGAGCGGAAAAACAGCGGCGCACCGATCTCCTGTTCCAGGTGGTTCAGCTGCTGGGTCAGGGCGGAGGGGGTGATAAATAGCTGCTCCGCCGCTCGGGTTAGACTGCGCTCCTGCGCGATCGCGACGATGTATTCGATGTCCTTTAGGTTCATGGAAATCCCCCTTCCTGCTCTCTTCTGTCTGGTTAGTGACATTATAAATGCCAGAGAGGCAAAAGACAACGGTTTTTGGAAAGATATTTAAGTTTTACTAAAATTAAAAAAAGTATTATTAAATTTACTTAAGTTATCGGCGTTGTTATAATTTAGCTTAGAAAGAACTTCAGAGAGTGGGAGGGAGAGAAGAGGACGATGGATTACCAGAAAGAATTTGAGATAAAGGATCCAAAGTACCGCAGCAGCATGCTGACCAACGGGTTAGGGCGCTCGGGCGAGCGGGCCCTGTTGTACGCCACCGGGATGGACGAGGAGGACATGAAAAAGCCGTTTGTGGCGGTGATCGGTTCCTTCAGCGAGATGGTTCCGGGGCATACGCACCTGCGGGAGCTGGCGGATTACGCGAAACAGGGAATTCTTGAGATGGGCGGTGTGCCGAAGCTGTCGGAGACCATCGCCATCTGCGACGGGCTGTGCCAGGGGCACAAGGGGATGCGTTACCCTCTGGCCAGCCGGGATCTGATCGCCGATTCGGTGGAGATGGTGGTGGAGGCCCATCACTTTGACGCGATGGTGCTGCTGCCTGGGTGTGACAAGATTATCCCGGGCATGCTGATGGCGGCCGCAAGGCTGGACATCCCGGCCATCGTGGTCCCCGGGGGGCCCATGCTCCCGGGAAATGTGGGCGGAAATCCGCTGTTCTGCTCCTGCGAGCTTCGCGAGTATCCGGGCCGCGTGGAAAAAGGAGTGTGCACCCCGGAGGAGATGAGGAAGGCGGAGCGCGCGGCGCTTCCCACCGTGGGAAGCTGCGCGCACCTGGGAACCGCCAACTCCATGTGCATGCTGACGGAGGTTTTGGGAATGGCGCTTCCGGGCGCGGGAACGGCCCCGGCGGTGTCCATCGAGCGCAAGCGTCTGGCAAAGGAGTCCGGGCGGGCGGTGATGAGACTCTTGGAGAAGGGGATCACGCCGAAAAAGATTCTCACAAGAGAGACGCTTTTAAACGGGGTTGTGGGGGCCATGGCGACGGGGTCGTCCACAAACCTGGTGCTCCATCTGTTGGCCATCGCCCACGAGGCGGGGGTCGAGCTGAGCCTTGAGGACTTTGACCGGATCAGCCGGGAGGTGCCGTTTATCTGCAACCTGCAGCCCTCCGGAGCGTACCCGATCGTGTCCCTGGACTCCAGCGGCGGGATCCCGGCGGTGTTAAAGGCCATCGAGGACCGCCTGCACACGGACCAGATGACGGTCACCGGAAAGACGGTGGCGGAGCTTCTGGCGCCGGTCAAGGTGGTCACGGACGATGTGATTAAGCCGGTGGACCATCCCCAGCGGCCGGAGGGCGGAATCGCCGTCCTTAAGGGAAATCTGGCCCCCAACGGAGCCGTGATCAAGCAGTCCGGGGTGAAGGAGTCCATGTACTACTTTAAGGGCAGGGCCCGGGTGTTCAACTCCATGGAGGAGACGGACGCGGCTATCAGCGCGGGGGAGATCGAGAAGGGGACGGTCATCGTCATCCGCTACGAGGGCCCCAAAGGGGGACCCGGCATGCGCGAGATGCTGTCCACCACTGCGCTGATCATGGGGCGCGGGATGGACGAGGACTGTGCGCTGATCACGGACGGCCGGTTCTCCGGAGCCACCCACGGTCCCTGCGTGGGACACATCTCCCCCGAGGCGGCCTCCGGCGGCCCCATCGCGTTCGTGGAGGACGGGGATGTGATCGAGATCGACATACACAACCGCACGCTGAAGATTGAGGTCACCGAGGAAGAGTTTGAGCGGAGAAGGAAAGGGTGGAAGCCGCTTGTGAAGCCGAGGATGGCGGCGCTGGCCAAGTACGCGTATCTGGTGGGATCGGCGGACGCGGGGGCGATTGTTGAGGTGGGGAAACTGAATTAAAATGACGTTATTACGGAGGGGAACAAGATGGATGAATCCATGAAACTGACGGTCACGCTGATCGTCCTGCTGTTATTTATTGTGATGATGCTCTCGGGCAAAATTTCATTTGCACTGATTGGAATTACATGTGTCAGCATCCTGATCCTGAGCGGAGCGCTCACGGTGTCGGAGGGGTTTGCGGGTTTTGCAGACAAGAACGTAATCATGCTCGCCGGGATGTTCGGCATGGCGGGGCAGATCGGAAAGACCAGTATGGTGGATAAGGTGAAGGACAAGCTGCTGTCCGGCAAGGGCGGAAACAGCGACATGAAGCTGGTATTTTCTCTGTTAATTATATCCGCTATACTGGCCCAGTTTATGACAAGCCAGTCGTCAATTATTATGATCATGATGTCGTTTCTGCTGGCGGTTGGGAGTGAGGAGGTGACGCTCTCGAGAATCCTGCTTCCGCTCACCTTTGTGATGACCGCATGGATGGGCAAGCTTCCGGTGGGAGGTCCCGGAGTTACCACCCATATCCTTCTGAATCAGTTTATCGAGGCGGCCGGAGGGACGGAGTTTTTGGATGTGTTGACACTTGCAAAGTGCACGATCATCCCCGGGCTCATCGGGATTGCCTACTGCGTCCTCACCTACAAGATGCTTCCGAAGAGGGAGGTGGATGTCAGCGCTTACGCCAACAACGGTAAAAACGGCGGACCGGTCCGGCTGTCCCCGAGGGATGAAAAGATTACATACGTTGCATTCATTCTTTCCGTGGTAGGGCTGCTGCTCACGAGCAAGATCGGCGACCGGGCATACGTGTTCCCGTTAGTGATCTGCATCGTGTTGATCTACATGAAGGTGATGAGCGGCAAGGAGTTCCTCCAGTCCTTAATCAGCGGGCCGGTGATCATGTGTGCGACGATTTTGACGGTTGCCAATGCAGTGACGGCCAGCGGAGCGGGGGCCTTAATCGGCCAGCTGGTAATCAAAATTCTGGGCGGAAATCCGTCTCCGGTTATGATCGTCTCTGTGTTTGCCATTGTCACGCTTGTAACCACCAGCTTTATCTCAAACACAGCCAGCTTCATGGTTCTGGTGCCCATTGCCTGCAACGTGTGCGTTGCGGCGGGAGTTGATCCGCGTGCCACGGTGGTGACGGTTTTCAGCACCTCCTTAATGTCGGTGCTGACTCCGATGGCCTCCAACGGAGCCGCGATCTCATATTCTTCCTGTAACCTGAACATGAGAGAGACCTTTAAGTGGGCGTTTCCGTTGTCTGTTATCTGTATTGTCGCGACAATCATCAACTGCCTGATTGTCTATCCGATGTAATGAGTGAGAAAGGGGAAAAAATGCTGCAGTTAACAATGGAAGAGAAGAAGCGGTACCGGGATATGCTGTTGAATCCGGGAAACCTGCCGTTTGACGCGCCGGAGGGATATCTGGACTGCCTGGACGCGGTGGACAAGGAGGAAGTTAAGATCACTGGCAGCGAGGGCCAGGAGATCACCGTATGGATTACTGTGCCGAGGGATCGGAGGACGGGCGGTATGCTCTATATCAACATCCACGGCGGCGGATTTGTGCAGCCCCATCATATCTGGGACGATGCCATCTGCGCGATTATGGCCCTGGAATTTCAGTGCACAGTGATCGACATCGACTACCGGCTTGCCCCCGAGTACCCCCATCCCGCCGCGATTATTGACTGTTATGATGTTTACCGCTGGGCGGTGGAGAATGCGAAAAAGCTTGGCATTGATCCCGCGAAGATCGCTGTGGGCGGAAACAGCGCCGGAGGCACGCTGACTGCCGGGGTTTGCATGAAGGCGGCTGAGAACCATTTTCAGGTTCCGGCGCTTGCGCTCATGCTCTACCCGGAATGTGGACTGAGCGTGGAGGCGGACGATCCGCAGTTGAGTGATAATATGGATCTGAGCGATTTGAGGGCCAGGGGAATTCTCTACACGCTTCTGTATCTTCAGTCGGAGGAACAGCTGGAGGATCCGTATGCGAATCTTTTGAAGGCGGATGAGGCGCTGCTTGGCCAGTTTCCGGACACAATCCTGATCACAGGAGGATTGGATCCGCTGAGATTTGACGCGGAAGAATTCGCAAAACACCTTGCGGTTTCCGGCTCGGCCATCATCACAAAACGGTTCCGGAACAGCAAGCACGGATTTTACACCAGGCTGACGGGGGAGTGGCGGGAAGCCAGAGAGTTCGTGTTTTACCAGATTCATAATCTGATGGACAAAACGTGAGGGGGGAATGATATGACACTGAAACATGCTTACGACGCACACATTAAAAAGCGTGAGGAAATCATAGAGAGCCCGACGGCGCGGTTTTGGTATGAGCAGGAGAAGCGCTATGTACCGCCGTTTCAAATGTACGGGAATCTCTACTATGTCGGCGACAGCTGGGTGTGTGCGCACATCGTGGATACGGGAGATGGGCTGCTTCTGTTTGACGGCGGAAACTGTTGCGCGACCGCAATGCTGATTCAGAGCATCTGGGAGGCCGGGTTTAACCCCAGAGACGTGAAATGGATGATTATGTCCCACGGGCATGTGGATCACATCGGGGCGGCCAACTTTTTCAGGAGCATGTTTGGTACTAAGCTCTATCTCTCGGCTCCGGACGCGGAGATGTTCCGGTCACGCCCCTGGCTGTCCCTGGTGCAGGAGAGCACGGACGCCATGGAAGCCCTGTTTGTGCCGGATGTGGAGATCAACGAGGGCGATGAGCTGACTTTTGGAGGCACAACGATCAAATTTTACCTGGTTCCGGGCCATACGGACGGCTGCATCGCCTGCTTTTTCGATGTGACGGATGGGAAAGAGGTCAAGCGGGTTGGCTACTACGGCGGGTTTGGATTTAACACGCTGACAAAAGAGTATCTCACCGAGATCGGGGATCCCACATTTAAGACAAGGGAGGTTTATCTGGAATCTATCAGGAAGGTGTGTGACGAGAAGGTCGATATCTTTATGCCGAACCACACAAGCAATGTGGATCTTCTGGGGAAGCGCCGGTATATGGCGGAGCATCCGGAGGAGAACCCATTTGTGGATGACACACAGTGGAAGCGATATTTGAACCAGAAGTATGAGGAGTTACGGGAGTTCATGAAGAATCCTGAGAATCAATGACATTCCGGAGCGGCATTTCGTGTGCTGCTCCGGAATATTTTTTATGTGTCAAAATAGGGGAAGTTACCCCGCAACAAACCTCACATACGTCCGGTCGTCAAAGCTTCGGTTCCCCTTCACCAGCCCCTTCGTCCCCTTATACAGGGAGATGCACAGCGGGTCCTCGGTCAGGACCTGGGACAAAACCTCCTCGGTCTCCTTTAGCGTCCCTTTGAGCTGCGGATATCCGTCGCTGGCCAGCACCACCTGGGTTCCGGCGGGGACGGGGTGGACGATGATCCGCTCCGGGTGGATGGGGAAGCCGTCCAGGATGTCGTAGGCGTAGGGGCCCTCCCCGTTGGCGTAGACCAGCTGGCGGCGCAGCAGCGGGAGGATGAAGGCGCGGCCGGTGTCGCGGGCCAGCAGCTCCTCCGTGGTTTTGCCGTCCAGGAGCTCGGTCTGGTTGTAGAAGCAGCGCATCTCGGCCACGATGTTGTCGATGGATTTGCTGTGGTCGTAAAATTGGTCTCCAATCAGGCACTGGCAGTCGCCGAAGGCCCAGATCTCCCGGCGGCGCACACTGTAGAGAATCACAGCGGCCTGGGGCCGGTCCTCGCGCTGCCGGGTAAGCATCTCCCGCTGGGGCGCGCAGGCCTTTGCCAGGGCGGCGTTCAGGATACCAATGGCGCTCCGGGCGTCCGCGTCCCCGGGCAGCGTGGCCAGGGCGGTCAGCAGGATGTCGCGGGCGTACCGGCCGCTGGTACGGCCCCCGGGCCATGGGTATTTTCCCTTGCTGGTGACGCCGTCCACCACAGCGATGTAGTCCGGGCTGATGAACAGGCCGTCCTCGCACCGGCTCTCGTCCTCATATTTGGAGATACAGGATTTTTCTATGATTTCTGTGCTCATGCGCGCGCCGCCTCCCTGTCCTCAGACTGTGATCCGCCGTGGGCGGCCACGTAAATTCCCGCGTTTTTTCCGGCCTCAGCGCCCACCAGGTTGTAGCCCTCCTGTTTATAATGGTAGCGGTCCCGCATGAGTCCCATGGCGGCAAACTGCTTGAACTGACGGCTGACCATGACGATGGAGGGCTCCTCACCGGCCAGCGCCTCCTGCATCTCCTGCATCGGCACGTAGATCGCCGGATTGTCCCGGTGGTTGCCGATCTGGATCAGGAAACAGGTCTCAATCCCGCACTCTTCCATAAAGGAGCGAAGGACGGTGCGGGTGTTCTCTTTATATACCAGGCTGTCCGTGCCCAGGTCCCCGTCCGTGCAGCCCTGGCACCAGGCCATGTATCGGCCGCCGATGTGGTAGCCGTTCTCTGTAAGCCAGGCCTCACAGGTCTTCATGCGCCTCACGGCATCGCGGTAGTAGGGGCCGTCCGGCATCCACTCCCCGATGCAGGAACCGCCCTTGGCGCAGGAGACGCCCACCACCGGGACTCCGGTTTCGCGGTGGTAATTGATACAGAAGGCGGAAACCATGGAGCCGGACTTCATGCCGGGCTCAAAGACGCCGGAGGGATTGTCCTCCCCCAGCCCGAAGGGCTCGCAGAGTGGGAGCAGCCGGTCGGGCTGCGAGATGGATTTAAATTCGTACGCTATGCCTGCGGGAACCTGGGGGGCTTGTTCGGCGTCGCCGCGGCCGGCCATGTTGCTCTGTCCCATAAACATGATCAGGTGAACGGTATTTGACATTCGGTCAGATCCTTTCTTTGACATAATTGAAAGAGGCCCAGCGGGCATATTTCCTTTACAGTTTATCACGGTCCCCCAAAAGGTCAACCGATTGAAGCCAATTTTTAAAGAAATGTCCGCTTAGTGGTAAAGTTGGTGATTTTTTGATATAATTATAAGCAATTTTGCGGGGGAACAAAAAGGGGTGAGGCGCGCTGTGGTCAGGAAGTTGTGCGGATGGCGGCGGCCCGGCGGCCCGGCAGACAGGCAGGAGGGCATGAGCGGTATGGGGGTTAAGATAGCGGTTGCCAGCTATGGGACGTTTGATCAGTTTATTCACCAGATACGGACGTTCTATTCGGATGAGGTGGAGTTTGTGGTGTTAAACGCCCTGTTTGAGGATCTGGAGGGCGAGGTGCACCGGCTGGAGAAGGAGCACCTGGTGGACGTGTTCGTGGGGAGCGGTGGAAACGGCCGTTTTCTGGAAAAATATGTGCGTGAGACGCCGTTTGTGAAGGTGAAGGTGACCGGGTTCGACTTCCTTTTGGCGGTTCAAAAGGTGGAGCGGTTCAGCAGCCGGGCCGGTATCGTCACCTACCAGGAACGGCTTCCGTTCGTGGGTTCCGTGAGGGGGCTTTTGAAGGTGGAGGTCACGGAGCGGGTCTATCACAGTACCAGCGAGGTGGACCAGGTGCTTTTGGAGCTTTACAACCAGGGGATCGAGGACGTGATCGGCACCGCCTACGTGCTGGAGCGTGCCCAGATTTTGGGGATGCGGGGGCACTATATCTGGTCGGTGGACGGCGTCAAGGCGGCGGTGGACACGGCGGTGCAGATCGCATTCGGAAAGAAGCAGGACGCCCAGAAGGCCAACAAGCTGGCCAGCATCCTGCAGACCATCCACGAGGGCGTGATCGTGACGGATGAGCATGGACTAATCAGCGAGTTCAACACCAGCGCGGAGCACATTCTCAAGATCAGCCGGGGGGATGTGATGGGCAAGCAGGTGAGCGACGTGCTGCCGAACACCCGGCTGAACGTGGTCATCGAGCGGCGGCAGGCGGAGTACAACAAGATTCAGGAGGTCGGAAACGTTAAAATTTTGACAAATCGCTGTCCGATCTTCAGCAACGGGAAATTGGTCGGGGCCCTGGCCACATTCCAGAACGTGGACGACGTGTCCGAGGCGGAGGAGAAGATTCGGCGGAAGCTCTACACCAGGGGATTTGTGGCCAACACCCGGTTCGAGGACATGATTGGGGAGAGCCGGGCCTTTCGCAGCGCGGTGGACATGGCGAGGGGGTACGCGAGGAGCGACGCCACGGTGCTGATCTCGGGGGAGACCGGGACGGGAAAGGAGCTGTTTGCCCAGAGCATCCACAACGAGAGCCACCGCAGGCAGAAGCCGTTTGTTGCGATCAACTGCGCGGCGGTGCCGCCGAACATCCTGGAGAGCGAGCTGTTCGGTTACGAGGAGGGGGCGTTCACCGGGGCCAAACGGGGCGGTAAGCGGGGCGTGTTCGAGCTGGCCCACGAGGGCACGATCTTTCTGGACGAGATCGGGGAGATCTCCATGGACATCCAGCTGCGGTTTCTGCGGGTCTTGGAGCAGCGGGAGGTGTTCCGGCTGGGCGGGGAGAAGGTGATTCATGTGGATATCCGCGTGATCGCGGCCACGAACCGGAACCTTTGGAATCTGGTGAAGGAAGGGAAATTCCGGGAGGATCTGTACTACCGGCTGAACGTGCTGGAGGTCCATCTCCCGGCCCTGCGGGAGCGGCGCGAGGATATCCCGCTGCTGGTGGATTACTTTTTAAAGGGATTCCGGCCCGATCTGTCCGGGGAGCGGAGGCGGGAGATGGCGTCCCTGCCGGAGCTCTCAGAATGCGGATGGCCGGGAAATATCCGGCAGTTAAAAAATGTGGCGGAGCGGATGGCGGTGCTGTACCGCGAATCCATGGATTTGCAGCGCTTGGCGCGGCAGGCGTTAGGTGGGGGAGAGGAGGCCGCGGAGTCGTTACGCGCCCACGAGGTTCGCGGGGCAGTTGGGCGATTCGCGACCTGCGGGGCGGCCGCGGAGTCATCATCCGCCGTCCCCGTCCCTTCAACTGATGTAAGCGCATGGATCCGCGCGGACCGGGTCCGCAGGGAGCGCGAGGAGATTCTCATGGCGCTGCGGGAGTGCGGCGGCAGGCGCGACCAGGCGGCGGGGCTGCTTGGAATCAGCCGCTCTACTCTGTGGCGCAGGATGCGGGAATGCGGAATACAGGACGAGTCTCAAAATAGTAGCAATTTAAATACATAATTGAAACAAAAGTGAAACATATATAAAACGTACGGCATTTGTCCAGGAAAATTCCCAGGGTCAGATGCCGTTTTTACGTGTATTCTGACTTTTGGCATGAATATTGCTTCCTAATACAGTACAAAAAGATTTTGATAGGAGGGGTTATCAATGACAGCAGCAAAAAAACTGAGGGAACTTTTAAAGGGGAATGAGACCATCATGGCGCCTGGCGCATACGACGCCTGGACCGCGCGTTTGATCGCGGAGAGCGGTTTCCCGGCGGTTTATATGACCGGGTACGGTGTGTCGGCCAGCGTGCTGGGGAAGCCGGACATCGGCTTAATCACTCTGCCGGAGATGGTGGAGATGGCGCGCAATATCGTGGCGGCGTCGGGGGACACGCCGGTGATTGCGGACGCCGACAACGGATACGGCGGGCTGATGAATGTGATGCGCACGGTTGAGCTCTACGAGCAGGCGGGCGTGGCTGCCATCCAGCTGGAGGACCAGGTGACGCCCAAGCGCTGCGGCCACATGGAGGGCAAGGAAGTGATCTCCAAGAACGAGATGGTGGCAAAGATCCGCGCAGCGGTGGCGGCCAGGAAGGACCCGGATTTCTGCATCCTGGCGCGCACGGACGCGCGGGCGGTGCTGGGGTTTGACGACGCGTTAGACCGGGCGCTGGCCTACCAGGAGGCGGGGGCGGACATCATATTCTTTGAGGCGCCCCGGACGGTGGAGGAGATGAGAACTGTCGGAAAGGCGCTGCGGGTTCCGCTTTTGGCCAACATGGTGGAGCGTGGGAAGACACCGCTTTTGACCACCCAAGAGCTGTTTGAGATCGGCTACCGCGTTGCGATCTATCCGGTATCCGCGCTCTACATCGCGACGAAGGCGGTTCAGGAATTTTTAGGGCGATTATTGGAGGATAAGACCTCGGAGACATCCCTGGGCCACATGGTGGATTTCCCCACCTTCAACCGGATGATCCACCTGGATGAGATCCGGGCGCTGGAAAAATCGTTCACAGAGTAACAGAACATAATGTCAGGGGGCCGGGCGCGCACGGGGGCGTGCGCGTCTGAAATGGATTGGGAGGTATATTCAATGACAAGTTATTTGATCATATTATCAATCTTTGTGTCAGTTGCAATCGGCTACAAGTGCAAGATCAACGTGGGAATCATCGCCATGGCCTTCGCGTACGTGTTCGGCTGTTTTGTCCTGGGGTTAAAGTCCAGCGCGGTGATTGCCATGTGGCCCACCAGCCTGTTCTACTTTATCCTGATGGTGTCATTCTTCTACGGCATCGCCATGACAAACGGCACGCTGATGCTGATCGCGGAGAACGCCGTGTACCTTTGCCGGAACCGGGCGTGGTTTATTCCGATTCTGCTGTGGCTGATCTCCTTTGGAATCTCCGGCCTTGGGCCGGGGCCTGTGACCGTGTTCGCGTTCATGGCTCCGCTCGTCATGGCCACTGCAGACAAGATCGGCATGAACAAGATCATCGGCACCATCTGCGTGGTGGGCGCGGGCGTTGCGGGCGGCTACACCCCCATCAGCCTGTGCTATGCGACGGTGAGAAACTGCCTGGTGACCGCGGGCTACGAGGGGGAGACGCTGGTTGCCGACTTAAACAAGATCGCATTCAACAATATTTTGGCGCAGGTGCTGATCTTTGCCATCGTCTACCTGCTCTTTAAGGGCTGGACGGTGCAGGTGTCGAAGGAGATCAAGAAGCCGGAGGCCTTCAACAAAAAACAGATCCAGACCCTGTGGCTGATTCTCCTGGGCCTCGCGGTCATGATCATATTCCCGCTCTTAAAGAACTTTATGCCCGACTCTGCGTTCATCGCGGCGGTCTCCAAGGGCCTGGAGCCCAGCCTGGTCTCTACCGTTTTGCTGGTCATCGCCCTGATGATGAAGCTGGGCGACCAGAAGAAGGCGCTGAACTTTGTGCCCTTCTCCACCATCATCCTGGTCTGCGGCGTGGGCATGCTGGTGTCCGTGGCCACAAGCGCGGGTGCGGTGGATATGTTCTCCTCATGGATCGGTGAAAACCTGAGCGCCACTGCGGCGAAGTTAGTGATCGCGCTGGTGGCCGGGTGCATGAGCTTCTTCTCCAGCACCCTGGGCGTGGTGGGACCGGCTCTGATCCCCATGATCCCCAACATCGCGGGGGCCACGGGCGTCAGCGTGACGGCTCTGGTATCCGGAATCATGATCGGCGGACACTTTGCGGGGGTATCCCCGTTCTCCACGGGCGGCGCGATGACGCTGGCCGGCGAGAAGAATGAGGAGACAAAAAACAAGCTGTTCATCCAGCTGATGGCGCTGTCGGTCTGTTCGATCTTGTTCGCATCCCTGTTGGTATTTATCGGTATTGTCAGATAACGCAATCATTGCCGCCGGGCCCGGGTTTTATGGATGGGCCCGGCGGTATTTGACTTTCATGGGGATAACAGTTAAAATCGTACCATATAATTTGCGTATAGAAGGCGGTGATGTCCGGTGGATAACCTGAAAAAAGAGTTGGCGGCTGTGGAAAAGCGGGAGAAAAAGCTGCTGGGCTGTGGATTAAAGAAGAATAAGCTCAAGGCCTCGATCTATGAGCGGGTGCCGGAGAAGGTCAGCGGCCTGTTGGAGGCAGCGTTCTCGAAGGCGTTTAAAACCGTGTTTGTCAACGGGACGGCGCTGATCGAAAAGACCTTCGACAAGGAGAGCGCCGGGTTGGAGTTCGAGGCGGGGGACTATATCGTGGAGCGGGCGCGCAGCAAAAAGAGCCTCCGGCGCATGGATAAGCAGGCGAAGAAGGACAATCTGCTGAACAACGCGGCCACCACGGCAGCCGGGCTTGGCCTGGGATTTCTGGGGCTGGGGCTTCCGGATATCCCGCTGATGGTGGGGACAATCCTGAAAGGGGTCTATGAGATCGCCATCGGTTACGGGTTCCCCTACGACACGGATGAGGAAAAAATTTACATTCTAAGACTCATCTGCACGGCCCTGGCGGACGAGGAGGAGAAGGCGGACTGCAACCGCAGGCTGGAGTGTGAAGACCGCGGGGAAGCGAACCTGAATGCGGAGATCAACCGGACGGCCGCGATGCTCTCGGACGCGCTGCTGGTGGAGAAGTTTGTCCAGGGGCTGCCGGTGGTGGGAGCGATTGGCGGCGTGGTCAACTGGTCCATTTACCGGCGGGTGTCGGCATTGGCGGCGGTGAAGTATAAGAAGCGGTATTTGAAAAGAAAACTGGGGGAAGCGGTGGATGGACGGGAGTGACCCCATCAAAAGGCAAAAAAACAGCCGCCGGTGCGCGGGGCCCTTGGGGGCCATACACCGGCGGCTGTCCTATATTTGTCGTATAATTTTCATTTAACCATTCTTCTGGGATACCGGCCGAACGCTCAGCGCATGTCCTGTCCGCCCCGCGCTTACACCCGCGCGATTCCCTCCTCGATGGCGGTTTCGGCCACGGCCTTGGCCACCACATCGGCCACGCTCTTGTTTAACGGCGATGCGATGATGTTCTCAGCGCTCAGCTCGCTGTCCGGGATCATGCTGGCGATGGCGTAGGCGGCCCGCTGCTTCATGGTCTCGGTGATCTCCTTGGCGCGCACGGAGAGAGCTCCCTTAAAGATTCCCGGGAACACCAGCACGTTGTTGATCTGGTTGGGGAAGTCGGAGCGCCCGGTGCCGACCACCGCCGCGCCGCCTGCCTTCGCCTCGTCGGGCATGATCTCCGGGGTGGGATTGGCCATGGCGAAGACGATGCCGTTGTTCATGGTCGCAACCATCTCCTTTGTGACCAGGCCCGGCCGGGACACGCCAACAAAGGCGTCGGCGCCTTTCAGCGCGTCTGCAAGCGTGCCGTGCTCATGGTTGTTGTTGCTGATGTGGGAGATTTCCTCCTGGCCGGCATTTAAGCCCTCGTCGCCCTCGCAGATGATGCCACCTATATCGCACATGACCACGTTGCCGAAGCCCATGCTGATTAACAGCTTGCCGATGGCGATTCCGGCTGCGCCCGCGCCGTTGATCACGATCTTAAGCTTTCCCATCTCCTTGCCGGTGACCTTGATGGCGTTAATTAAGGCCGCGGCCACCACGATGGCGGTGCCGTGCTGGTCGTCGTGGAATACCGGGATGTCGCACATTTCCTTTAAGCGGCGCTCAATCTCAAAGCACTTGGGGGCCGCGATGTCCTCCAGGTTGATCCCGCCGAAGCTCTTGGAGATTAAGTAGATGGTCTCGACAATCTTGTCGGTGTCCTTGGAGTCGATGCAGATGGGGAACGCGTCCACACCGGCGAACTCCTTGAACAGCACGCATTTGCCCTCCATCACCGGCATGCCGGCGGCGGGGCCGATATCGCCCAGGCCCAAAACGGCGGTTCCGTTGGTGATCACGGCCACCAGGTTGGAGCGGCGTGTCAGCTTGAAGGACTGCTCGTAGTCCTTCGCGATCACCCGGCAGGGCTCGGCCACGCCGGGGGTGTATGCCAGGGATAAATCGTCCCTGGTCTCAATTTTTTTGCGGGAGATCACCTCGATCTTGCCGCCCAGCTCATAGTGCATGTCCAGTGAAGCTTTGTTTACGTCCATAAATATTTTCCTCCTGAGATTCCTTAAATATAGGTTTATACCATCTGTTCCGGCTTAAACACCTCGTCAAATTTCTCCGGCGTCAAAAAGCCCAGCGCCACGCAGGCTTCCTTTAAGGAGATGTTTTCTCTGTACGCCTTCTTGGCGGTTTTCGCCGCGTTTTCATAGCCGATATACGGGTTTAAGCAGGTCACTAACATCAGGGAGCGGTGCAGGTTGTCCTCCATCTTCTCCTTGTTCGGCCGGATTCCCACCACGCAGTTGTTGTTGAAGGAGATCAGGGAATCGGTCAGCAGGCGCACGGACTGCAGGAAATTGTAGATGCAGACCGGCATGAACACGTTTAACTCAAAGTTGCCCTGGGAGGCCGCCATGCCCACGGCCACGTCATTGGCCATGACCTGCACGGCCACCATGGTCACGGACTCGCACTGGGTGGGGTTGACCTTGCCCGGCATGATGGAGCTGCCCGGCTCGTTCTCCGGTATGTAAATTTCTCCCAGACCGCAGCGGGGGCCGCTGGACAGCCAGCGGATGTCGTTGGCGATCTTCATCATGTCCGCCGCCAGGCCCTTTAAGGCTCCGTGGGCGAACACCAGCTCGTCCTTGCTGGTCAGGGAGTGGAATTTGTTGGCGGCGGTGATAAACTCCTTGCCGGTCAGCTGGGATACGGCCTTCGCCACCTCGGTGTCAAAGCCCTTCGGCGCGTTGAGCCCGGTGCCAACTGCGGTTCCGCCCAACGCCAGCTCCCGCAGGCCCTTAAGGCTTAAAACCAGCATCTCCTTAGATTTCTCCAGCATGTTCTTCCAGCCGCTGATCTCCTGGGAGAAGGTGATGGGGGTGGCATCCTGCAAGTGGGTGCGCCCGGTCTTTATAATCCCCTCGTTCTCGCGCATCAGGCGGTCGAAGGTTCCGGCCAGCAGGTCGATGGCCGGGAGCAGCTCGTCCTCGATGGAGAGCGCCGCGGCGATGTGCATGGCCGTGGGGAAGGTGTCGTTGGAGCTCTGGGACATGTTGGAGTGGTCGTTGGGGTGAAGAAGCTTCTCGCCCGCGATCTCGTTGCCCCGGTTTGCGATCACCTCATTCACGTTCATGTTGGACTGGGTGCCGCTTCCTGTCTGCCACACGGCCAGCGGAAAATGCCCGTCCAGCTTGCCCTCCAGGATTTCATCGCACACTTGGCTGATCAGCCCGGCGCGCCGGTCGTCCAGCTTGCCGAGGCGGTTGTTTGCGATGGCCGCCGATTTTTTTAACACCGCGAAGGCGCGGATGACCTCCGCGGGGATTTTCTCGATGCCGATCTTAAAGTTCTCGAAGCTGCGCTGGGTCTGAGCGCCCCAGTACCGGTCCGCGGGGACCTTTATCTCGCCCATAGAATCGTGTTCGATTCGGTATTCCATGATCTTGCTCCTCCCGTTTGCTTGTTTAGATGGTTCAAAGATTTCTGGTTTTTAGTATATCCGATTTGGAAGGATTTTTCAATGAGTGAGGAGAGATTAAAAGTCGCGGGGGGAGGTGGGGGAGATGGAATATGTTGGAATGGAAATTTGCATTGATATTATAGGATAGATCGGATACAATGGGTTTACAAGGAGATGATATCATGCCAAATATTAGACCAATTTCGGATTTGAGTAATTATACAGATGTTCTCCAGGAAGTGAGGGAGAATAGCCCGGTTTACCTGACCAAAAATGGGCGGGGGGCGTACGCAATTGTTAAAATTGATGAGCTGGATAAACTGCGCGCCTCGGTAAGACTTTTGGCACGGCTGGAGGAAGGAGAAAAATCGGCGAGGGAGAGCGGTTGGGTTTCTGCTGATGACGCAGAGGCAGCGCTGGGGTTATAATAATGAATCAACTATAAAAGGGCATTGGAAGACTTCTGCTTTACAGTAAGAGTTCTTTCAATGCCTTTTTTCATTTATTCGCTGTCCCATCTTCTACCC
>USJW01000065.1 GCA_900555045.1 uncultured Clostridium sp. | reverse complement strand
GGCGGCCGTCTGAAGCCGCCTCCGCATAGGCCTGCGGCCGCGCTGCTGCCGGTTGGAGCGGGAGGGGATGGAGTCCGGGTGCGAAGAGGTCTACGCAAGCGAGCGTTGGCGCTAAAGGAGGTGTGCGGGGTATGGGACGCCCGCGGAGGAGACAGTCGGCGGGATAATTCAGATGAAGGAGAAGGGCTGCTTTCAGGTCACGTTCCACGGCATCCCCGCCCACGCGGAGTTCTACATGAGAAGCTACAACACCGCGTACCTCTATACCGTGATGGAGCGGGTGAAAAAGACTATCGCCGGGGCGGCCCCATGGTTCTGGGCGCCAAAATCGCCGCCGCGTCCTGCCTGGATCTGATCAGTGCCCCGGAGCTTCTGCGGAAGGTGAAGGAGGACTTTCGGGAGACGAAGGAGCGGATGGAGACGGAGGCGTAGAAGGGGGAGACAAATGAAACGTACCCGAAAAAGGTGCGTTTCATTTGTCCCTTTTGAACGTGCTCAATGAGTGCGTGCACTTGCCGCGCGGTCGTACAGTTCCTGGCAGCGGCAGTGGCGTTCTTCTGGGATAGCGGCAGCCACGGAGCATAGAAGTTTTTGCAATTTGTCGCTGTTTGCTTTTACTGCGTTGCTGTGAGTCTTTAAATCCGGTTCGTCGCTGGAAAGCCCTGCAGCCAAATTGGTTATGATGACAACTGCGGAATAGCAGATTCCCAGCTCCCGCGCCAGCGTCGCCTCAGGGGCGTTCGTCATGCCAACGACATCGGCGCCCAGCGCCTTATACGCGCGAATTTCAGCGGTAGTCTCATATCTGGGGCCGTCCACAGACATATAGGTCCCTGTGGGATAAAGGGAGTAGCCCAGCTTTTTGGCCTGCTCCATAAAAATCTGGCGCAGCTCAGAGCAGTACGGTTCTGTCATATCCAAAGAATATTTGCCATAAGTGTAATGTCTGGTGTGAAAATTAATAAACTGGTCGAGGAGGACGAAATCGCCGCTCTTGTACTCGGTGTTGAGTCCTCCAGCGGCCACGGTTGTGATTACTCGTTTTACGCCCAGCTGATGGAAGGCCATCATGTTTGCATGGTGGGTGATCTCAAAGGCCAGCCTGTCGTGGTTCATGCCATGTCTGGGAAGAAATGCAATTTCCGTGCCCTGATAATTTCCCTTCAAAAGAGTCACATCGCCATATTCTGTATGTACTTGAATGGGGGTAGCCTCTCCGAAAAGTTCGACGCTGTAAAATCCGGTTCCTCCGATAATTCCAATCATAAAGTATCCGCCTTTCTTTGATTCGTGGTATTTTAAAGTGAGAGTGAAGTCCACTGTCATCTCATACTATGCTAGTGACACTAGTGTATTTTGTCAATATTAATTTCAAAAAACGAAAATAATTGTAAAAAGCACACAAAAGCTTTGTAGCACATGTGACAAATAGGTAGGACGACCAAACAGTACAACAAACGTGTTGACGGATGCAAGTCCGGGTTATATAATCAAAATACACACAAATTAAATATTGGTAATATTTAACATTCAGACAACAGGAGAAGATAAATGGATCGAATTATTAAAAAAAGTGCATATGAAAGTGCAAGAGACAAAATATTTTCCTATATCCAGGAAAATGAATTGTATGGGGAGCGCCTGCCCTCCGAGATGGAGTTCGCCCAGACGATGGGAATCAGCCGCAATACCGTGCGCGAGGCGATTCGCGTGCTGGAGCAGGAGGGGATTGTGTATTCGCGGCATGGAGTCGGGACCTTTGTCGCCAACAAGTCGAATAATCTCAGCTGCAACATTACTTCTCTCAACAGTATCAGCGAGATTATCCGCATTCATGGGTATAAAGCCGGAACACTGCCCGCGAAGGTGAATGTCATTGCGGCGGATACAGAGCTGGCGGCCAAAATGAACGTGGAGGTCGGGGAGGAAATTTTGTGTGTGGAGCGAATCCGTACAGCGGATGATACCCCGGTTATTTTAGTCAGAGATTATATTCCACAGTTGCCGGGAGGCGCAGAGCAGTATCTGGCGAAGCATGAGGAGTCCCTTTTTGAATTTCTAAAAAAGAATTATCAGATCGAGGTAAGCTATGCCAACTGTACCATTAAAGCTGCGATCAGCGATGACGAGATTAATGGGATGCTGCGGTTAAACTGTCCGACCCCTTTGATTTTATTGGAGCAGTTTCACTATACCGCTACAGGAAAATTGGCGTTTTATTCAGACAGCTATTTTATTAGCGATCTTTTCAATTTCAATGTGGTGCGCCAGCGCAAGACTTGGCTAAGTTCCACAAAAAAAAGAAGTTAAAAATGTGCAGTTGGCACTATTGACGGAAGATAAGCTATATGTTATTATCGTTTCAAGAGGTAGGACGACTGAAGTCCATCAAATTGGAACTTTAAATTTTACAATGCGAAAGAGAGGATTTATTATGAGAAAAATGATCAAACGCACGATCAGCTTGGGCTTAGCGGCGACACTGGTTATGGGCAGCCTGGTGGGATGTGGAAAGAGCGGAGGCTCCGCCAAGAAAGAGGAAACCAAGACACAGGCTGCAGCTGCTGGTTCTGAGGCTGCGGCGGATCCATATGCGGACCTTGAGCCCGTCACATGGAAGTTCACTCATTCTCAGTCTGCAGAGCACTTTCAGCAGATTGCTTTACAGGATTTTGCCGATTATATGGAGGAGAAGAGCGGCGGCAAATTCAAGATTGAGATTTTCCATTCAGGTACTCTCGGAACGGAGCAGGAGGTTATTGAGAGCATGCAGACCGGCAGCATTGCTGGTACAGTGGCGGCGGCAAGCCTTCTAGCCAATTTCGTTCCGTCCTACAATCTGTTCTCTCTTCCGGCATTGTTTAAAGATGTAGACCAGTTCAAAACCGTGATGGCCGATGAAGAATTTGGTGGAAAGCTGGCCGCGGCCTGCACAGATGCGGATTTGATCAACTACGGATACTACCAAAACTTCTTCCGCCAGATTTACACTAAGACACCGATCGAGAAGGTGGAAGATTTCAAAACACAGAAGATTCGTCTGATGGCCTCCGACATTATGCTTGACACCTTCCAGGCTCTGGAGTGCAACTCCACAACTACCGCCTGGACCGAGCTGTACTCCGCACTTCAGTTAGGGGTATGTGATGGTCTGGATCATGTTGCGGCGAGTGTCAAGGCGATGGCGTTTTACGAGAATCTTAAATATGTCTGTGAGCCGAATCTGTTTGTGACACCGATGTTCGTTCTGGTAAGCAAGCCGATGTACGATAAGCTCCCGGATGCCTACAAAGCGCTGGTGGACGATGGCGTCAACAATGTTCTGATCCCGAGACTCCAGGAGTTAGCAGATGACGGAAATGAGGCGGACTTGGAATGGCTTACAACAGAGGGCGGTCTGACCTATGTGGAGTGTGACGCCGCTGCGATTCAGGAGAAGGTTGCGAATGTTCGCGACAAATATATTGAAAAGCAGGAAGATTGGGTGAGAGATCTGGCTAAGAAGATTCTCGCGCAGTAAATTTAAGACAATGGGATCGCTGTGGATGGGAGAATTTGAGTGAAAGGTTCTCCCATTCCGATTCTAAGGGATGCGTATAGTAAAGGAGCAGAAACACATGGAAAAAAAGCATGGCATTGTTTACAAATTGAACTGGTTTGGCAATGTGCTTGAGAAAATTTTCAATTTTTGTGTAGTTATCTTTCTGATCGGCGTTGCCTTTGCAGTCACTACGCTGGTTTTAGGAAGAGAAATAAATATCCCTGTAGTATGGTTAGATGAGCTCAGCACGTATGCAGTTATCTGGCTTGTATTCTTCGGAATGGCGTTGGGATACAAGAAAGGTCAGTTTCCCAAGGTAGATGTCATCTGTGTAGTCATTCCGAAGCGTTTCCAGCCTTATATCGAAATTTTTTGGGATGTTGTGGGATTCGCGATTTTAACTCTTATTCTGTGGTCCGGAAAGGATTACATAATGCATGCGTACAATAGCGGTACAACCTCAGCCCAGCTCAGAATTCCGCTGTATATTGTATACTGTGGCCCGATGATCGGATATTTGTTCACTCTCTATTTTACAATTGTAAATATTGTGAACAAAATTGTGAAACTTCGTGAGGAGAAAGGAGTGGAGGAGCGATGATTGAAATTTTTGGAACCATGTTTCTTTTAATGTTCCTGGGGGTTCCCATCTATTATGTACTTGCAGGTGCATGCGTTGTCTATTTTGGCGTGAATGGAATACCGATCTGGACAGTCATTCAGCGCCAGTTCACCGGCCTTAACACCTTTGTTCAGGTGGCAATTCCCATGTTTATTCTGGCAGGCAACCTGATGGATGCCGGAGGTGCTCTGGACAGAATCGTTAAGTTTGCGCAAGCGACAGTGGGGCGTTTTAAGGGCGGCATGGCCCATGTAAATATTCTGGCCTCCATGATGTTTGCGGGTGTTACCGGAAGTGCGGTAGCGGACGTCGCAGCATTAGGTCCCCTGGAGATTGAAATGATGACCTCCCAGGGATATGAGAAGGATTACGCGACCTCTGTCACGGTGGCTTCCGCGTGTATTGGTCCGATCATTCCCCCGAGTCTTCCGCTGATCATGTTTGGCGTTGTCTCCGGCACCTCTGTGGGCGCACTGTTGATGGCGGGCGCGATCCCCGGTATTGTTATGGGGCTGGCGCTTATGCTTCAGGTCGTGTATGTGGCGCATAAATACAATCTGCCGACCAGTGAGGCATTTCCGTTTAAAGAGATGGTAAAGACATTCCTGCCGGCGGTCAGCGCGATGTCGATTGTCATCATCGTTCTCGGTGGTATTTACAGTGGTTTCTTCACACCTACTGAGGCGGCGGGGGTTGCATGCCTGGTGGCATTTATTCTCGGCAAGTTTGTTTATAAGAATCTGAAGTGGAGAGATATTCCCGGTATTTTGGTAAAGACTGCGAGTACGCTCGGCACCTGCTCCGCAATATTTGCAGTGGCCTCCTGCTTTTCCTACGCGATTACCTTTGAGAACATTCCCGCAAAGATTGCAGCTGCCTTATTGAGCATTTCTACCAATAAGTATGTTCTGCTCCTGCTGGTAAATGTGATGCTTCTGGTGATCGGCTGCTTTATGGAGGGGCTGTCCGCTGTAATGATCGTGACACCGATGCTTCTTCCCGCTCTGGTCAAGGTGGGGGTTGACCCAATTCAGGTCGGAGTGATTTTTGCGGTGAACACGACTCTGGGGCTTCTGACGCCTCCCTTTGGCCTGTCCCTGTTTATGGCGTCCTCAATCACGGATCTGCCTGTGCTCAGGATTGCCAGAAAAATCGTGCCGCAGTTTATTGTGCTGTTGATCTGCCTGATACTGTTTACCTTTGTTCCGGCATTCTCTACGTTTTTGCCGCATTTCATGTTGGGTTAATTTAAGGGGGATTTTTTTATGGAAACGTTAAAGAAGAAACCGGTGATTATTGATACGGATCCGGGTGACGACGACGCAGTATCTCTTCTGTGGGCCATTGCCTGTGATAAGTTTGACATTAAAGTGATCACTGTTACAAATGGGAATGTGGGTGTGGACAAGTGCATAATCAATGCGCTGCGCACTCTGGAGATTGCAGGCCGCACGGATATTCCCGTTTACGGCGGCGCTTACCGTCCGCTCGTTCGCCCGGCCATCGAGGCGTCCTGGATTCACGGAAAAGACGGCTTTGGTGATTTGGGCTTTCCGCTGCCGGTCACACAGCCCGGCACGGGGTATGCTGCGGTTGAGATGGTCCGCATTGTGAAAGAGAGCCCGGAACCTGTCACCATTCTAGTGCTTGGGCCGATGACGAATGTTGCGCTGGCGATTCTTTTGGATCCGGACTTTGTGAAGAACGTGAAAGAAATCATCTTTATGGGAGGAACCCTCCGCTTCTCCGGAAACCAGGGACCGCGCTCCAGCTACAACGTAAAGGTGGATCCGGAGGCTGCAAAGGTTGTCTATAACTGCGGCGTGCCGGTTGTACAGATTGGTCTGGATGTGTGTGATCTGGTGACACAGACCGTGGAAGATTTGGATACCGTTGGAAAAGCGGGAACTCCCGTTACAGACTTTATTGTGAAGCTGCTCAGCCACAGGCGTGAGAAGGCCGTACAGAAGATTTACGATGATAAGGGAAATCTTGTGCGCACCATACGGGCAGCGGATCAGGTTGCGGGCAGAAACGGCGGTGTGGGCTTAAATGACCTGACCGCCACCGGCTATCTGATCTATCCGGAATGGTTCAAAACTAAATTTGTCACCATCGATATAGAGACCGCTCCCGGCATGTGTGATGGGGAGACAGTGGTCGATTACATGGGGCAGTTGGGACGCCAGCCCAACGCATACTTTGCCTACGAGGTGGACGGAAAGGCACTGGTCGCACAGTGGGTAAAGGATATGACGGGGTTTAAGAAATAATAGAGTAAGGAAGAGCAAGATGGGGAAAAAAATAAAAATAGATGCCTCTTTCATACCAAAGGAGGTATGTACTGCGCACGAACCGGTGTGTATTTTGATCGACGCCGTGCGCGCAAGCTGTACGATCGCGACGTTTTTTGACAAAAAGGCAGAGAGCCTTACGCTGATTGAGGATGAGAACATGTATTTCAGGGATCACCCAGAGGCGATGAGAGAGCCGTATTGTCTGAGTGCAGAGAACGTGGACGGATCCCGTGCAGAGCTGGCGGAGGTGAGTCCTTCGCTGATGGACCTAAAATCGCACCCATCCTACGAGGGAAAGCATGTTTTATTCCGTACAACCAACGGCACGGTGGGTGTACGCACCCTGATCGAGCTTGGAATAAAGAATGTTTTGATAGGCTCTATGTTGAACTGTGATGCGGTGGCTAAGGCAGCCATTGACCAGGCAATTGAGAACAATACCGGTGTATGCACCGTAGGTGCCGGACGCGAGGAAGGTCAGATTTACTGTATCGATGATACCTACTGTTCCGGGGTACTGATAAGGAGTATGGCGGCATACGCAGAGTCCATCGGTTATGAGGCGGATCTCCAGGATGCCGCGAAAATTGCATGCGGCATGTTGGATCTGTATGAGGATGCGGAGGATGCATACCGTCACTCCGGAACAGGTGAGATCATGCGCCGCCTGAACAAGGAGGAGGATCTGGTGCTCTGCGCCCGCCACAATGTGACCAGCGTGGTTCCATGTGTGGAGAGAGTGAATCCGGACGGAAGTGTAAGACTTTGTATTTAAAGGATAGAGGAATTTGTAATTTGCTTTATGGGATAGGAGGACAATTGTGGCGAACGAAAATAAACTTTGGAAGTCGGAGGCAACCAGACCTGTTATGGAGGGCAATGTCCAGTATCACATCCGCTGCGGAGCAGGTGATATTGAAAAATACTGTCTGTTGCCGGGGGATCCGAACCGGTGTAATGTAATTGCCGACACATGGGACAGCGCGCGTTTGGTGGCCGATTACCGTGAGCACAGAACATTTTCCGGGGAAATCGGCGGTGTTAAGATTACGACCTGTTCGACCGGGGCCGGGAGCGGTTCCACCTCCAGTGCGATTGAGGAGGTGGCGGAGCTGGGCGCAGATACACTGATCCGCGTGGGCTCCTGCGGGGCAATTCAGGAATTTATCAACTGTGGTGATGTGATCATCCACTCCGGAGCAGTTCGCCACGACGGAACCAGCAATCTGTACGTCGACCAGGCTTACCCTGCCGCGGCAGATTATACGGTTACGGCAGCGCTTGTGGAGGCGGCGGAGCGCCTGGGATATCCGTATCATGTGGGCTACAGCTGCTCGACCGGCTCCTGGTACTGCGGGCAGGGCCGCCCCGGCTTTAAGGGCTACACCCAGTCCTTCATTCAGAACAAGGTTGAGGATCTGCGCAGGGCGCGAGTGATGAACTTTGAGATGGAGACCAGCTGTCTGTTTACATTAGCCGGACTGTACGGCTTGAGAGCGGGAAGCGTCTGCACGGCGTTTGCCAATCGCAAGAAGGACGAGATGGCTTACGGTGGCATGGAGCGCAGCATCCATGTGGCAAACCTGGCGGTTCAGATCCTTCACGAGTGGGACGAGAAGATGGAGGAGTGCGGAAAGCGATACTGGTATCCATCGCTTGTTAAATAAAAGGGGGAACGATTATGCTATTTACAACAGAAGATAAAGATAAAATTTTACAGATTATTCCACACATGGACTATACACCTGCGCTATCTCCGTTTGTGACCCGCGAGGGCGTTTTAAAGGCATGCGAGGACACAAAGCGTTACGGCTTCGCCACGGTGGATGTTTATCCAACCTGGGTGAAACTGGCGGCGGAGGAGATGAAGGGATATCCGTCGGGCATTCTGGTAACCATCGGATTTCCGCACGGTTCTACAGTGACTGAGGCGAAGGTGGCTGAGACAAGAAAATGTCTGGAGGATGGAGCAACGGAGATCGACATGGTGATCAATATTGCCAGAATGCTGGAGGGCGACTATGATTACGTTCGCCAGGACATCGCGGCCGTTGTCAATACCGCGCGGGAATTTGGACGCGGCGTGAAGGTAATTCTGGAGATCGGCTATTTGACGGATGAACAGAAGGTGAAGGCGTGTGAGCTGGCTGTGGAGGCCGGAGCGGAGTATGTGAAGTCCTGCACCGGATTTGGCCCCGGAAAGGCCACCGTTCATGACATTTCCCTGATGAAATCGGTTGTGGGCGACCGCGCAAAGGTGAAGGCCAGCGGCGGCGTGGCCAGCCTGGAGGATCAATGGATCTTTATGGAGTGCGGCGCTGACCGGGTATCTGCCCGTGAGAATATTTTAGAGCAGCTTCAGCAGTTGGGAATCATGGGAAAGTAATATGATAACAAAAGAGCGGTGGTCATTTTTGACCGCCGCATTTTAGAAAAGGAGAGTTTGCGACGTGGCAGAAGAAGAGAAGAATCTTATTTATATTGGAAATGACCATGGTGGCTGGCAGCTAAAACAGGCGATTTTAAAGCATTTGCAGGAGAGGGGAATTCCCTATGTGGACTGTGGGACAGATTCCACCGATATTGTGCGCTACCCTTACTATGCAGTGCAGGTGGCGGAGGCTGTCTCTAACAAGAGGGCGGCGAGGGGAATTCTGATCTGTTCCACGGGAATCGGAATGAGTATCATCGCAAACCGCTTTAAGGGGGTGAGAGCGTCTCTCTGCACGGACACCTATATGGCGAAGATGACAAGGCGACACAACAATTCCAACCTGATCTGCCTTGGGGGCAAGATTACAGGCGAGTTTGAAGCGTTGGATATTCTGGACGCATGGCTGGACGAGGAGTACGAGGGCGGCCGTCACGATATCTCTCTTGGGCTGATCAGTGAGGCAGAGGAGCGGCTCTGCCGGGAGATTATTCCTGCTGCAAAAGAGATATTGCCGGGACCGAGGAAATAGAAGCGAAAAGAGAGGTTAAATGTGAAAATTTCAGTAACCATTGCAGGGGAAAACGCGAAGGAATCGGCCTTTGTTGTGTGGAGAGGCTTTGAACCGTCTATCCGTAAGGCAGCGGAATATGGGTATGACGGAGTGGAGCTGGCGTTAAAGAGAGCGGATGATATTGACCGGGTGCAGCTTCGCAGTTGGCTAAAGAAATACCATATGGAGGTGAGCTGCATCACAACGGGCCAGGTTTTTGCGGATTTGGGGCTGTATTTTACCCATCCGGACCCGGAAAAACGCAGGCAGACCATAGAAGTGTTTTCAGACCTCATCGATCTGGCGGGCGAATTCGGCGGGCTGATCAATGCGGGAAGAAGCAGAGGCTTTGTGGGCCCGGAGCAGACCAGGGAGGAAGCCGAAAAGCTGTTTGTCGACACGATGCAAACGCTCTGTGACCGGGCGGCAAAGCGTCAGGTTCAGGTATTGATCGAGCCGGTGAACCGCTATGAGATTAATTTTGTCAACAACCTGGACGAGGGGGCTGCGATCCTTGAAAAGGTGGGGCGCAAAAACTGCGGACTCCACGCGGATGTGTTCCATATGAATATTGAAGACAACCGGATCGGCGACAGCCTGATTCGCAATGAGAAGTGGGTCAAATACATCCATCTGGCGGACTCCAACCGGTTTGCTCCAGGACTTGGACACCTGGATTTCGACGAGGTGTTCAGTGCATTGAAGGCGATCCATTATGACAGCTGGGTGTCGATCGAGATTCTTCCGGGAGACGACCCGGACTGGATGGCTGAAAAAGCGATTCGTTTCATTAAGCCGAGGGTCGCAGACTATATGATGAGATAAAAGGAGTGGATGGAATGACAGGGGAAAGAAAACAAGAGCTGGAAGCGCTGTGCAAAAAATTTCGGATAGACCTGATTGAACTTCTTCACAGGATTCAGACCGGTCATCCGGGCGGTTCGCTGTCCAGCACTGAAATTTTGACGACACTGTACTATGAAATCATGAATATTGACCCTAAGAATCCGGAGATGGAGGGGAGAGATCGTCTGATTCTCAGCAAAGGCCACGCGGCACCGATGCTTTACCTGATTATGGCGGAGCTTGGATATTTTCCGAAGGAGGAGCTTAAGACTCTGCGCCAGATTAATTCCAGACTTCAGGGGCACCCATGCGTACATAAAACTCCGGGGGTAGAGCTCTCCACAGGCCCGTTGGGACTGGGATTGGGCGCTGGCGTGGGCATGGCCCTGGGAGAGCGGCTTAAGAAGAGCAACGCATATATTTATGTCGTGCTCGGCGACGGAGAGAGCGAGGAGGGCGGTGTTTGGGAGGCGGCCATGGCAGCTTCCAAATTCAAGACCACCCACTGTATCGCATTTCTGGACAGCAATGGAGTTCAGCTGGACGGAACCCTGGAGGAGATTATGCCGATGGGCGATATTGCCGCTAAATGGGAGGCCTTTGGCTGGAATGTAATTCGCTGTGACGGCCATGACGTGAGCGCAATCGAGGCAGCGGTCCGTGAGGCAAAGGAGGAGACAAAGAAGCCGACCATCATTATCTGTGCTACTGTAAAGGGAAAGGGCATCTCCTTTATGGAGGGTAAGAGTGCATGGCATGGGAAACCGATCGGTGATAAGGAGTACGAGCAGGCAAAATTGGAATTGGGAGGGAACGCGTCATGAGTGAAAAGATTGCAATCCGCGATGCCTTTGGCGAAGCTTTGAGAGAACTCGGAGGAATCAATGAGAGGATCGTCGCGCTGGAAGCGGATGTAGGCGGCTCCACCAAGTCAATTCTCTTTGGCAAGGCGTACCCGGACCGCTATTTCAATGTGGGGATCAGCGAACTCAATATGGTGAATATGTCCGCCGGGCTGGCGCGCGAAGGGTTCATTCCATATGTCAATACATTTGCGGTATTTTTGGCCACCAGGGCACTTGATCCCGTACAGTCCCTGATTGCCTATGACCGGCTGAATGTCCGGCTTTGCGGTACTTACTGCGGACTGTCTGATTCGTATGACGGCGCAAGCCATCAGGCAATAACCGACATCGCGGCCATGCGCGCGATTCCGGGGATGACGGTGATTTCCGTGGCGGATGCGGTGGAGACAAGAAAGGCGGTGATGGCTCTGGCGGATTACCGGGGACCGGCCTATCTTCGCCTGTCAAGAGCTCCCCAGCCTGTGGTTTACGGGGAGGATTTGCCGTTTGAGATCGGAAAGGGGATTGTACATAGAGACGGCGCGGATGTGACGATCATTTCCACCGGTACGGTTCTTCACAATGTACTGAGGGCCGCAGAGATCCTTGAGGAACAGGGAATCCGCGCCACAGTTGTGGACATGCATACCATTAAACCCATCGATGATCGTCTGGTGGAGGAGTGCGCAAGAAAGACCGGCGCGATTCTGACTGTGGAGGAGCATTCTATCCATGGTGGTCTGGGATCGGCTGTGGCGGAGGTGGTTTCCGCCAAATGTCCGGTTTTCGTGGACATTCTGGGAATGGAAAATTTCGCCGAGTCCGGAGCGCTGGACGCCCTGATTGAGAAATATGGATTTGGAGCAGAAAACATTGCGAAGAGAGCAAAGGCTCTCTGTGAAAGAAAGGAGAAATAGATTATGAGAGACCCGATTCAAAAATATTTTCAGATAGGTACCATTCAGTGGATGACTCACCCACCTAAGAGCTACGATCTTTTGGATTCTATTAAAACCATTGTCACGGATGAGTTTTTTACAGCGATCGAGGTTACAAGGGTAGCCGACGATGAGACCAGGGCAAAGGTTAAGAGGATGCTGGAGCAGTCTCATATGAAGGTGTGCTATGGCGCTCAGCCAAGACTTCTGGGACCCGGTTTAAATCCCAATGATATTGACGAGGAGGGAAGAAAGAAGGCGGAGGCCACTCTGATTGAGGCAGTTGATGAGGCAGAGTATCTCGGTGCGAAGGGAATTGCATTCCTGGCAGGAAAATGGCAGGAGGAGACCAAAGAAGAGGCCTATGAGCAGCTCTTAAAGACCACCAGAAACGTCTGCACCTATGCGGCGGCAAAGGGCATGATGGTGGAGCTTGAGGTGTTCGACTTTGATATGGACAAGGCGGCTCTCATTGGCCCCGCGCCCTATGCGGCGAGGTTCGCAGCGGATATGCGCATGACCCACCGCAATTTCGGCCTGATGGTGGACCTGTCTCACTTCCCTACCACCTATGAGACGTCCAGATTCGTGATCCAGACCCTGCGCCCGTACATTACACATCTGCATATCGGAAATGCGGTCGTGAAGGAGGGCTGCGAGGCATACGGAGACAAGCATCCCCGTTTCGGTTACCCGAACAGCGCAAACGATGTGGAACAGCTGGTCGACTTTTTCACCGTGCTGAAGGAGGAGGGTTTCTTCAATGCGAAGAATCCTTACGTCATGTCTATGGAAGTGAGCCCGTGGGGAGATGAGGACGGAGACATCATTTTGGCAAACACAAAGAGAGTGATCAACAGAGCCTGGGCGCTGGTTGAGGACTAAATACCAAGGACTGTGAGAGGAGAAGAATATGAAGATTGTAATTTTAGACGGATACACGGAGAATCCAGGAGATTTAAGCTGGGAAGGTTTTGAGGCCCTGGGCGAGCTGACCGTATACGACCGCACCACGGACCACAGCCTGATCGCGGAGCGCATCGGGGATGCGGAGGTTGTTTACACGAACAAGACTCCGATTACAAAAGAGACCATCTCTGCTTGCCCGAATCTGAAATACATCGGCCTTCTGGCGACCGGTTATAATGTGGTGGATGTAAATGCGGCGAAGGAAGCGGGCGTTGTTGTAACGAATATTCCTACCTATGGAACCGATGCGGTTTCTCAGTATGCCATTGCACTTTTGCTGGAGCTGTGCCACCACATAGGTGAGCATTCCAGGAGCGTGAAGAACGGCGAATGGACCAATAATAAGGACTGGTGTTATTGGAACTATCCGCTGATTGAGCTCGCAGGGAAAACCATGGGTGTCATTGGATTTGGTCGAATCGGGCAGGGAACTGCCAGAATCGCTCAGGCTCTTGGCATGAAGGTTCTGGCATATGATACCTTCAAAAACGAGGCGTTTGAGAGCGAGAATTGCAGATATGCATCTCTGGATGAGCTGCTGGCAGCTTCCGATGTGATCTCACTTCACTGCCCGCTGTTCCCGGCTACGGAGGGAATCATCAAGAAGGAAAATATCGAGAAGATGAAGGATGGCGTTTTGATCATCAATACCTCCAGAGGTCCGCTGATTGTTGAGGCGGATTTAAGGGAGGCGCTCGATCACGGAAAGGTTGCCGGAGCAGCCTTAGATGTGGTCTCCAAAGAGCCGATCGAGATGGATAATCCGCTCCTCGGCGCAGAGAACTGTATTATCACACCACATATCGCATGGGCACCGAGGGAATCTAGACAGAGACTGATGAATATCGCGGTTGACAATCTGAAAGCGTTTGTGGACGGAGCACCGGTGAACGTGGTAAATAAGTAAATAAAAGAGAGCGCGCGGCAGGCCATTCCCAATGGGAGTGTACCTGCCGCCCTGTTTATATCATAGAATTGTACTGTAGCAGAGTGAACGATTTATAATCTGCCTGCTGGAGCTCCATCCACCCCGCCTTACCCTCTATACCGATTCAGACATGCGAATATCTCCTGCTCCCTCGGCATGCACAGCCCCATGGCTGCGTAGGAGGAATCGCTGATGGCCGGGAGGCCGCCGCGCCGGATCTCCTCGTTCAGGGTGTGCACGATCTGCTTCACCGTCATTCGGGAGAACAGCTGCTTTTCCAGGCAGTAGCGCACCATCTGCGCCAGAGCCGCGGTCTGCTCCCCGTGGACCAGCTGCTCCACAAACCGCAGATCCACCTGCTCCTTGCCTACCTGGAGGGAGTCCTTCCCGTAGGTCTTCGTCTTGATCCGCTCGTCGCGCCCGCCGCGTCCGCCATGGCCATAGCCATCCGCGTCGCCGCGTCCGCCCCGGCCGCCACGCCCATAGCCATCCGAATCGCCGCGGCCACCGCGTCTGCCTCGGTCGTCCGAATCGCCATGTCCGCCGCGCTCCTCATTCTCATCTGCGCTGCCATATCCATTTCTCATCCGGTCATCCGCTCGTCCTGCTGCCATGGAAGCGGCTTTTTCGCCTCCCGCCGCGGCCAATTTTCGCTCCTCCTTCGGAAGCGCAAAGCCGGGGGCCGTCCGGGTGGGATCCTCGCCGTACCGGGCGCAGGCCTCCTTGGTCTTCTCCGTGATGTCAAAGGGCTCGTAGCAGTCCATCTGGATGATGGTGTCCGCGATGTAGAAGTACGCGCCGGAGCTTCCGGCCACCATCACCGTGGAGATCCCGGCCTTCTCGAACAGATCCCGCGCCCGCTCGATGAACGGGGTGATGGGCTCCTTGTCGCGGCTGATGATGTGCTGCATCAGCTCGTCGCGCAGCATAAAGTTGGTGGCGGAGGTGTCCTCGTCGATCAAAAATACCCGGCTTCCGGCCTCCCAGCCCTCGATCACCCCGGCTGCCTGGGAGGTGCTTCCGCTGGCGTCCGGCGTGGAGAAGCGGTGGGTGTCCTTCTTGTTGGGCAGATCGTTGATGAACAGGGAGATGTCCACGTTGTTGATGCTTCGCCCGTCCTCCGCGCGCAGCTTGAGGGCTGTGTCGTCGGTGATCACGTACTCCCTTCCGTCCCCGGCCACATGGTTGTACACGCCCAGCTCCAGCGCCTTTAACAGGGTGGACTTGCCGTGGTAGCCGCCGCCCACGATCAGGGTGATGCCCTCCTTAAGCCCCATGCCGGTGATTTTCCCTTTGTTGGGAAGCTCCAGCTCCACCCGCAGGCTGTCCGGGGAGGAGAATGCCACGCCTCCCTTCATGGGACGGCTGGAGATGCCGCTCTCGCGGGGAAGAACCGCGCCGTCCGCCACAAACGCCACCAGATGACGGCGCTTTAGCTCCTCGCGGATAAACTGCTGGTCCTCGGCCAGCTGGGCCACCGCCTTCACCTCGCGGGGATTGCGGCTGGCGTAAAAGAACACGCCGCGGACACAGCGGGGGAGAAATTCGAACAGAATCTTGATCAGCTCCCCGGAGTTGATCGTCCGTCCGAAGGCCGGGAAGCCGATCTCAAAGCGGGCGGTGATTCCGCTGCCTGTGATCTCGCAGGCCGTCCGGGAGAGGATCTCCGGGCCTGGATTGCTGATCGCGATGAGGCCGCTCTTTCCCGAGCCCTTGGCCTTAAAGTTGAACTGTGCGATCTCGCGCCCGAACTGGCGGACCAGGTAGTCCTCCAGAGCCGTCTTCTTCCAGGGCATGTCGTAGCATGCCGCCGGATACCCTGCCTTGGCGTGGGGCACTGTGATGCTCACCTTGGACGGGGAGGCGAAGGGGTCTCCCTGCACGTGATCGATGGATAAGGTGTAGCCCTCGAAGCCGTACTGGCCCTGGGCGGATTTGTAGGCCGGATAGCTCTTCCGGTCGATGGATTCCAATAAACGCCGTAAATCTGCTGCCTGTTTCATCTCTAATTTTCCGCGCAAAAAATGCGCTCTCCTTCTCTGAAAAATACAAAAGTGCACCGGAAAAATATCCGGACACGCTCTCATTCTATAGCAGAAAAATGGACAATGCAAGCATTTTCGGTTTCCCTGGAATTACCATTTCAATTCTCCTGCAGTTCCGATATAATGATGACATATAGTTGTCATGTTTCGTGTGGCATGATAGAGAAAAGTCACAGCACGAAGCGGGAGGAGAGGGACGATGAAGTGGAGCGAATGCTATGGAAAAGGGCAAAAACCGGATTTTGCGGCGGTGGAGGCCTTTGTGGGGGAGACGCTGTGGGGAGAGTTTCACGCGTTTATGGAGGCAAACTGTCCGGCAGCACCCAAATTCGAGTACAGCGCCTGCACGATGCAGACGGGATGGAATATCAAGTACAAGAGGGCCGGGAAAAATGTGTGCACAGTCTACCCCATGGATGGGTACCTGATATGCATGATCCTGATCGGCGGGGACGGAGCGCTGGAGGCGGAAGCGCGCCTGGGGGAGTTCACGCCCTACGTCCGCGAGCTCTATCGGGGGACCCGGCTGTTTAACGGAAGCCGCTGGCTGTTCATGGAGGTGAAGAGCCGGGAGGTGCTGCGGGACTTAGAGGAGCTGGTGTACATCCGGCTGCGCTGCATGGGGATTACTCCCGGCCCGGTGACCAAGCCTGCGGGACGCGCGCGAACTGGCGGGAAGGCGAAGTCAGCCGAATCGCTGGGATCTGCCATATCGCCTCCCCCCGCAAAACTACCGCGCCCTTCCAACAATCCCCAAAAGGAGGCCCCTGCCGATGAAAATTGACCGCCTGATCGGCATCCTATCCATCCTCCTTCAGCAGGAAAAAATCACGGCTCCGCAGCTGGCCGAGAAGTTTGAGGTGTCCAGGCGGACGATCAACCGGGATATCGAGGCGCTGTGCAAGGCGGGGATTCCGCTGGTGACCACCCAGGGGCGCGACGGGGGGATCTCCATCATGGACGGCTTTCGGATTGACCGCACGCTCATCACGTCGCGCGAGATGCAGTCCATCCTCACGGGCCTTAAGAGCCTGGACAGCGTGGCCGGGAGCAACCAGTACCAGCAGCTGATGGACAAGCTCTCCGTGCGGCAGGGCGTGATTTTGGCCGCGGACAGCCACATCGCCATCGACCTCTCTTCCTATTATAAAGAAAAGCTGTCCCCGAAGATTGAGCTGATCCTCGACGCGGCGGAGAACTTCCGGGTGATTGAGTTCGACTATTTTTCGCCCAAGGGTGAGGGACACCGGAAGATCGAGCCCTATGTGCTGATTTTCCAGTGGTCCTCCTGGTACGTGTGGGGGTACTGCCTGGAGCGCGAGGACTACCGGCTGTTCAAGCTGCACCGCATGCTGCATCTGTCCCTGACCGGGGAAAGCTTCTCGCCCAGGGAGTATCCGCCCTACGACGGGTCCCCGGAGCGGGTGTTTCCCTCCTCACTGGAGGTCACGGCGGTGTTCGAGGCGGAGATGCGCTGGCGGCTCATGGAGGAGTACGGCGCGGACAGCTACGAGGTCATGGATGACGGGAAGCTGCTCTTTCGGCGGGGATTCACGGACCGCGACACGGTGTTTGGGTGGCTGCTCAGCTTCGGGAGCGCGGTGGAGCTCGTCGAGCCTCAGGACCTGCGGGAGGAGTTTGGGAGACTGATCAAAGAAATTGGGAAAAAATATAATGGTGACACATAGCTGTCCTGTTTGGGGTGATAGAATACAGGTATCCCAGATGAAAGGTGAATTGTGATAAATATGGAAATGAAATATGAAATTGTGCAGCTGAATGAAAAACTGGTGGTGGGCCTGTGCGCCCGAACGAACAACCAGGCCCCGGACATGGGGCAGGTGATCGGCGGACTGTGGACACGCTTTTACGGCGAGGGGGTCTACGGGGCAATCCAAAATAAGGTGAGCGGAAAGTCCATCGGACTTTACTCCGACTATGCCGGGGACTACACGGCTGACTACGACATCACCGTGGGCTGTGAGGTGGCCGAGGCAGAGCCCATGCCCCAGGGGTGCACCCTCAAGCGGATACCCGCGGGGCCCTACGCCAAATTTGTGCTGCGCGGAGAGCTCCACCAGGCGGTGGGGGAGTTCTGGGAGAAGCTGTGGAACATGGACTTAAAGCGGACCTACCAGGCGGATTTTGAGGAATACCAGAACGCAGACCCGGAGCATGCCGAGATTCATGTGTATATCAGCCTGGCAGAGTGAGACAGAACGGGGAAGGGGAGACGGGGAGAATGGCGACAACGCAGGAATACATGGAGTTTGTGGCAGGCCAGCTGAGCGAGGCGGGGCGGATCACATACCGCCGCCTGTTCGGCGAGTACGGCGTCTACTGCGACGGGAAATTTTTCGGCACAGTGGAGGGAAACCAGCTGTACTTAAAGATCACGGAGGCCGGGAAGGCACTGCTGCCGGACGCAGAGATCGCCTCGCCCCACGAGGGAGCGAGGATGCTGCCGGTGGAGGAGATCGAGGACCGGGAGTTTTTGGGCCAGCTGGTCAGGGAGACCTGCGCAGAGCTTCCGGCCCCGGCCCCCAGGCGCAAGCGCCGCCCGTCCGGCGGGGCAGAGTGAAGGAGGAGAATGATGGAACAGATCATGAGCTGCTGCGGCATTATCTGCAGCGAATGCGATTTTTATCCGGAGAAGTGTAGCGGGTGCAGTGAGACTCAGGGGAAGCCGTTCTGGCTTGCCTACACCGGCGAATCGGTGTGCCGGATGTATGACTGCTGCGTGAACAAGAAGGGGCTGCCCCACTGCGGGATGTGCGGGGAGCTTCCCTGCGAGCGCTTCTGCCAGAACGATCCCAACTATTCCGACGAGGAGAACGAGGCGGAGCGGAAAGTGCGGGTCGAGAGGTTGAAGGAACTTCGATAATCTGATATGATGGTGGAAACGATCAGATGACGGGAGCTTAAAGGGTGAAAGAAAAGATATTGCTGGCACTGGGAATCATCAGTCTGCTGTACTACATAGTCTGCGGCGCGGTGGGGGGATTTAAGATATCCGTCCTCTGGATCTGGCTGGCCGTCGGAGGTTTCTGCGCGGCGGCCGGGCTTGGGTGGCTTGACGGGCTTTGGGCCCTTCTGCCCGCCGCGATCCGGACTGCTTTGGCAGTAGCGTTTTGCCTCTTTATGGCCGCGTTTTTGCTGGTGGAGGGGCGGGTGCTCTCCCGGATGTCCGCGGCGGGGGAGCCGAACTTGGACTATATCATTGTCCTGGGCGCCGCTGTGAAGGGCACCACCCCCGGTCATGCCTTGAGTCTGCGCCTGGAGCGGGCGCGCTGTTATCTGGAAGAAAATCAGGAGACCGTGGTGATCGTGTCCGGCGGCCGGGGACCGGGGGAGGAGATCAGCGAGGCGGACTGCATGGAGCGCGAGCTGATCCGTATGGGAATTTCGCCGGACCGGATCGTGAAGGAGGACCGCTCCTCCAGCACCGTGGAGAACATCCGCTACAGCTACAGGCTGATCCCGCAGCCCCGGGCCCGGGTGGGCATACTGACCAACAATTTTCACCTGTACCGGGCCATGGCCATCGCAAAAAAGCAGGGGGACCATGCGGTCTGCGGCATCGCGGCCCCCTACACGGGAATTCTGCTTCCCCACTACATGGTGCGGGAGTTTATGACCGTGGTGGTGGACAAGCTGCGGGGAAGCATGTAGAAGGTGCAGAGGGAACCGCAGGAATGGAGACAGAACGATGATGGAAGCGATCCGAATGTTACTATTTTGACCAGAACGGGTATCTTCACAGACGGTAACCCTGAAATTGCAGTAAACATATGCGCCGCAACCATGCATTATAAAAATTCGGCATACACAAATCCTGATGGTTTTTAAAAATCCATCAGGATTTTGCTATATTGCCTCCCTATCCCAGCAAGCCGTAAATCTTTTTTAAATCTAATCCGATTGATTGACGATTAATGCTGAAAATGGTAAACTGTTTTGGTAGTATTGCCCTCCGGCCGTCTGTCGGAGGTACAATCATGTGTTAGGGGAAAGAAAATGAACCGAAAAATAAAGAAATTTGCCTGTTGTATTCTGGCGGCGGCACTGAGCGCTGCCGCCAGCTTTAGCGCTATGGCGCGCCCGGAGTGGCCCTCGGACACCGGGATTCTGGCGGAGAGCGGGATTGTGATGGACAAGGATTCCGGAGCCGTCATCTTCGGCCAGAACATCCATGTCCCGTACGCCCCGGCCAGTATCACGAAGCTTCTGACCGCCCTCATCGTGCTGGAGAACAGCAGTCTGGACGAGACGGTCACCTTCTCCCAGTCCGCGGTCTACGATGTGGAGTCCGGGAGCGGAAACAAGCTGAACATGGAGACCGGGGACCAGCTGAGCGTGGAGGACTGCCTGTACATGCTGTTACTCATCTCCAGCAACCAGGCGGCCAACGCGCTGGCGGAGCACGTGGCGGGATCCAGGGACGCGTTTGTGCAGATGATGAACAACCGGATTGCAGAGCTTGGCTGCCGTGAGAGCCGCTTCGCCAACCCGTCCGGCTTAAACGACGAGAATCAGTTTGTGAGCGCCTACGACATGGCCCTGATCGCCCAGGCCTGCTTTTCCAATGAGAAGCTCTTAGAGATCGATTCCGCCAAGAGCCATTCCATACCGGCGACAACCAACAATCCCAACGGGGCGAGATTCAACATGGAGCACCGCCTGCTGATGGCGGAGGACAGCTCCAGCCAGTACTACTTGCCGGGTGCGGTGGCCGGAAAGACCGGTTACACCTCCATCGCGGGAAACACGCTGGTCACCCTGGCGAACCGGGACGGCAGAAATCTGATCGCCGTGGTCTTAAAGGGAACCCAGCCCCAGTACTATATGGACTCCAAGGCGCTGCTGGAGTTCGGCTTTGCCAATTTTAAGAATATTCCGATTCCGGAGAATGAGACCGCCTACACCTCAGGCCAGGAGCCGGTTGCGGTGGGCGGCGGATCCTACAGCCCGTCCGACCTGTACCTGGAGGCGGGGAGTGTGATCACGGTCCCGGTGGGCGCTGAGTTTGCGGACGCCGAAGGGAAGCTGGCGGCGGAGCTTCCGAAGGATCACCCCAAGGGGGCTGTTGGCCTGGTGGAGTATCAATACAATGACCGCAAGGTGGGGAGCGCCTGGCTGTTCTCCAAGTCCGCGTTGGCTGAGGCCGAACGGCAGGAGACGGCGAATCAGGAGACCGAGCCTTCCGTGGAGGCGCCGGTGGACGCAAAGCCCCAGGAGCCGGAGGGCAAGAATCCCATCAGCAAAACCGCAATGATCATCACGGCCGCCGCCGTGGCGGTGCTTATCGCCGTCTGCGGTGTGGCTCTGTACATAAGCAGGGAGAGAAAGCGGGAGCGGGAGGCGATGGCGCGCCGCAGGGAGCGCCGCATGCAGCGCCTGCGGGAGAGCGGAATCTCCGAGGAGGAGTTCGAGCGCCTGCGCCAGGAGCGCTTTGGGGACCGCCCCGGGCGAAGGTGAGAGCTGGCCGCCGATGAGGGCCGGGCGTCGGTAAAGGCCAGTCGCCAGTGAGGGCTGGGCGCCGGTGAGGGCCAGTCGCCAGTGAGAGCTGGCCGCCGGCGAAGACCAGTCGCCGGCACATACAAGCAAAACAGGAGATGGAGACAATGGAACTAAATCGCGGTTCTTTGAACATCGATATCATACAGCGCCTCGAGGCGGCCGACAAGGTGATGCTTGGTCTGGGCGCAGAGTGGAAGCTGGCCGACGACGGCCGGGAAGTGCGGGAGCGCAGCCTGGCGGACGGCGCGCAGGAGCGCTTAAAGCGGGCCTACGAGGCGTTATACCGGCTGGTGAAGGACAAGGATTATTACCTGGTGACCACGGTCACCGACGGGGCGGTTTACGACACGCCCTTTGACGGGAAGCGGATTGTGGCGCCCTGCGGAAATATCCACTGGCGCCAGTGCTCCAGGGCGTGCACCAAGGACATCTGGGAGGAGGGCGAGGTGCCGGACGACATCTGCCCCCACTGCGGCGCGCCCATGACCGGGAACACCATCCAGGCGGACACCTACATCGAGGAGGGGTATATGCCCCGGTGGGCGGACTACATGGCCTGGCAGACGAGGACCCTCAACCGGAATCTTCTGATGCTGGAGCTGGGCGTGGGCTTTGACAGTCCAACGGTGATCCGGTGGCCCTTTGAGAAAATTGTGTATGTCAACCAGAAATCCTATCTGCTGCGGGTGCATGAGACGCTCAGCCAGCTCCCGGGCGAGATCGGGGAGCGGGCCGGCCGGGTGTCGGAAAACTCTGTGGACTGGATTTTAAAGCTTGAGCGCGAGGCAGGGAGGTAAATGCCGATGATAGCGATTATCGATTACGATGCGGGCAATCTGCGCAGTGTGGAGAAGGCGCTTCTGGCGCTGGGGGAGACTCCGGTGATCACGCGGGACCCGGAGGAGCTTCTTGGCGCGGACAAGGTGATTCTGCCGGGGGTCGGCTCCTTCGGGGACGCCATGGGCAAGCTGCACCAGTACGGCTTGGTGGATGTGATCCGCCGGGTGACTGCGAAGGGGACCCCGTTTTTGGGAATTTGTCTGGGGCTGCAGCTCCTGTTTGAGTCCAGCAGCGAGAGCCCGGGCGTCGGGGGATTGGGCATCCTGCCCGGCCGGATTCTCAAGATCCCGGACAGCTTCGGGCTCAAGGTGCCCCACGTGGGCTGGAATTCTCTGGAAATTCGCCCCGGGGCGGCGCTGTTTTCCGGCATCCCGGACGGCTCATACGTCTATTTCGTGCACTCCTTCTACCTGGAGGCGGAGGACCCGTCCATCGTGGCGGCCACGGCGCAGTACGGCGTCAATATCCACGCCTCCGTGGAGCAGGGCAACGTGTTTGCCTGCCAGTTCCACCCGGAGAAGAGCGGGGATGTGGGCCTGGCGATCCTGAGAAATTTCATTAATCTGTGAGGGACAGGAAGGAGTTCGGCGAATGTTTACCAAGAGAATTATCCCGTGCCTGGATGTGAACAACGGGCGCGTTGTGAAGGGCGTGAATTTTGTGAACCTGCGGGACGCGGGCGATCCGGTGGAGATCGCGGCGGCCTACGGGAAGGCCGGGGCGGATGAGCTGGTGTTTCTGGACATCACCGCCTCCTCGGACAACCGGAAAACCGTGGTGGACATGGTGCGGCGGGTGGCGGAGACCGTGTTTATCCCCTTCACCGTTGGCGGCGGAATCCGCACGGTGGAGGACTTCCGCATGCTGCTGCGGGAGGGGGCGGACAAGATTTCAATCAACTCCGCCGCCATCGCCAACCCGCGCCTGATCTCGGAGGCGGCCGACAAGTTCGGGCGCCAGTGCGTGGTGGTGGCCATCGACGCCAAGCGCAGAGCGGACGGCAGCGGCTGGAACATCTACAAGAACGGCGGCCGCGTGGACATGGGGATCGACGCCCTGGAGTGGGCCCGGACCGTGGATCAGCTGGGGGCGGGGGAGATTCTCCTCACCAGCATGGACTGCGACGGGACCAAGGCGGGCTACGACAACCAGCTGACCGCAGCGGTGGCCGAGGCGGTCTCAATCCCGGTGATCGCCTCCGGCGGCGCGGGGACGAAGGAGCACTTCTACGACGCCCTGACCGCCGGGAAGGCGGATGCGGCCCTGGCGGCCTCCCTGTTCCACTACAAGGAGCTGGAGATCCGCGACTTAAAGGAATATCTGGCGGGCAGAGGGATAAACGTCCGCCTTTGACAACAATGAGCACAAAGGAGAACAAACATGGCGGCAATCGAAAATGACTGGCTGGAACCGCTCAGCGGCGAATTTAAGAAGCCTTACTATCGGAAACTATACAACACAGTGAAGCATGAGTACGAGACGTCCAAGATCTTTCCGGCTCCGGACGACATCTTCAACGCGTTCGCGTTCACGCCCCTCTCCCAGGTGAAGGTGGTGATCCTGGGCCAGGACCCCTACCACAACGACGGTCAGGCCCACGGGCTGAGCTTCTCCGTGAAGCCGGGGGTGGAAACTCCGCCGTCCCTGGTGAACATTTACCAGGAGCTGCACGATGACCTGGGCTGCTACATTCCCAACAACGGCTACCTGAAGAAGTGGGCCGACCAGGGCGTGATGCTGCTCAACACCGTGCTCACGGTGCGCGCTCACCGGGCCAATTCCCACCGGGACATCGGCTGGGAGGAGTTCACGGACGCGGCTATCCGCGTGCTGAACACCCAGGATCGCCCCATGGTGTTCATCCTCTGGGGACGCCCGGCGCAGAGCAAAAAGGCGATGTTAAACAATCCCAAGCATCTGATTCTGGAAGCCCCCCATCCCAGCCCTCTGTCGGCCTCCCGGGGATTTTTCGGCAGCCGGCCCTTCAGCAAGACCAACCGCTTTTTAGAGCAGCAGGGCATAGCGCCCATCGACTGGCAGATCGAGAATATCTGACAAGGGCGGCCAAGACCGGCAGGTATAGGATGGAAACATAGCACATACAATGTATGGCAAACGGCGAATCAATGTGGTAAGGAGAAAATGTGATGAGTTTAGTTGAGACTTTGAAGATAATCGTGCTGGGAATCGTGGAGGGGTTCACGGAATGGCTTCCCATCAGCAGCACAGGCCATATGATCCTGGTGAATGAGATTATAAATTTGAACCAGCAGGAGGCGTTCATGGAGGTGTTCCGGGTGGTGATCCAGCTGGGCGCCATCATGGCGGTGGTGGTCATGTATTTTGACCGACTGAATCCCTTCAGCCCCTCCAAGAGCTCGCGGCAGCGGGAAGCCACCTGGGTGCTGTGGATCAAGATCGTGGTGGCCTGTGTGCCCGCGGCGGTCCTTGGGCTGCTTCTGGACGACTGGATGGATGCGCACCTGTACAACGCCTACGTGGTGGCAGCCACGCTGATCATCTACGGCGTGCTGTTCATCGTGGTGGAGAGCAGCCGCGCGTTCGCGAGTCCCAGGGTCCAGAAGGTGGGACAGATCTCCCTCCAGACGGCGTTCTTCATCGGCATGTTCCAGGTGCTGAGCCTGGTGCCGGGCACATCGCGCTCCGGCGCCACGATCCTGGGCGCCATGATCCTCGGCTGCTCCAGAGGGGCGGCGGCGGAATTCTCCTTCTTCCTCGGAATCCCCGTCATGTTCGGTGCCAGCTTTTTAAAGCTGGTGAAATACTTCTTAAAGGGCAACGGGTTCACCGGCCCCCAGATCTTCTACACGGTCTTCGGGATGGTGATCGCCTTCGTGGTGTCCGTGTACTCCATCAAGTTTCTGATGAACTACGTGAGGAAGAACGACTTTAAATTTTTCGGTTACTACCGGATTATCCTGGGCGTCATCGTGCTGGCGTACTTTGGAATCACCGCGCTGGCCGCATAGGGCCGGGCACAGTTAAATACAGGCACAGGGAATGGAGGATTCTCCTTCACCCTGTGCCTTTTTGCGTTCAAATGGCCGGAACCGGGGGTACAGCTTTGTTTAAGGGGGTGGGCCGCGGTTGGAAAACCGCAATTGGAAAACCATAGTTGGGAAACCACAAGCGATTGTTCCTTGACATATATAGATAATCTATATATAATAAAACCAGTATATAGATCATCTACATATAAAAGGAGGGAATAGGCCGATGGCGGAAGACAAAAAACTGCTCTCCGGCAACACATCCATGCTCCTTCTCCAGCTTTTGTCGGAGCGGGACATGTATGGGTATGAGATCATCGAGACGCTGGAGGAGCGCTCCCAGTCCATGTTCAGCTTAAAGGCCGGGACGCTCTACCCGCTGTTACACACCCTGGAGTCCCAGGGCTTTTTGCGCTGCTATGAGACGGAGGGCCAGGGGAAGGTGAGGCGCTATTACTCCATCACGAAGAAGGGAAAGAGTGCGTTAAACGAGAAGAAGGAAGCGTGGAAGTCCTACACCGCGGCGGTGGAGCGCGTGATGGGAGGTGCCCTGTATGGAAATGCGTGAGTACCTGGACACCCTGGAGGCCCAGATCCGCAGCAAGAAGGCCAGGGCGGCGGTGCGCGAGGAGCTTGAGGCCCACATCGGGGATCAGGCCAGGGCCCTTGTGGAGGCGGGGATGGAGGAGCAGGCCGCCTGCGCCGAGGCAGTCCGGAGGATGGGGGACCCGGTGGAGGTGGGCGTGGACATGGACCGGATCCACCGCCCGAGAAATAACTGGAAATTATTGGCTGTGATTGCGGGGATCAGCCTGATCGGCCTTCTGGTGCAGTACCTGTGCATCTACCGGATCGGCGCGGGCGCTGCGGTGGAGGGCGGCAGCGCCGTGAGCGCGTTCCTCGCCCAGTGCGCCTACACCCTGGCAGGGCTGGCGGTGATGACCATCCTGTACCTCTGCGATTACAGCATCCTTTGCCGGTACGGCCGGGCCATCGGCGCACTGTTCATCGGGGGAATGGCCCTTCTCTGCCTGCCCGGCGTAACCCCGGTCATCATGGGCGGACATTCCTACCTCAAGACCATCCAGTACCTCTTCATCCCCATCTACGGTGGGATCCTGTACGAGTACCGGGGGCATGGCGCGGGGGGATATGTCCGCGCGATCCTATGGCTGGTTGCCGCCGCCTGGCTGGGGATCCGCATGATCGGCGGGGGAATTAGCATCACCGCGGGCGTGCTGGCGGTCTGCGCCATTCTTCTGGCGGTCTCCATGGCGAAAAACTGGTATGGGATCGGCCGCAGGCGCACCCCGGTCCTCATAACCGCCGTTTTTGCGGCGGCAGCGGGCGGCTTTTTCGCCCTGAATTTAAAGCCCTACCATCTGGCCAGGCTTAAGGCGGTCCTAAATCCCTGGCTCCACAGGCAGGAGGCCGGTTTCCAGACCGCGGCGGTCCGGGAGATCAACGGGAAGCTGCGGCTCATCGGGGAGCTGGCCGGGGGAGACGGCGGGAACATGCCGGTGGACCGGCTGCCGGGGGTGCGAAGCGACTATGTGATCCTCCAGGCGGCCTCCATGTGGGGGATCCTGGCGGCTGTCTCCCTGGCCGTGCTGGTGATTTTACTACTGGCTGCGCTGGCGGTGATGGTCCGGCGGCAGAAGAACCAGCTGGGACAGATGATCGGCATGGGCTGCGTCCTCATCCTGGCCTTTGAGACGGCCCAGAACCTTCTGTGCAACTTAGGCTACAGCCTGACCGCCACGGCGGGCCTGCCGTTCTTCACCTACGGCAAGTTCCACACCATCGCCGTCTACGGGCTGCTTGGAATCCTTCTCAGCATCTACCGCTACAAGGACCTGGTCTGGGATAAGGGCAAGGGAAATGCGGGGGACAGGGATCATGCCCCAAGAATTGGAAAATACAGAATACGGATCGAGCGGGTGGACGCCTAATGGCTGCCGTCTGATCTGCAAAAAACAGAGCCGCCGGGACATCAATCCGTGTCCCG